>CAZRXW010000001.1:0-68366 GCA_964604195.1 uncultured Bdellovibrionales bacterium
GGGAAAATCCGCGCCTCTCAGAGAAGAAAAAACACCTAAGAGAATACATTAGACCCATTTTTATATATTACAAATTCCAAGACCATTAGATCCTAGGATGAAAATGGTTGACCCAGAAATTGAACGATGTGCTTATTTAGCGACTGAGACGGCAAGAGAAAAGAGTCAGTCTGAAACGGGGGAATATTATGCAGGAATTTGGAAAAAAGACATTCGATAATTGCTCCAAAAAATGATACTTTGACCGGTGGCCTGGCTTCGGATAAAATGACAGCATGATGCTTGAACGACTGAAAACCCTCCATAGCGAAGCCCTTGACCGACTGACGGCAGCTACGAGTATCGGGACTCTCAAAGAATGGGAGAATCTTTATCTTGGCCGAAAGAGCGAATTCAATACCCTCCTCAAGGGGCTCAAGGACCTCCCTGCTGAAGAGCGGAAGGCAGTGGGTATTTTTGGAAATCAGGCCAAACAAGAACTCCTGACACGGTTTGAAGAGAAAAAATTTTTGCTTGAGCAGTCGGGGGAAAATGCGCTCGGGAAAGAGATAGACGTGACACTTCCAGGGCACGGATCAAGTATTGGTCATCTTCATCCGATTACTCAGATCGAACATGAGATTGAGGATATTTTTACTTCGATGGGTTTCGCTATAGCTGATGGGCCAGAGGTGGAGAGCGAGTGGTACAACTTTGACGCCCTCAATTTCCCTCCTGATCATCCAGCTCGTGATATGCAGGATGCATTCTGGCTTGAAGGTGAGTGGGGAAAGCAAAAATATTTTCCCCGGACGCATACCTCATCGGTACAGGTGCGCTACATGGAGACGCATACGCCACCGTTTCAAATTGTTATTCCAGGGAGAATTTTTCGCAATGAAGCGACCGACGCCTCGCACGAACACACTTTTCACCAGTTTGAGTGTTTGGTAGTAGGGGATACGGTTTCGGTAGCTAATTTCAAACATTTAGCAGAAACGTTCTTCACTGCTTTCTTTGGGAAAAAAGTAGAGGTTCGTCTCCGGCCAAGCTTCTTTCCGTTTACCGAACCATCATTTGAGTTCGATGTGAATTGTCTCCTCTGTAATGGCGCGGGGTGCCCAGTGTGCAAAGGAACTGGCTGGCTTGAGATCGGTGGCGCAGGTATGGTGCATCAAAATGTACTCATGGCAGCTGGTTACAAACGCAATCAGTACCAGGGCTTTGCGTGGGGATTTGGTCTTACTCGGTTGGCGATGATGAAATACAAGATTACCGATATCCGCCTCCTCATGTCGGGTGACTTACGCTTTATAAGGCAATTCTAGTCTTCTCTATGAAATGGTTTGTTGTAGTGATAATTTTTGTGGGAGTGATAGCGGTTTTTATTTGGCCGGTATGCAAGGCTATTCCTCCAGAAGCGCTCGATAGTTTCAATATCCCGATAGAAAAACGATCAACGGAGCGGGGGATGGTATGGAAGACATGGCAATTTAAAGAAGGAAATTGGTATCAGTGTAAATCTCGTTTTGAGAGGTTTGGTTTTAATTAATCATTTCGTATGCTCTTTAGTTATTCTTGGCTCAAGGAACTCTCTGGTACCAAACGCTCACCTGAAAAATTGGCAGAGCTCTTGTTGACGCATGCGTTTGAGGTGGAGTCTTTCGAACAGTATCAGCATGGGCTCCAAAATGTTGTTGTGGGCAAAGTAGTTTCGGTTGTGCAGCACCCCAATGCCGATCGCTTGCGAGTAGCCAAGGTATCCATCGGGAAGAAGGATACTCGTGAAATTGTTTGTGGTGCTCCCAACCTCGCCCTTCATCAAAAGGTTGCGGTGGCACTTCCTGGTGCCAAGTTGCCTGATGGCATCGTGATCAAAGAGACAGAGCTCAGGGGGGTGAAATCATCTGGAATGATCTGTTCAGCCAAGGAGCTCGGAATAGGGAGTGACCACACTGGTATCCTCGTTCTTCCAGCAGATGCTCCGATTGGTAAGGATTTTGCTCTGTATGCTGGTTTGGATGATGTAGTGATGGACATCAAGATTTTGCCCGATCGAAGTTGTGATGCTCTTTCTTATCGGGGTTTGGCTCATGAGATCGCTGCTTTGGAGGGGAGTGAGCCTGCTTTCCTCAAACCTATGAGCAAGGCATCGTATCGGCTCAGAAAGGGTGGTAAGGCACCAAAAGTAACACTGAAAACGGAGCGCTCTGGCCGCTATATCGCACTTGCCCTCCCTAAACTTGTACTTGCCCCAACGCCGCTTATAGCAGAGGTGAGGCTCTTGCTTTCGGGACTCCGGCCTATTAGTCCAGTAGTGGATCTTACCAATTACCTCATGCTTGAGACAGGCCAGCCGATCCATGCTTTTGATGCCGCTCATATTCCCAAAGGAGGTATTGTGGTCCGGGATGCCAAGAAAAATGAAGCGCTCACGCTTTTGGATGATACAGTGCTTTCTCTCTCCAAGGACGACATTGTCATCGCTGATAGTCGCCGCGCCTTGGCTCTTGCAGGAGTCATGGGGGGCAAACACTCGGGTATAAGCAGCGATTCAAAGTCTGTGGTGTTTGAGCTCGCTCATTTTGATGCCAAGAGTATTCGGCGTACCGAAAAGCGCTATCGGATGCAGACGGATGCGGCCTATCGTTTTGAGCGCGGCATTGATCTTGGCCGACCGGGTGAGGTGATGGCTCTTTTAGCGGAGAAGGCTGCTCTCTGGGGTCTTGGTCATGATTTCTTTTACCGAGAGGTGGGGGTTAAGCTTCCTAAGCCAAAATCTATTACGCTCGAACTCGAAGCGGTGGCGAGTCTTTTGGGGGCTAAAGTACCACTTTTTGAAATCGTACAGTATTGTTCCTGGCTTGGTCTTTCGGTCAAAAAACTTCCCAATCGCCAAGCGCTTCAGGTTACTCCACCACTGCGTCGACCAGATCTGAGCACCCCAGAAGATATTATTGAAGAAATTGGGCGAACACGCGGGTATAGCGCTATAGAGCCGCTCCCTCTTGCTCTTCCAGCGGTACCATTGGTCCGAGACGGGGATAAAGCATTTGAACGTACACTGAAACATACCCTCGCTCATCTTGGTTTTGATGAAGTCATGACCTATTCCTTTTATAGCGAGAAGTCAGCTCTCGCGTCGGGATATGCTCCGACCGAACATTTGAAATTGGCCAACCCCATGAATCCTGATCAGGCTCTCATGAGGAGAAGTCTTTTCCCGGGGCTTCTTCGAGCGGCACTCAACAATACTGCCCACTCAACCCGCTTCTCGCTCTTTGAATTTGGCAGTGTTTATTTTCCCACTAAGGAAAAGCCCGATGAAGAGAAAAAAGTAGCACTCCTCTGTTTCGATCGTGAAAGCACTTCTGTTGAGGCAAGTTTTCTTGATTTCAAAGGACGGGTAGAAGCACTTTTTGGTCAGCTCAAGGTCCCGGTAAAGTTTTTGCCAGTATTGGTAGCGGTGCCGCGCTATCTCGAGTCAGGGGGAGCCGCCAATCTTACTGTGCAGGGTGAAATTTTTGGAACGATTGGTATTGTAAAAGATGTTGCTATCCAGAAGTTTGGCAAGCGTGCTGTATTATTCTTTGTCGAATTTTCGGTCAAGACGGCCGCTGCTTTCCAAGAACAAGAGCGAGTCTTCCAAAGGATTGCTCGTTTTCCTATGGCAGAGAGGGATATTTCTCTCATTGGTCCAAAAGAGGTAACGTACGATAGGCTGCTTCAGGTTATTGAGTCAGCTGGCGCACCACTCCTGAGGAAGGTAGAACTGTTTGATGTCTATCCCACTGAAGAAGAAAAGAGCTTTTCTCTTCATCTTGGTTTTCAGTCTGATGAACGGACGCTCTCCGGCGAGGAGATGGATCGCTCTTTTGACGCGATAGTAGCAGCAGCTGGGGAACATCTCAATATGAGATTAAAGCTTTAAATAAGCCATTTATTTTGCTTTCTTGGCGTTAGTTTTCTGTTGACTAAAATTGTTTTTTGTGATATGATGGTCCAGTTGGAAGATCTTTTACAAAACAGGTTGGACTACTGCGCTACGGTGTGGAAAGTCCGGACATCGACCCTCTCATTTTTGGAGAGGGAAGGGTAGTGGGTAACGCCCACACGTCGTGAGACGCGAGGTGCGAGCAGAGACGCTCATGGAATGAGAATTTCAGAGCCCTTGTCTTTGACAAGGTGAGTCCTCGTAGTGATATGAGGGGTGAAACGGCTAAATCCTTACTTCGATGCAAGGTCGTGTCCCGCACCTTTTCAGGTTGATAAAGATAATTTTGGTATATACCAGATGACCGTCTTTTTAGAGAGATGGTTGTTGGTTTACGAGTCTGAAAAGGTGCGGGAAGAACCGCAAAGATTTCTCTAGTAATAGAGAAGCAAGAGAAATAGTAGTCACCCCGCACCTTTTAGTCTTGAGAGAGTTTTATGTACTATATGTACTGAGGAGCAGGCAAAAAGATATTTTCTATATTGGCTGTACTGAAGATCTTAAGAAAAGAATTCTTCAGCACAACAATGGAGAGTCTCGAGCCACAAAGTCCGCTGCTCTTTGGGAGTTGATATATTACGAGGCTTATACTTCTTTAAGTTTAGCGAGACGTCGTGAGTTGAGGTTAAAACATCATGGAAAAGGTTTAGCTGAACTCAAAAAGAGAGTTATTGAAGACTAAAAGGTGCGGGGTACAGAATCCGGCTTATAGACCTGTTTTGTAAAAGTGCTTTCAATTATTAGTTATTCAAGCTTGTGAAACGATCAGAAATCTATTTTGGTGCCCTGCAGCTCCCGGTGGATTTCGTGATGATACTGTTGGCGGCCGCCTCCGCTTATTTTTTGCGTGGCACAGAATTTTTTCAGCCGTACGTTTCGCGAGTGTTCAACCTGGCCTTTGATGATTATTTTCGGTTTGCACTCACGGTAGCACCACTCTTCATCGTTATTTTGGCGATCGAAGGATTGTACCGTATGCGGGTCACTCGTCGTTTGTGGCAAGAACTCTATGGGGTGACCAAGGCTATTACGATTGGTCTCATCATTCTCATGATTGCGGTATTCCTCCAGCGAGAATGGTTTTCGTCACGCTTTGTTATCCTGGTCTCTTGGTTTTTGGCAGTGGTCTATGTTGTTTTTGCTCGTTTTCTCTTGCAGCGCGTACAGCGTTGGTTTCTTATTCATCGGGGAGTAGGAGTACACAGACTTCTCCTTATTGGGACCAATCAACGCATGTATGCTCTCAAGAAGCTGCTCACCCGAGATAAGACACTTGGCTACCGAGTAGTTGATCATATTGATACGGCGAGCGTGACGAGAGTCAAAGAGATTCGTGCCAAAAAGGGGATTGATGAGATTGTTATTGGCGATCCGACTCTGACTGATGATGAACAGGAGAAATTGTTTGACTATTGTCAGATCAACAATATTACCTACAAGTATTTCCCGACAACTCTCCAGACGCCACGTTTTGAAATGAAAATTTTCAATGGCGAGCCAGTGATCGAATTTCAGCATACACCGCTTGATGGGTGGGGCAAGGTTTTGAAGCGAGCCTTTGATATCGTGGCGGGAGTTATCCTGACGATTCTCTTTTCCCCAGTGATGCTCATTATTGCTCTCCTCATCAAACTTGAGGATGCTGGTGGTCCAGTTATTTATACCAACGAACGTATTGGTGAGAATGGTGAGAAAATTCCTGTCTTCAAGTTTCGCTATATGCAGTGGAAGTGGTGTATTAATAAGGCGAATCCCAATTTTCAAGAGGCGCTGGCCTATGAAAAAGAGCTCATCGCCGAGCGCAGTCTCCGTGAAGGGCCACTCTACAAAATCAAGGATGATCCACGTAAGACGAGGGTGGGAGCGATTATTGAGCGCTATTCTATCGATGAACTTCCACAGCTTTTCAATGTTCTCCGAGGAGAGATGAGTCTTGTGGGCCCACGGCCGCATCAGAAGCGAGAAGTGGAAAAGTATAGTGAATATCACCGTCGTCTCCTTACTATCAAACCCGGAGTCACTGGGATGGCCCAGGTATCCGGCCGCTCAGATCTCGATTTCGAAGACGAGTATCGACTGGATGTGTTTTATATCGAGAACTGGTCTCTTTGGCTCGACATCCTCATCTGCTTCAAAACAGCTGCCGCTCTTATCCGCCGCCGCAGGAATTAGAGAGCGCCTATACGTAAGTCCGAAAAGTCCCGAGAAAGGGACTTTTTTACTCCCATTTTTTGTATTTTTAAAATAACGCTATACTTTTCTAAGAGCGTCAATATTTACATTTTTACCCCACTTGCTACAGTGGAGTGTCACACAATCCTTATGGACAAACGCCTTTTCATTATCCTCTTTGCTCTCGTCATCCTTCTTGTAGGTGGCTATTTCGCCTGGCAGAAGCAGCAATCAGTGACTACTCCGACACCGGTCGTCACTGAACCAGTGGTGAAGGAACCAGTGCCAGCCCCAACCGAAGAACCTATCGATACCTCTGACTGGAAGACCTATCGGAACGAGGAGTATGGGTTTGAGTTTAAGTATCCGAAGGAGTGGGCTATTAAGAAAACTACGACACCTGCCGTGTTTTATCTAAGATCAGAAAAATTTCAACCAGTGTTTCTAGGGAATTTAGCGTCAGGGGAACCATTTTACTCAGATGGAGAGATAAAAGTAGAAATATTTACTAATGTACATAACCTATCCATTCAGGAGAGATATTCACAGTTTGATGATATTTATCGTGCATATGCGAATGATCCAAAACTTTTGTCCACTTTAACGAACGTCAATCATAATGACTTGTTAACCTTTGAAACACATAGAGGCTTTGGCAGAAATTTAGATTCGGATGAATACCAAACAGTGAGAATTCTTAAAATCAAAGACAAAATCCTTCACTTCGACTACATCTCTCAGAATCAGCCCGATTCACGGGTCGAGCAGATTCTCGCAGGTGTAGTACATTCAGTGAGCGAGCTATAGCCATAGCAAGCAAGCTGGTTCGTTAACAACTTTCTATGGAAGGAAAGCAAGATGAGTACGCTCATCAAGTTGGTGCTGGTTGGGTGGCTTGTCTCGCTCTCCCAGTTCGCAGTGGCTGCTATGCCAAGTCTCAAGTTGCCATTCGATACGAGTGAACCCTGGCGGGTAAACAGAGGCTACGAGCAAGGCTGGTCTCACAAGGGGAAAGATCGCTACGCACTTGATTTTGCGTCTGGTGACTGCGATCGAACTTACGGCAAACCGATTCTGGCTGCCGCATCAGGAACAGTGAGGTCAATCGATAGAGTCGAGAAGCAAACCCCAACGGATTATCCTAGCTACGGGAACCAAATCATCATCGATCATGGTGACGGGTGGACGACACGCTATGCCCATCTGAGCGAAATCGACTCCTCAGTCGCTGAGCATGGTGAGAGGCGTTTCGTCGTGCAGGGTCAGAAGATCGGTGAAGCGGGTGGGACGGGATCAGTTGAAGGATCGATGTGTACGCGTACCGATATCCCTGTTGGCGTCCTTGGAGTCCATCTTCACTTCGCCCTCTACTATAACGGTGATGGCGTGAAACCAGAGCCAATGAGTGGGTACAGTGGATTTGCTGCTGAGACGTGGTATGCCTCCAACAACACCCAGCAATCCCCAGCCATGACCCAACCTGCTATCTCTTGTGTTTACGTGGCTGGAGACAACCAGTTCTGCTGGAAGAGCGCCAATGCCACACCGGCCTCATGCGGGAAGGCAGTAGCGTGGATCCTCAACGACAACACTGCTCAGGTGTTGTACAACAAATCAGCGAGTGACTGCCCGACATACTGTACGGTCTCCAATAGTTACTGCAGAGATGTTTCCGGTAGCTTGAGTGTCGGTGGTTTCGGCTCCCTCTCCTCCTTCAACCTCAAGATCAACCGCTTCTGGGTGAGAGATGTAGCGACACAACTCGATTTGGTTTCAGGTGGTCACACCGTCCGTACTGGTCAAGCTCTTGAGGTGCGGCTTCAGCAAAAGGCGGTCAATGGCAATACCAACGACTACATGCGCCCCGGCAAGGATCGGGTCGAGACTGACCTTTACAACAGAGAAGACAGTGGTGACTGGCGTTTCCTTGGTCGGGAATACACCCAGGCTATCAACTTGCCGAAGGACGCTACCCACACCGAGCATGTGGTCTATACCGTCCCTCCTGGTGCTACGGAAGTGTGCTTCAAGGGGAAGATCGATGCCGAAGACGAAGCCTCCGAAAACAATGAAGGGGACAACTGGTCGCCGGTGGCCTGTTTCCGGGTCGACAACAATCCGACGGTCAATTTCATTACCACCTTTATCGGCCTGACCAATACCCCGACCCCAGTGCCACCTGGGAGTGCTATGCGGGCCAGGATGGCCATCCGGAATGTTGGAACGACGGCACCTAGTGCTGCCATCAGGAGTAGCTACAGCTATCGACCACTCGGTTCGACAGGTCCCTGGATCCAAATCGCTGATGATGGCTCGGATCCATCAGATCTCGTGCCCAATCGAGATCACTGGGAGGAGACTCTTTCAGCGGTTACTGCTCCGCAAGTGCCGGGTTGGTACGAACTGCGTGGTTGCGCCGACTACCAGAACGCTGTCCTTGAATCGAACGAAACCGACAACTGTCTCACGACAACTTTTGAAGTCGCTGCCTACCCCGACCTCATCATCACCTACATCGAGATTGATCCTTGGCCAGATCGGTCGATCCAGAAGGACAAGGAGCACCATCCTACCATGAAGATCAAGAACGTCGGTCCTGGACCGGTTACCTCGGGCATCCGGAGTGCCTACTACTGGTACGGACCCTCTACCGGAAATGTCTGGAGACTCATCGCTGACGATGGGACAGAAGCTCAGGAACTCTGCGCTGGTTGTGAGGTAACGGAAACCATGAGGAGTGGTTTCAAGGCTACCAAGACAGGAACTCACTACCTCAAGGCTTGCGTTGACTACCAAGGCAACCAACCTGAAGGAGATGAAGGAAACAACTGTCTTCAGAGTGCTCCCATCACGGTGAAGTGAAGCATCGAGGATATATGGGGGGGATTCTCGATCGATCTAGGACCCGGAGGTACCGTGAGTACTTGCCGGGTCTGTTTATATTTAGAAAGTCTACAAACTTATTAAGAAATCTGATAGACTTTAGAAAGTCTGTTATGACTGATACAAAGCTGAAGAGAAATTTAAATATACAATTTGTTGTAAGGGTGATTTTTTGGTCACTCCTGTTTCTATCCCTGATTTTGACGGTTAAGCGGGTATATATAGATCGAGATTTTGTCCTCTCTCAAGAAATAGAATGTGATCCTTGGACTGAGAGTTGTTTTACTCGGCTTTGCGAGGAAGACTGTGACACAGAGAAGGAATATTACAAATTACAGACTGTCTCTGCGCGGTACATGTCAACGTGTGATCCCCATATTGAAGAATGTCCAGAAATTGACTGTAATGAAACTCCAACCTGTGAGATTGTTTTCTGTGATGAGATCACCGTGACGGATGGTGAATGGTGTACAACTCCAGAAACATATCATGGGGATCAATCTGAAGAGGGGACGGATGATCTAGAAGAGGATAATGCAATAAACCAGTAAGATTGCTATGCGCGTCCTCTTTATCTCCCGAGAACTTGGAGCTTCCGAGCTTGCTGTGGCCCTTCAACAGGAGGGCTGTGAAGTTAAAATGTTTGTCGATGACCCTGTAGTGAGTCACGGTCTTGATGGAATTGTGTCAAAAATTACCGACTGGGAATCTGAGTTGACATGGGTTGGGAAGCAAGGGCTTATCATCTTCGATGATACGGGATATGGTAAGCGTCAGATGGAATTACGAGCTTTGGGATATCGAGTGGTTGGTGGGAGCCAGGAAGCAGATAGAATAGAGATTGATCGACTAGTAGGGAAACAAATATTTGAAGCGTCTGGTCTCCAGTCACTGACGACTTGTAGTTTTGATAACCTTGAGGAGGCTATCCATTTTTTGTGTTCCCAGAACAATAAACGTTGGGTAGCAAAAGTAAACGGGGGCCACATTAGTTCATTGTGCTATGTCGGAGAAAATTATGACCAGAGTGATATTATTGGAGTATTGAGTCATTATCATCAGCAGGGAGTAACTCACGTAAATCTCCAAGAGCGAGTAGAAGGCGTGGAAATAGGAGTAGGACGCTACTTTAATGGATCAGATTGGGTTGGTCCAGTTGAGATTAACGTTGAGCATAAGTCACTTATGCCAAATAATGTTGGTCCCAAGACAGCGGAGATGGGTACACTCATGTGGTATGAAAGTGATGAAGAATGTCGCCTTTTTCAATCTACTTTGGCTCCGATGAAAGAATATCTGAGGAGTATAGATTTTCGTGGAGATGTAGATATTAATTGCATTATTCATGAAAATAATCTTTGGCCGCTGGAATTTACGGCTCGTTTTGGCAATCCTGCTACGGCATTGCAAATTGAAATACATGACTCTCCTTGGAGAGAGTTTCTTGGTGCGGTAGCGGATGGAGCTCCCTATGATCTTAAATTTAAGAAAGGTTACGGGGTCGTTGTAACGGTAGCAGTGCCACCCTTTCCTTACTATGTAGATGTCTCATCAGCTGAGACCTCTTTTGGTTTACCGGTAGTTTTTCGACAGTTATTGAATGAAAACGAATGGAAGCACTATGGCTTTGAAGAGATTGGTCGCGATAGTTCAGGAAACTTTTTTGTCGCAGGTAATCGTGGCTGTGTGGCGCATGTGACTGGTTTTGGTGAGACTATTGAGAAGGCTCGGGAAGAAGCCTATCAACGAGTAGGTAACATAGTGGTACCGAAGATGTTCTATCGGTCGGATATAGGGTTAAATTTTTTTGAACGAGAGCAGTCTCTCTTAAAGCAATGGGGATGGCTCTAATTTAAAACCCCAGATCTTTTTCTATATGGATACGTGGCTCATTATTTCTTTAATTGCTCCAGCGTTATGGGCAATTACCAATCTTATCGATGTCTATTTTGTTGCATCGTCTTATGATGATGAATATGATGGTGCTGTTATCTCCGGATTCTTCCAACTCTTCCCCTGGTTGTTAGTGTTGATTGGGTGGCAACAGTTTCATGGGTTTGGTGATGGGAGTGCTTATCTTTTTATCGGTGGCGTTTGTTATCTCCTCTTCCTTTTCTGGTATTTTAAAGCGTTGTTTTCAAAAAATGACGTTGCTCTTATTCAATTACTTCTTAATTTGGCAGTACCAGTAACGCTCATCCTTTCTTTTGCCTTCTATAGAGAGTTTATTTCGGGACTACAATTTGTAGGTGGACTGCTAATTTTTGGCGGTGTTAGCGTGTTAGGTTTCCAGTCATCGTTTCAATGGTCTCAAATAAAGCACCTGGCTTTTCCTATGGGGTTGGCCGTTATTTTTCTTTCCCTAAGTATGATTTTTTCGAGCAAGGGATATGATTATGGGCATGGTTTTTTTAGTTCGTACCTTATTTATTCTCTTGGCATGATGGCTACGGCAGCCGTCTTACTCCTCTTTAAACAGAAGAAAGACAGTGCATTTATAGGGCATCTTGTTACTTTGACAAGGAATTATTTTGGTATTTTTCTTGTAGCTGAATTTATCGGGCTTCTGGGTTATATATTCTCTCAGCGTTCACTTGATCTGGCACCCTCGGCATCTTTAGTGGTACTAGTTGAATGCCTTCTTCCAATATTTATTCTTGTTTTTAGTTTTTTCATACTGGTATTTTTCAAAATTACCAATTCACATCAATCCCTTGTGGACGAAATTTATCGAGATCAGCTTATTGGATATCCAGTTAAAATTATAGCTACGGTACTGGTCAGTCTAGGTGTTTATGTTTTATCATTGGGTTAATTTAATCTATGTTTTGTATTGACATACCATCTCCTGTAGCGCTTATTTTCTCGGAGTCTACACCGACGCTGCTTTATTATTCGCATCTCCCAGTGATATTTGTGTCTATTTTAATTGGTCTGCTTGTTTTTTCTAAAAATAAAAGTCTTGAAAGCCGATTGCTCTTGGCAGTCGTGGTTTCTTTTGCGACATGGAATCTGATTGATCTCGTTAATTGGACAAATGTTGATGCTCGCATCATCATGATTTCCTGGTCTTTCATGAACTTCTTCTTTTGTTTGGTTGTAGCGCTCACTCTTTATTTCTCTTATGTCTTTTTAAGAAAAGAAGAGCCGAGGCTATGGGCACTGCTAGTTGGAGCTCTGCCTCTTATTACTTATATCCTATTTATTCCTACATCATTCAATCTTATAGGGTTCGATCTAGCCATTTGTGAGGCAATGGAGGGTTCTTTAGTTACCTACTTTCATTTGCTCCAGGCATTTTACTTTGTTTGGCTGGTTCTCTTTTTGATTCATGAATGCTATCAAGATTGGAAACTAAAAAAGAAACAAGCTCTTTACTTGGGATTAGGTATAGGCTTCTTCATTCTGAGCTTCTATACAGGTAATCTTGTGGCTGATATTCTCGATAATTGGGAATTGGAACAGTATGGTCTTTTCGGAATGCTTATTTTCATGATGTTTCTGGTCTATCTAATTGTCCGCTACCAGGCTTTCAACATGAAGCTCCTAGGGGCTCAGGCTTTAACAGCGGCCTTTGTTATTCTTATAGGAACTCAGTTCTTCTTTGCTACAACTACCATTACAATTGTTCTTACCACCATTACATTTGTCCTTTCTCTTATTTTTGCTTATTTCCTTATCAGGGAAGTGAAAAAAGAGGTTCAGCGGAAGGAGGAGTTGGAGGTGCTGACCAATGAGTTGTCAGTCGCCAATACCGAGCTCAAACGGCTTGATAGTGCCAAGAGTGAATTCATCTCAATTGCATCTCACCAACTCCGTACGCCACTTACTGCTATCAGGGGATTTCTTGATCTTTTGCTCGAGGGAGCGTATGGAAAAATTGAACCAAAGGTAAAGGATACTTTGGGCAAGTTGACCATTGCTAATAATCGTCTCATGGGTTTGGTGGAAAATCTTTTGAATATCTCTCGTATTGAGGCGGGGAGGATCCAGTATCAGTTTAATCCAGCTCATATCGAAGATATAGTAAATGAACTGGAAGATATGTTTGTACTGGCCGCAAAAGAAAAGGGTATAGCTTTCTCAGTCAAAAGGCCCAAGCAGTCACTGCCTCTTCTCTCGCTTGATGCCACCAAGATTCGTGAGGTAATTTCCAACCTTATCGATAACGCTCTGAAGTACACTTCTCAGGGGTCGATAACGGTTTCGTATGAGCACCACCCTCACTCTGTCCGGGTCATTATAACCGACACAGGTATGGGCATCGAACCTAAAGATTTGCCGCATATATTCAAGAAGTTTGAGCGTGGAACAGGAGCGGAAAAAGTCAATGTATCAAGTACGGGGTTAGGGCTCTATGTAGGGAGTAAGTTTGCTGAGGCGCATGGAGGAACTATTCGTGCTGAATCAGCGGGCAAGGGTCAGGGCTCCCGGTTTATTCTGGAGCTCCCGGTGCACATTGTAGAACGGGCCAAGGAGTTGCCCCAAGCCTAATAGTCTGCTAATCTAGGGCGGTTAGAAGCAAAATATATGTCAAAAATATTGTTGGTTGAAGACGATCCATTTATAGCTGAGATTTACGAGAAAAAGCTCGCTGACGCTGGTTTTGAGGTGGTCAATGCCAAGACGGGCAAGGAGGTCCTCAAACGAGTTGCCGAATCGGCATATGATCTGGTGCTGCTTGATATGGTCCTTCCAGAGCTTTCAGGCATGGAGGTTCTCCAGGAGCTCCGCAGTAAGCCGGAATATGATCAGAATCTCAAAATAGTGGTGTTTAGCAATCTTTCGAGTCCAGAAGAGCAAGCGGCTGCCATCAAAGCTGGGGCAACGGGTTTTATTTCCAAAACCTCATTTGCTCCCTCTCAAGTAGTGGATGAAATAAAGCGATATTTGATGTAATTGAATGGCGTATGTCCTCGAGAGTTTTGGTTCTTGATGCGGTGCACAAAATTGGTGAGACGATCGAACTTCGTGGTTGGGTGAGTGTTCGTCGTGACCACGGTAAGTTAATTTTCCTCGAACTTCGTGATCGTAGTGGGTCAGTGCAGCTGGTGGTTACTCCAGAAAAGGAAAATGTTTTGACGGTGGCAAAAGAAGTTCGTCCAGAATATACGGTCTCGGTAACTGGATTAGTCAAAGAACGTCCCGGAAAAGCAGCTGAGAGTTCACCTACTGGCGGAATAGAAATTGAGGTTACATCACTCTCGATTCTCTCCCAGCCAGCAGAAGAACTTCCTATTGATGTTTCCAAGACTGATCTCGAACTCAATCTCGACACACTTCTTACTCATCGCACCCTGGCTCTTCGTAATGAAAAAGTGCGAGCCATTTTCAAGATTTACTCCGAAATGCTTTTTGCTTATGGTGAAGCACTTCGGCAGGAGGGATTCCTCGAAATCAAGACCCCCAAGATTCTTTCGGCAGCTACGGAGGGCGGGGCAAACTTCTTCAAAATTAAATACTTCGATCGAGATGCTTTTTTGGCACAGAGCCCTCAGTTCTACAAGCAGGCTGCTATGAGTGCCTTTGAGCGAGTCTTTGAGGTGGGTGTTGTGTTTCGAGCGGAGCCAAGTTTTACTACTCGCCATGTGACAGAGTATACCGGTCTTGATGCTGAGATGGGTTTTATTGAGAATGTCGAAGAGGTGATGGCTATGCTAGAAAAAACCATGATGCATGTCTTCGCTCATATTGGTAAAACCTGCCAGAAAGAACTCGCCCTGTACGGAGCCACCGTTCCAGAGGCGGTGCCTATCCCACGCTTGCGACTAGCGGAAGCTTTCGAGATTCTCAAGAATGAATTTGGAAAAGTAATCCCTGAAGGCGAGGATATTGATAGTGAAGGAGAGCGTCTCATTGGTGAGTACGTTAAAAAGAAATACAATTCCGATTTTGTTTTCCTCACTCATTATCCAACGGCGGTACGGGCTTTTTATTCATTGCCGAGTCCTGAAAATCCCAAGCTGTGTGAAAGCTATGACCTCGTGTTTCGTGGTCTGGAAATTGCCTCAGGAGCTGAGCGTGTACATGAGTATCAGATGTTGGTGGATATTCTCAAAGGTCGCGGGCTTGATCCGGCTCAGTTTAGTGACTATCTGGATATCTTCAAAAACGGAGCGCCTCGGCATGGTGGATGGGGATTGGGTTCTGAACGTATAGTGCAGAAGCTTCTCGGGCTGGAGACTATCAAAGAAGCGATTCTCTACCCTCGAGATGTGAAGCGTCTCACCCCCTAGTTTTTCCAGTTTCCCTAACCCGTCCTTTAGCCCTGGGCGGGTTTCTTTTTGTTTTATATAGGGTACAATGTGAGTGCTATGCAAACAACTCAGACAAACATCGAGGGACTCCTTATTCTTCAACCAGCTCTCTATGCTGATGAGCGGGGTTGGTTTATGGAGAGTTTTCAGGAGGAACGGTATCAGGGGCTTCTGGGTACAGATATTCATTTTGTTCAAGATAATCTTTCGTTTTCCAAGCGAGGGGTTCTGAGAGGACTACATTATCAAGCGCCGCCATTTGCTCAGGGGAAGCTCGTCTCGGTCTTGCATGGCCGAGTCATGGATGTGGCGGTTGATATTCGGTTTGGATCGCCGACCTTTGGGCAACATGTCGCAGTCGAGCTTTCAGCCGAGAATCATAAACAATTTTGGATTCCAGCAGGTTTTGCCCACGGTTTTATTGCACTCGAAGATGATACGGTGTTTGCCTATAAATGCACCAATGTTTATTCACGCGAACATGACCGAGGAGTGCGGTGGAATGACTCAGCTCTTGGTATACGCTGGGGAATAGATAATCCTATTGTGTCAGAAAAAGACAGAGTTCACCCATTGTTGAAGGACATTCAAAAGGATTTCGTATTTGAAAGTTAATCAGCGAGGTAACTGGAAAGCTATGAGACTACTCGTGACGGGAGGTGCTGGATTTATCGGAGGTAATTTCGTTCACCACGTATTACAAGCCTCTCCAGAATACACCGTAGTGGTGTTGGATGCGCTGACCTATGCGGGGAATTTAGAAAACTTAGCGAGCGTACAGGATGCTGCTCATTTTCGGTTTGTGAAAGGTGATATTACCGATGCAACGCTGGTGGATACTTTGGTCAAGGAGTGTGACGCGGTCGTACATTTTGCTGCTGAATCACACGTAGACCGCTCCATTTTGGGGCCGGAAGCATTTGTACGGACCAATGTGCTCGGAACCTTTACTTTGTTAGAAGCCGCCCGCAAGTATAGCAAGCGTTTCCATCATGTCTCCACCGATGAGGTGTTTGGCACTCTGGCCCAGACCGATCCAGCGTTTGACGAATCAACAGCCTATGATCCACGAAGCCCCTATAGCGCCAGTAAGGCAGGGAGTGATCACCTCGTGCGTGCCTACTTCCATACCTATGGGCTGCCGATCACGATTTCCAATTGCTCCAATAATTATGGACCCTACCATTTCCCAGAGAAACTGATTCCGCTCGCTATTACCAATCTTCTTGAAGGAAAAAAGGTGCCGGTGTATGGTGACGGGCTTCAGGTACGGGACTGGCTCTATGTCGAGGACCATGCCAGGGCTATCGCGCTCATTCTCGAAAAGGGAAGGGTTGGTGAAACGTACTGTATCGGTGGCAATGCAGAGAAAGAAAATATCTGGATTGTGAAGAAACTGTTGGAAGTCCTTGGCTTTGGGGAAGAATACATCGAGTATGTGCAGGATCGACCAGGGCATGATCGCCGCTACGCGATCAATTTTGGCAAGATCAAAAATGAGCTCAGCTGGGAGCCAAGCGTAAGTCTTGAAGAAGGCCTCGTCAAAACGGTCGAGTGGTTCAAGGAAAATAGAGAGTGGTGGCAGCGAGTCAAAAGCGGTGAGTACCAGAAGTATTATGAAAAACAGTATGGAAAATAGCACATCTGCTTACTTATGTAGTAAATGTGGGATGAAAGCTAGTATAGTGGATGGAAGAATAAAAAGAACCTGCACGTGTAGTGCAGACAGGACAGTACTGACTAATATCAGTGCAAATTTACAATATGCTGGCAGCAGAGCGGAATACTACCAGCTTTTTGAAACGGGCAAGGTATTTTATGAAGCGGCATTATATCTGAAACGAGCAGGGCGGCCGTCAATCGTGTACTTACACTTAATATGCCAAGCATTTGAAAATATATCGAAATACATTATCTGTGAAGGAAAAGGGCACATATATTGTTACCCGAATCCGAAGGAGAAACCATCAGGTAAATTTGGTCATTGTTTATATGATCTTTTAACAGAGGTTAAGACGTGCAGTGGAAATCCTGTGACCTTTGCATTGGAAGAAGAAGTTAAAAAATTATCAGATCCTTATAAAAAAAGAGTGTTTGCGTACGGAGATTTTAAGACCTCATTCAATGGGGATTCTGAATATAAGGTGAGTCACCTTTTTGAGTATTTAAAGAAAGTATTGAGTTTAGTTGATAGTTAATTTTAATAAACTATGAAATTTCTCCTCACGTCAGCAGGAATAAGCAATCCTTCAATTGAAAAAGCATTGTTTGAGTTGTTAGAGAAACCAGTAAGTGAGACGAGAGTGGTTTTTATCCCAACAGCAGCCAATCTTGTAGCGGATGACAAGAGTTGGTTGGTGCAGAATTACAATGATTTCTTGAAGTTGGGTTTACAGTCTTTTGATATTGTCGATATATCAGCAGTGCCAAAAGAAAATTGGATGAAGCGCTTTGAGGCAGCTGATGTACTTTGTTTCGGTGGTGGTGATGAACAGTATCTTACCCACCTCATGCGAGAGAGCGGAGTAGTCGAGGTGTTGCCTGAGTTACTCAAAACACGAGTTTATATGGGCATCAGTGCCGGGAGTATGGTAGTGGGTAAGTTACTTTCTGGTGAATTGACCAAAGAGCTGTGGCCAGAGGAATCCTTTGAGGGGAGTGAGGAAGGTTTGGGGTTATATGATTTTTCAATCTTGCCGCATTTGAACTCCGATTACTTCGCTCATCTCCGTGTGCCACTTATCGAGTCAATGAAGGATCGATTTCCTCAGACAATCTACGCTCTTGATGATGCTTCGGCCCTGAAGGTGATAGAAGGTCAGATTGAAGTGGTGAGCGAGGGTCAATTTTTAGAGTTAGAAAAACAAATATGAATATCACCAAATTTGGGCATTGTTGCATCTTGATTGAAATAGATGGGGTACGGATACTGACGGATCCAGGGAATTATAGTGAGACGCCGATGGTTTCGGATATTGATGGAATACTCATTACTCATGAACATCAGGATCATTGCCATGTGGAAAGTCTTCACATTGTCCTTGTCAAGAACCCGGGCGCGCAGGTCATTACCCATGCTGGGGTAGGCAAGATACTCGATGAAGCAGGGATCAAGTGGGAACCCATCAGTGATGGAGGGGAAAAAGAAATCAAGGGGGTGAAGATCCAGAGCTTTGGTAGCGAACACGCCTGTATCCATCACGACCTTCCACCGGTACAAAACACTGGATTTTTGATTGCCGAAAAACTATTCTATCCGGGCGATTCATTTCACAATCCCCATCGGGAGATTGAGATTCTAGCTCTCCCAGTGGCAGGACCATGGATGAAACTTTCCGAAGCGATCGAGTATGCCAAGGCTATGAAGCCAAAAGTTGTTTTTCCGGTGCATGATGGGATGCTCCGGCAGGGGATAGAACTTGGGCCAACACGTCGCATCCCCACACTCCTTCTCGAGCCGCTGGGTATCAAATATGTCGACATGACCGAAGGATCGGTACAAGATTTTAATGCCATCATATGACCTTTGAAGATTTCCAACAATTTATTGAGGCTCAGCATGCGTTCTTTCGGAAGGTGAAGAAGCAGACGAAGAAAGACCGGATCTTTGCTCGAACGATTAAGCTAGGGGAAGAATACGGCGAATTGTGCGACGAGGTATTGGCTTCAGTGGGGGATCAGCGGAAAGGAAAGCTGGCTAAAGAGAAGGTTGGGGACCTGGAAAGTGAATTTGCGGATGTGCTCATTACGCTCTTTATGCTGGCCAAAGCGATGGACGTCGACATTATGCAGGCGCTCGATACCAAGGTGAAGAAAATAAAAGCCAAGTACAATAAACAAGTATGATCTTTTCTTCATATACGCAAGTACTCACGGTCGTAGCAAGTTGCGTAGTTTTGGTTTTTGGGTTACACTCAGCCGAAGATATCTAAAGAGTACATATAGAGATATTTATGCCAGAACAATCAGTTAAAACGGGTTCGATACAACATAGCCTCATTACCAGGACTATTCTTGGAGTGATTGCTACGGCTGGTATAGTAGGTGTGGCAGCGGTAGCCCCGGGTGCCTTTCAGCTGGTTCGACTTTTACGAAAAAGTACTGTTCGGCGTTACGAAGCCCCATCCTATATTCGTCGCACGATCAAAAGTCTGCAAAAAAGAGGATTGGTACGAGTGACAGTGAAATCAGGCGAAATGAGAGTATACCTTACTGAAAAAGGGGAACGGGAAGTTTTGAAGTATCAGATCAAGGAAAAGTGTTTACTACAGGGTCATTGGGATAAAAAGTGGAGAATTATTATTTTTGACATAGAGGAGCGGCGTCGTTTTGCTCGAGATGGCATTCGCTCTGATATGGAAGAATTGGGCTTGGTGCGATTGCAAGACAGCGTCTGGGTATATCCTTTTGATTGTGAGGAAGTGGTGACTTTGCTCAAGGCACATTATAAACTTGGAAAACAACTCGTATATATTACCGCTGGGGATATTGAAAATGACACTTGGCTACGGAAGCAATTTAACCTAAAGTAACGCTCTATGCTGTGGCTCTCTGGTTCTACTCAAGTTGTCACGGTCGTGAGTACTTGAGTAGGTGTATTTTCGAGGGTAAGTGGAAAGAAGGGGGATGATATACTGGTTTTGGGGATTGAAAAAAGAGTTACATGACGCAACAGCCGAAATTTGTACCGAAACCTGGACAGGTAGACTTTACGGATATACGCTATTGTCCGGTGATGAACTGTGTTGTGCAGCACAGGCGAAAAATTCTGGTGGTACAGCGGAGTGCAGCGTTGCGACTCTATCCAGAGTATTGGAATGGGATTAGTGGTTTTCTTGATGATAAGCGAAGCTTTAAGGAAAAAGTGTGTGATGAACTAAGGGAAGAATTAGGAATAAAAAAGAACAATATCCTTTCTATTGAAATGGGAAATATTTTTCATCAGGAATCGCCAAAATATAAAAAAACATGGATTGTGCATCCGGTACTGGTCGAAGTGGATACCGACAAAGTAAAACTCAACTGGGAAGCTCAAGATTTCCAATGGCTCTCGGCCCAGAGAAGCAATGAGGCTCAAACTTCTGCCAGGTTTTGATCAGGTGTTGGGCTCATTTTTCAAAAGGTAACTGTTATGAAAAAAAAGTATTGATTCTTGGAGCGAGAGGGATGCTGGGACAAGAACTGGTCCGGGTATTTGGTATGGATGAACAGTATGAAATCATAGCTTGGGATAGAGTAGAGATGGACGTGACGGATTTTCAGGCTTTGACAGCGGGGATTGAACGCTTGAATCCAGCTATTATTCTAAATGCAGTGGCTTACAATGCGGTAGACCTTTGTGAGACGAGCGATGAGGAATTCGCTAAGGCAAAGCTTCTCAATACCCGTGTACCAGAAAAATTGTCTCAAATAAGCCAAAAAATAGGGAGCATTTTGGTGCATTACTCCACAGGCTATGTCTTTGATGGGAAATCCGAGTCGGGGTATGATGAGAAAGTGCCCACGGAGCCACTCT
Organism: uncultured Bdellovibrionales bacterium; assembly: GCA_964604195.1. Classification (GTDB taxonomy): domain Bacteria; phylum Patescibacteriota; class Minisyncoccia; order Moranbacterales; family UBA1568; genus SSEF01. The sequence continues at coordinate 20,801 of CAZRXW010000001.1, forward strand.
CCCACTACGGGGCAACCAAACTCGGGGGGAAGAAAAAGTACTCGAGAGTGGGGCGAAGACCTATGTTATTCGGCTCTCGAAGCTTTTTGGGAAACCAGGGAGTTCTGCAGTAGGCAAGCGGAGTTTCTTTGATGTCATGCTTGAGAAAGGCAGGACTTCTGTTTCAGTGAAGGTAGTGGATGATGAGAAAAGTTGTTTTACCTACGTACCCGACTTGGCCGAAGCAACAAAATCTTTGATTGAAGATAAGGCACTCTATAGTATCTATCATCTGCTTAATGAAAATGCGGTGACGTGGTGTGAGGCAGTACAGGAGCTTTATCGGTTGGCAAATGTAACGACGAAAGTGATTCCGGTGACGAGTGCCGAATTTCCGCGACCGGCGAGGAGACCACATGCTTCGGTTTTACAAAATACCAAACGACCAAAAATGCGACACTATCAGGAAGCATTGGCGGAATATCTGCATCAAGAATTATGAATAAGGAATCAAGCGTATGAGAAAAAATTGTTGAGCATGATAGTATTTTATTTTTGATAGTTGATTTTTGACTTGATTATGAATCATCCACAACTCAAAAAATCTGATCTAGCTGTTTATCGAGCGCTCATGGGTGAAGAAAAGCGTCAGGCGGAAGGTCTCGAAATGATTGCTTCCGAAAACTATGTTTCCAAAGCAGTTTTGGAGACACTCGGTACAGTCTTTACCAATAAATATTCAGAAGGATATCCTGGGAGGCGTTATTATGGTGGGCAAGTCTTTACTGATGTTGTCGAAACTTTAGCTCTCGATCGGGTCAAGAAACTCTTTGGTGCTCAGCATGCCAATGTACAGCCACACTCTGGTGCCCAAGCCAACCTGGCTGTCTATGCGGCTCTCCTCGAACCCGGTGATACCGTGCTGGGGATGGATCTCTCTCACGGTGGTCACCTGACTCATGGCCATCCGGTGACGCTTCCTGCCAAAGTGTATCGTTTTGTGCGGTATACCACAGAAGCTGATGGCAGTCTGGATTACCAAAAACTGGAAGCATTGGCCAAAAAAGAAAAGCCCAAACTGATGCTCGCTGGATTTTCTTCGTACACGAGACAGATTGATTATGAAAAGTTCACAGGCATTGCCAAAAAAGTGGGCGCTCGCTCGATGATGGATATGGCTCATATCGCTGGTCTCGTGGCGGGTAAAGCGCTTCCCAACCCAGTACCTCATTTTGATGTAGTAACAGCGACGACTCACAAGAGTTTGCGCGGTCCACGTGGAGGGCTTATTCTCTGCAAGGCAGAGTTTGCCAAAGCTATTGATAAAGCAGTCTTTCCTGGGACACAAGGAGGTCCTCATATGCAGGTAGTGGCAGCCAAAGCGGTAGCCTTTGGTGAAGCACTCAAGCCTGCCTTTAAGAGTTATGCCAAACAGATTTTGAAGAATGCTCAGGCTCTTGAGGCAAGTTTCCGAAAGCTTGGGTTCGTGATTGTTTTTGGTAAGACAGAAAATCATATGGTGGTGGTGGACGTAGTCAAAAGCCATGGAGTGACCGGCAAAGTAGGCGAAGAGCTTCTCGATACCATCGGCATTACGGTGAATAAGAATGTAGTCCCAGATGATCCTCGTGGACCACTTGATCCATCGGGACTGCGGATTGGTGTGCCAGCACTTACTACTCGCGGTATGAAGGAACGAGAAGTAAAACAGATTGCTCAGTATATTGATGCGGCCCTGCGCTCTCAGGGGGATACCAAAGAGCTGCTTCGTTTGCAACGGGAAGTAAAAAAACTTTGTAAACAGTTTCCGGTGTATCGCTAAATAGTTTCTTGCCAAGTATGAAGGGTATTATTCTTGCTGGAGGAACTGGGACCCGTCTCCTTCCTTCCACGGCCATTGCTTCCAAACAGCTGCTGCCAGTGTATGATCGGCCAATGATTTTTTATCCGCTCAATACGCTTCTCTCGGCTGGCATTACGGATGTCCTCATTATTGTGGCCCCAGAACATTCTGGACACTATCTGAATCTTTTGGGATCACTCCTCAGAACCAGAGGAATCAATATCTCGTTTGTCGTGCAAAAAGAGCCTAGGGGTTTAGCTGAAGCCTTTATTCTCGGAGAGGATTTTATTGATGGTGGACACTGTACCATGATTCTGGGAGATAACCTTTTTGAAGAGGATTTTACAGGGGCTATCCAGAGTTTTGAGGGTGGCGGAAGAATTTTTGCCAAAGAAGTTCCTGATCCGGAGCGGTTCGGTGTTGTTTCCTTTGATGATGCATCAAAGACAGTGCTTTCTATTGAAGAAAAACCAAAAAATCCCGAAAGTCATTTCGCCATCCCGGGCCTCTATATTTATGACGGTCAGGTAGTGGACGTAGCCAAGTCTCTCCAGCCGTCTTCACGAGGAGAGTTAGAAATTGTCGATCTCCACAATCATTATCTTCGGCAGGAAAAACTCGATGTGAGGGTCCTCTCTGGAGCCTGGTTTGATGTCGGTACTCATGATTCCCTGTTGGATGCTGGTCTCTATGTACGGGCCAACCGCCTCCATGAGCGATTTTATCCACCATTGACGGAAGCCCTGGAAGAGTTTAAGCTCGAGTTCAAAAGACTGGTATCATTAAGTACATAATCCCCATAGTATTCTTATGCCACAAAAGATCAAAAAAGCGGTGATTGCTGTAGCGGGAAGCGGTACGAGACTTCTTCCAGCTACTAAGGCTATGCCCAAGGAAATGCTTCCTATTGTTGATAAGCCAGTGATTCAATTGGTGGTAGAAGAACTTGTAGCAGCTGGCATTGAGGATATCATTTTTGTAACTCGTTGGGACAAGAAGCCGCTCGAAGATCATTTCGATTTTTCTTCAGCGCTCGAAGATGACCTCAGGAAGAATGGGAAAGAGGATCGTTATGAACAGGTACACGCGATTGCTGAAATGGCTAATTTTGTCCATATTCGTCAGAAGGGACCATACGGTAACGGTACACCGGTTTTGTCAGCAGCAAGCTTGGTAGACGATGAACCTTTTGTGTATTGTTTTGGTGATGATTTAGTGAAATCGACAGTCTCCTTTACCAAGCAGATGGTTGATGAGTATAACCAACATGGACATCCCATGATTGGGGTGCAAGAGGTTCCGCTTACTGAGGTCTCTAAATATGGCATTGTTGATGTGGATCAGGCGACTATGCAAGTGCGTAATATTGTCGAAAAACCGAAGCAAGAAGAGGCTCCCTCGCAGTTAGCAAATTTTGGGCGAATGATTTTAAATCAAGAGATTATTGATATTCTCAAGACTACTGCATTAGGAAAGGGGAATGAGTTATGGATTGTTGATGCTATTCACAATTACATTAAGAACGGAGGGAAGTTTTATGCCAAAACGGTGGAGGGTGGTCAATGGATGACAACGGGTGATCCGCTGAATTACATGACAACCATTCTTACGTATGCTGTTGAGCGTCCGGATATTGGCGAGCAGCTGAGAGCATATATGAAACAGCTTTTGGATAAGCAAAGCTCCTAGCTTTTGTCATGTATTGGATCTATCTTTTCCTGTTTATCTGCATGATTTTTACTCCAGAAGTTGTTTCTGATGGATTGTTTTTCTTTGGAGAGGAAGATTTAGAATCAGTAATTATATTTGTTTTCGGGCTCATCGGTCTTCTCCTGTATCTTGGGAAAGAATCAGCCCTTATTCGAACCGTCACCGAAAAACTTTCACTGCAACAGGAGTCAAACAAAATCCGCAAGGATCTCGCCCAGACCTATACTTATATAGGGGAGATAAATCGACAGTTGGAGATTCTAAAAAATATGATTGTCGAAAGTCCTCACACGGCCAAAGAACTCTTGCAGGAAGATCGAGAACAGGTGTTCCAATCAGTTTTTGGGGCGGCACTCCTTTTAGCACAATCTGATGCGGCAGAGCTGGTATTTCTCGATGTGAATAAGCAGCATATCGTAGGGCGTTATCGATCGAAAGGACTGACTGAGCCGCTATTGTCTGCTGAAGCCAGTGATCTTATTGAACAGCGGCGATACTGGTGGCATGAGGATGGATTAGCTGTCGTGCGTTCCCAAGAGGAATCTTTGGGGATAGCAGCATTTCTGCTTGTTCGCTCAGCTAAAAATAAGATTGAAGAAATTGGTGTCTTTCAAATATTGGTGACGCATGCTCTTTTGTTGTTTTCTCTAAGGCAGGTACGTGATCAGCAAACTTTTGAATGGTAGATTTTGCGTATGCGTATTGGTATTGATGCGCGATTTTATGGATCAATTGGTAAGGGTTTGGGGCGCTATACTCAGAAGCTTATTCAAGAGTTAGAAAAGCTGCCAGGCGACGATCAGTTTGTCATTTTTTTGCGCCGAGAAAATTATGCCGAATATCAGCCAATGAATTCGCGTTTTACCAAGGTGCTGGCTGACTTCTCTTGGTATGGGTGGCGTGAGCAATTTCTTTTCCCTGTTCTCCTATACCAACACAAGGTTGATTGTATGCATTTTCCTCACTTCAATGTCCCTTTGCTTTATTGGAAAAAGAGTATTGTAACCATTCATGACCTCATTCTTTTTCACTATCCAACAGTGAAAGCTTCAGAACTGTCACCGCTTCTGTATTGGATAAAATACTGGGTATACCGTTTCGTTATTTTGATGGCGGTACACAGAGCTCGGAGAGTTATCGTTGTATCTCGCTTTACTGCTGATGATGTATTAAAGGCATTCCCGTTAGTCGGGGATAAGGTTTTAGTTACGTATGAGGCTGCTGAAAACTATTGTTTTTGGAACGACAAGGATACTTCTCAGGATTTTTTACAGTCTCTGGGACTGCGTTCAAAAGAATACATTCTCTATGTAGGTAACGCCTATCCGCATAAAAATCTGGAATGCCTACTCTCTATAGCCGAACAGCTCTCTGAGAAGATTTTTGTATGTGTTGGGAAGGAGGATTATTTTTATAGGAATCTCCACCAAAAAGCCAAAGGTATGGGAATAGAAAACGTTTTTTTTGTTGGATTTATCTCCGATAGAGAGCTGGCTATCCTGTATAGGGAGGCGATGTGTTATTTCTTCCCCTCTCTTTATGAAGGATTTGGTCTTCCTGGATTGGAGGCGCTTGTGCATGGACTTCCAGTCGTAGCAGCACGGGCAGGTGCTTTGCCAGAGATTTTGGCCAGGGCTGCTTGTTATTTTGATCCAGAAGACCAGGCGTCAGCAATTGATCTTTTAAAGCGGGTTGAAAAAGACATGTCTTTTCGTTCACATTTGATTCAAAATGGGTACCGGCGTGTAGCGGAATTTTCGTGGGATCATATGGCCTCGCTAACCCTTCGAGGGTATCATGAGGGAGAGAGTATTACTGTATGAGAGATATTATTCCCGGATTACCATCAGAGGATATACGTAAAGATTTCCTGCCCGTCAAACCGCGTGCCTTTGATTATGAAGGCACGAGAGGGAATCTTCAGTATGACCGGCAGACATTTCCTGCTCAAAATTATGGTACTCAATTCTTTCAAGAGAATAAGCGGGTTAAGTGGGGTCGCTGGTTTTTCTTGGCTGTTGTTATCTTTGTGGCAGCTATTTTGGTCTGGCAGTGGAAGATAGCTTTGATAGAGCGAGGAGAGCAGGGGTATGCTGCCTTAGAAGAGGCTGCTCGTGCCTTGAAATCACAGGATCGAGTACGTGCTGAGCAGAAACTGCATGAAGCGAGTGAGCGTTTCGAGAGTGGCTCGAGACTTCTCTGGGGAGCTCAGTATAGTTTACCGGTGATCGAGAAAATTCCAGGGGCAGGATTTTTAACGAGTGGTATTGCTTTGATGAAGGCGGGGGAGCATTTGGCGATTGGAGCCCAAGAACTTGCTGGATTTCTTGATCAATCACTGAGTCATATAGAGACAGAAAAACAACCATCTTTGTTGGAGATCCTGAAGAGTGGGGAGAAAAATTTAATTCAGGGTAATGACGAAATACAAAAAGCACTGAAGTTTCTCCAGTATGTCCATCCAGAAAGTCTTCCTGAGGATAAACAGGGTCCGTTTAGGAAAGGAGAGGCACTTCTCCCAGTGTTAGCACATGCGCTCAATTTGTCCGTTACCCATCTTGATTTGCTGAATGAACTGCTTGGTGGTAATGGTCCACGTCTCTACTTATTTCTTTTTCAGAACAATCATGAGCTTAGGCCAACGGGTGGATTTATTGGCAGTTATGGAATTTTAGAAATGCGATCAGGAATGGTAAGGAGATTTTTTGTTGACGGTATCTTCAATCCTGATGGTCAATTAAAAGAAAATATTGTTCCTCCCGCCCCGATCCAAAAAATTAGTACCGGTTGGAGTTTGCATGACAGTAATTGGTTTCCAGATTTTCCTACCTCAGCGGAAAAAGCAAGATTCTTTTACGAGAAAACAGGTGGTCCCACAACTGACGGGGTAGTAGCGATGACTCCTGAAGTACTTGAACGGGTTCTACGAGTTCTTGGGCCAGTTGATTTACCGGAGTACGGAGTGACAATTGATGCTGATAATTTTATACCGTTAATCCAAGAGGAAGTTGAGGTGAATTATGACAAGGAGGAGAATAATCCAAAGAAAATTTTAGGCGATTTGACTGGTGTATTGATCAGACGACTGGTGGAAAAGCCAGATCCTGATATCTTACTTGGCCTAGGTGATGTTTTGGTGAATTTGTTGAATGAGCGGCACATACTTTTGTTTGCCCGTGATGATCGTGCCCAGAATCTTATTAGATCCTCTGGTTGGTCAGGGGAGATGCTAAATACCCCCTATGATTATCTTTCAGTGGTACACACAAACATTAACGGGTTTAAGACCGATGGGGTTGTAAAGGACAATATCCATCATCAGGTCAGTATTCAGGGGGATGGTTCAGTAATTGACACTGTGTCTGTTACCAGGGTGCACACTGGTGGCAATAGCCCATATGAGTGGTGGAATAAAGTAAATGCAAATTATATGAGGGTATATGTACCGCTTGGATCAGAGCTTCTTTCGGCGAGCGGTATGACGCGGGAAGTGAATGTTTCACCGGTAGATTATGACGCCCTTCGTTTTCGACGTGATGAAGAGGTGATAAATGAAGAGGGGAAGATACGTATTGATTCAGAAAGCGGAACCCGTATTGGTGAAGAATTTGGCAAAACAGTTTTTGGCAATTGGGTTTATGTTAGTCCTGGGGAACAGGTAACAGTGGTCTATCGCTACAAACTTCCCTTTAGACTTGCTCTTGAAGGCGAGTTTTCGGACCCATTACCCTTCTCTATCCTCTATCAAAAGCAAGCGGGTACAACTGGCTGGCGGTTATTAACAGAGATTGAACATCCTAATGAGAGGAGAATAATTTGGCAGAGCGCTGAAAATTTGGTACCGTACGGGCGTATCCTGAAACAAGAAACAAATTTAGATCGTAATGTTTTTCTCGGCCTCGTTTTGCAGTAAGAGTTTCTCATGAAGTTTCTCAATAAAATTTTTCGGCGATGTTTTCTTGCTAGCAATGCCCCTATAGCTTCATTAGGTGGAGCAGCTTTTATAATTGCCATTGCAGGGATATTGAGTCGACTACTTGGTTTTGTTCGTGATAGATTACTCGCCTCTACTTTTGGTGCGGGTGATACGCTTGATATATACTATGCCGCGTTTCGTTTGCCAGATTTCATTTATGGACTGTTGGTTTTAGGAGCACTTTCTGCGGCTTTTGTTCCCGTGTTTACAGAGCTTATAAATAAAGATGACTCTAAACTTGCTTGGCGACTGACAAACAATGTGCTCACCTTACTTCTCCTTACCCTGGGAGGTATATCACTTGTAGGTATTATTTTCGCCCCGATGGTTGCTGCTTTGGTAGCCCCTGGTTTTTCTCCTGAAAAGCAAGCGGCTGTGGCAAATTTGACGAGGGTGATGCTTCTTTCCCCGATACTACTATCCCTCTCTGCTGTTTTTGGTGGAGTACTTGTTTCTCTCAAACGATTTCTGGCTTATTCGCTTGCCCCAATTTTTTATAATGTAGGTATTATTGTTGGTATTGTTGGATTTGTTCCCCTGGTAGGTATTGTTGGACTAGCGTGGGGAGTGGTATTAGGAGCCTTTTTGCATGTATTTGTTCAGTACCCAGCTATTCGTGAATCAGGATATCGTTTCGAGTATATTCGTTGGAAGAGTCTTGTTGATGATTCAACTCGTCAGGTGATTCGACTCATGATACCGCGGTCACTTGCTATGGCTATCAATCAGATAAGTCTTCTTTTGGTCACCATTTTTGCCTCAACCCTAGCATCGGGAAGTTTGGCGGTAGTAACGCTTGCTACTAATATCCAGAGTGTGCCTTTGGGTCTCTTTGGTATCTCATTTGCCGTAGCAGCGTTTCCTGTTCTTTCTCAATATGCCGCCAAAGAAGCTCATGAGACTTTTTTTAAAACTCTCTCACGGACAGCGAGGAGAATCTCATATTTTGTTATCCCGCTCTCTTGTTTTCTTATTATTTTTCGTGCTGAGATTGTTCGTGTAGTGTTGGGAGCTGGTGCGTTTAATTGGGAGGACACCATCCTTACTTTCCAGGTATTGGGACTCTTGGCGGTCTCTCTCCTTGCCCAGTGTCTTATCCCACTCTTTGTTCGTGCCTTCTTTGCTCTCCAGGATACAAGGTTACCACTATTTGCTGCTCTTTTTGGTGAAGTCATTCATCTAGTAAGTATCCCTCTTTTACTTCCACGATTTGAAGTGCTTGGTCTAGGGATAGCCTTTTCATTAGGTGCTTTTTCTCAGCTTATTCTCCTCTACATATTTCTTCGTCGTCGTTTGCCATATTTTCGTGACGAGAACATCCTTTCTCCAATTTTAAAAGTTATCCTTATCGCTTTTGCCTCATCAATGGTGGCCCAACTCTCCAAGGGGTTATTCGCCCTGACGATTGATCGGGTAGATACCTTCGCTGAAGTTTTTGTGAAGCTTTCTCTGGGGCTACTTATTGGAGTGGGTACTTATATAGCCCTTTCAGCTTGGTATCGCTTGCCAGAGTATCTCGATATAAGACGATTTATTTTACAACGCGTGTTTCGTCGTCCAGAAACAGTGGCACTTACTCAGGATCATCCCGAGCAGGGGGATTGGTAGAAGAAAGGGCTGTTCCATTGATTTTTCCCTTCTTTTCGGCTAGTCTTACGGAATGGAAAAAGGATCTCCTAGCCAAAAATATATTCGTAACTTTTGCATTATCGCCCATATTGATCATGGGAAGAGTACTTTTGCTGATCGACTTTTGGAACTTACCCAGACGATTGAGAAGCGTCAGATGAAGGAGCAGCTTCTCGATACGATGGACCTAGAGCGTGAACGAGGGATTACTATCAAACTTCAGCCGGTAAAAATGAAGTATACCCTAGACGGAAGTGAGTATACGCTCAACCTTATTGATACCCCGGGGCATGTTGATTTCCATTATGAGGTTTCACGATCACTCGCAGCAGTGGAGGGAGCAATTCTTTTGGTTGATGCCACCAAAGGAGTTCAAGCTCAGACGCTTGCCAATCTCTACCTTGCCATTGAACAAGGACTTGAAGTAATTCCAGTAATTAACAAGATCGACCTTCCGAATGCTGAAATTGATAAGGCAAAAAAAGAAATTATTCATGTACTTGGTTGTGCTGAAGACGACATCCTTTTGGCATCAGGGAAAACGGGAGTGGGGGTTCAGCAGGTATTGGAAAGAGTTATCATGCGAGTGCCTTGCCCCAAGGGAGATTTATCAGCCCCGCTGAGGGCACTCATTTTTGATTCGGTCTATGACACTTATAAAGGTGTAGTAGCCTTTACTAAAGTTGTTGATGGTAGTGTTGAACGAGATACTCCTTTGCATTTTTTAGCGACGAGTGCAGAAACTACTACTGTAGAGGTGGGACATTTTCGACCAAAACTTACCGCTGGAGAGAAACTCTCAGCTGGCGATATTGGCTACATTGCGACTGGCCTCAAAACCATAGCCGAGTGTCGAGTGGGCGATACTATTACGCTGAAACTTCGTGAGCGGGATCCAGTAAAAGTGGAGGCACTTCCTGGATATACTGAAATTAAACCGGCAGTTTATGCGAGTTTGTATCCAACAGATGGTGAAGATTATGGGTTTATGCGTGATGCACTTGAGAAACTTAAACTCAATGACGCGGCCTTTGTTTTTGAACCTGAGAGCAATCAGGCGCTCGGACGAGGGTTTCGCTGTGGCTTTCTTGGTCTTCTTCATCTTGAAATTATTCAGGCAAGACTTGAACGAGAGTTTGGTCTTGTCCCAACTATCACCACACCCTCGGTGGTGTATCAGATGAAAATTGCTGGCCAAGAGGCGCTTGTTGATCTGTATTCTCCGACAGATATGCCGGATCCAAGCATGATAGAGGAGATCTTTGAACCCTATGTAGCACTTTCAATTATCACGCCAAGTGAGTATCTCGGGAACGTCATGGAGCTCGGCCAATCCATACGGAGTATATACAAAAATACCGAATACATTGATGCTGAGCGGGTTTTGCTTACCTTTGATGCTCCACTTATGGATGTAATCGTTAATTTTCATGACGACCTCAAGAGTGCTTCTTCGGGATATGCGTCCATGAACTATGAACCGATTGGCTATCGTGAAAGCGATGTGGTGCGACTTGATATTTTGGTAGCTAATGAAAAAATTGAAGCTTTTTCTCGAATGGTTCCACAGCGTCTTGCTCAACATGAGGGAAAGAAGACTGTTGAGAAGCTCAAGAAAGTTTTGCCCCGACAGAATTTTGCCGTAGCCCTTCAGGCAGCTATTGGTGCCAAGGTGATTGCTCGCGAAACCATATCGGCTTTTCGTAAAGATGTGACTGGTTACATGTACGGAGGGGACTTCTCTCGTAAAAAGAAACTTCTTGAAAAACAGAAGGCTGGGAAAAAACGTATGCAGGCAACGGGGAGAATGACTATCCCACCCAAGGCATTTCTCGAGATTCTGAAGAATCAATAGGTTTTGACAGCTTTCTATTTGTCGGGTAGGGTAGGGGCATTGTCTGCATTCTGGTGGAGCGACACATGAATGATCGACATGATGAATTGAGGCGTTACTTGGAAAGGGAGGCAGAACTCAGACGGGCGTGGGATGATCTTTTGTCGGCTATTACGACTCGTTTCTTTGCTGATCGGCCCTCTGGAGGCCGTTGGACTGAAGAGGAGTTACTTCAGGTAATGCGGCAGCTTACCATTATGGTAAGGCAGTCAGATTGTTCTGGGGGATCCCTGTCGGCTTTTGGGAAGGGCGATTTTCCTGAGCCGAGCATTCTGCCTCATCGTGGAAGTGACCCTGGCTCCTGAGGGATGTGATGACTGTAGCAACAGGCCACATCCTTTCTTTTTTTACAAAACCGTTCTAAAATGGAGGGGTAATTGTCAAGTTATTTTTGTATGGCCATGGAATTTACGAAGGAGAATTTTGATGCTGAAGTTTTGAAGAGTGACAAGCCAGTGCTTGTGGATTTTTGGGCGCCATGGTGTGGGCCTTGTCAGATTATGGGGCCAGTGATTGACGAATTGTCTCAGGAGCTTTCTAATGTAAAAATTGGGAAACTGAATGTTGATGAACATCCAAGCATAGCTCAGGAGCACGGTATTATGTCTATCCCTACGATGAAAGTTTTTAAAGGAGGGCAGGTAGTGAAGGAATATGTTGGCACTCAATCAAAGGACTCTCTCAAGAGTGAGTTGTCAGCGCTTGCCTAGTTAATCCTCAGTGGAGTCGGTTTGAAGTTAGTTCAAAAAATATCAAAAGACATTGTGTATGAAGATTCATAAAGAGCGGATTGATGTTGAGAGTAAATCTCAGATAGAGTTTATTGACATCACAGAATCTGTACAGGATGTTATAGATCGCTCAGGCATTCGTGAGGGACAAGTCTTGGTGTACGTCCCGCACACCACGATGGGAGTAGCTATCAATCATCATGAAACTATGCTTCTTCAGGATTTTATGCGTATTTTGTATCGCATTGTTCCTGTCGACGATCAGTATAGTCATGATTTGTTTGAACTTCGCCGGGAAGGCGGTTCGGATGGTCGATCCAATGGTCACTCGCACTGTAAAGCTATTCTCCTGGGAAACAGTGAAGTGATTCCTGTTGAAAAGGGTAAACTCCTCCTTACAGAGCGTCAGAATGTTTTTGCGGTGGAGTTTGATGGTGCTCGCAAGCGAGACGTAGTGATTCAAGTTACTGGTTACTAGAATTTTCATGGAAACCCCTTCCTTTTTGTCGTACATGACGAGGCTTTTTGTTTGGGTGTTTGGTGTGATTCTGCTTTTAGGTGGACTGGCTTTTTGGTATTGGAGTGGACAAGTTGATACTTCACATGGGTCCCATAAGGAAACCATGGTATTTGCTATCAACAAGGGTGAAGGAGCAACAGAGGTTGCTGAAAATCTCGAGCAATCAGGGCTTATTGAAAGTAAGCTTATTTTTCTCTATTATGTCATGCGCTCTCGGCTTCAGGATAAACTTCAATCGGGAGAATATCAGTTGTCGGGTACTATGTCGATTCCCGAGATAGTCTCTCGCTTTACTGAGGGTAAGGTGATTCCTCCTGGGGTGAGGGTGACCTTTCCTGAGGGGTTTACCTTGATTATGATGGCCGAACGACTCAATCAGAATAAATTACCTGGTGATGACTTTTTAAAGATCGCCACCAGTCCGTATCCAAAATGGCGTGAGAAATTTTCTTTTTTGCAATCAGTTCCTGCAGGGAAGAGCCTTGAGGGATTCTTGTTTCCGGATACATATATTTTTCCGCAAGAGGCTACTGCCGAGCTTATCGTTCATGAGTTACTTCAAACATTTGAACGAAAGGCCTTACCACTCTTTCAACAGTATCAGGGAGGGACCGCTCTTTCCTTTTACGAAAGCCTGATTTTAGCGAGTATTATTGAAGAAGAAGGAAAAAATGCTGAAGAAAGGAGAATTATTAGTGATATTTTTTTGAAGCGATTGAAAATTAATCAGCCACTTCAGAGTGATGCTACGGTAAACTATGCTTTGGGTACTAGCAAGATGCAGCCAACTTTCAAAGATATAGAGACGGATTCTCTTTATAATACCTACAAGCATTCTGGATTACCACCTACGCCTATTGCGAGTCCAGGCCTTGATTCTGTTCGTGCTGCACTCGATCCAATACCAAATGATTATTATTATTTTCTGAATAATCTCAAGACCGGGGAAACGGTCTTTTCTCGGACTTTTGAGGAACATGTTGCCAATAGGACGAAGCATGGTTTGTAGTAATAACCAAAAACATGTCGTGGACCCCTCGTCAAAAATTAAGCATAGGCCTTCTCGTAGTTTTAGCACTTCTCAGCTCACTAGCTTGGCAGATAGTGGAGAGAGCTGTTCTTGTTGAGGAAGCGAGTAGTTTTCTTCTCCCAGCATTTGCTCTTGGGTTGACCATGGCAACTCTTTTTTTGGGCTCTTTGATATGGAAGGAAAAAGGCTTGATGGCGTTGGCTGCCGCATTCATGGTGATCCCTAGTTTATTTGTGGCGATATCACTCGTCCATGGCATTGTTCTCTTGGTTGCTGCTATGGTTATCTATTTCGGAATAAGGCGGATCCATTCTGATATGGTAGAGCGAATTCATATCGCTGTCAGAAGGAGTCTTTTGGTAGGTATGGGTATGGTGTTTCTCGGAGTTAGTCTCTTGCTTTCCAGTCAATACTATGTACATGTACAACAACTTTCTTGGGAGCAATTGGTACCAAGTTTTAATTTAGCTGATGGGGTAGGGCCAATTGTCCTCAAGGTCATAACCCCGCTATATCCAGAGATTGGTCAACTTGCGAATGATCAAGTGACAGTAGATGGTTTTTTGCAAGATGTTCAAAAACGTGAGGGGGGTACGTTACTTGATTCGATGCCTCTTGCTACCCAGAGGATTTTTTTAGAACAGGAACTAAAACGGACAAAAAAACAGTTGGGCGATCTTTTAGGTCGAGAGATTGTTGGTAATGAAAGTATGCAGTCGCTTCTTTCTGAGGCAGTACATCGAAAAACAATAGCTTTTTTTTCTGGAGAGCAGGCACATTTGCCTGTACCAATTCTTCCTTTTTTCCTTTCGATACTACTATTCTTGACAGTGTATCCTATTATGAATTTTCTCGCCCCAATACTTGTCGTGGTGGTGGTAATTCTTTTTCGGTCTTTCCGATTGTTGCACTGGCTAGATATCCGCCAAGAGAAGGTTGAGCAGGAGGTTTTGGTGGATTAAGGTGGCAAAAGAAGGAGGGTTGACATTCTATCGTTAGCACTCAATAATAGAGAGTGCTAATATGTTTTTATGGCAGGAAAAGATTATTATTCAATTCTCGGGGTTTCCAAGACAGCTTCTCAGGATGAGATAAAAAAGGCATACCGGAAACTCGCTCATACTCACCATCCTGATAAACAGGGTGGTGATGAAGCTCGTTTCAAAGAAATTAATGAGGCGTATAGCGTATTGGGGGATTCAGAAAAACGTCGTCAATATGACCAGTTCGGTTCCTCTTTTGGCCAAGGGGGGTTTTCTGGACAGGGAGGAGCGGGTAATTTTGGAGGGTTTGATTTTTCGGGGTTCGGTGAGCAGGGATTTAATTTTGGAGGAGCAAATTTTGAAGACCTTTTTACCGACATTTTTACTGGTGGCCGTAGCGCTGGTCATCGTGAAGCTCGTGGTCAAGATATTCAGGTGGATGTCGAAATTTCTTTTGAAGAAATGGTTCGGGGAGTTAAGAAATCAATTTCCTTGCGGACGTATATTGCCTGTGACACTTGTCAGGGAAATGGTGGGAAACCAGGCAGTAAGGAGGTAAAATGTACCACCTGTGACGGTAATGGTCAGGTGAAAAAACAGGTCAGGACTATTTTGGGTGTTTTTACACAGGTAGCACCGTGTGATGCTTGTCATGGGCGGGGGAAAAAATTTGCTGAATCTTGCCACGAATGTCGTGGGAGTGGGCGAGTTCAGAAGGAGCGATCACTTGAGGTAGCTATTCCTGCTGGTATTGAGAATGGGCAGGCACTTTCCCTGAGGGGTGAGGGTGAGGCTGGTGGTGTAGGTATAAAGCCAGGTGACCTTTTTGTGGTAGTGCATGTAAAACCCCATGCTGATTTTCAGCGGAGAGGGGATGATATCGTTTCTGATTTACGAGTAAAATACAGCCAATTAGTGCTTGGTGATAAAGTTGATGTTCCCACTTTGGAAAGGTCTGTTTCTATGAAAATCCCTGCTGGGACTGAGCCGGGAGAGGTTTTCCGGATCAAGGGTGGTGGTATTTCTCGGGTCTCACGCTTTGGAAAAGGGGATCATTTGGTGCGAATTTTATTGGAAATTCCCAAGAATCCAGCGAGTAGTGTAAAACGAATTATTGAGTCGCTTCGTGAAGCCGGGCAGTAGGGGTTTCTCTCGAGTTGCGGTATACTGAGGGAGAAATTATTGAATGTTTACCCTATGTCAGACGAACGTCGTATTTTGGTCGTTGATGATGATGATGAAACTCGTGGCGCTTATGTTGACTATCTGAAGGAAGCTGGCTTTAGTGTGATTGAGGCAGTCAACGGATTGGATGGGTTGAATAAGATAAATGAGAGCCGTCCAGATCTAGTTTTGACAGGTATTATCATGCCGCAGCTTGATGGTTTTGGTTTGGTTGAGGCACTCAAAAAAAATATCTCAACAGCAACAATCCCAGTGGTATTTCTTTCTCATCTTGGTCGTCAAGAAGATGAATCCCGAGCGAAAGAACTCGGAGTAAACGATTTTATTGTTCGCGATGTAACGCCCCTTCCAGAGGTGGTTTCACGGATTAGGGCATTTTTCGGTTCAACGGAATACCTAGTGGCTATCGATCCTACTCTGTACGACGGGTTAAAGTTCGCTCGGGATATGGCCCTCCCGGATAACTATCTCTGTGAGACCGGTGAGCGTTACGTGCTTCGTATTCGATTGACTGATACTACGCGTAAACATCTCTCAGCAGAGATTATTTGTGCCTAGCTCTAGAGGAGAGGTATATGGCCGAGCTTCGTTGGAAGTTCCTTTCTGATTTTGTTCCAGAACATCCAGAGGGAGTAGAAAATGTCTGGCAATCGTTACTTGCTCAGCGTGCGTCAAGAGATGACGAGCGCCGCTTTTTGATGCCTGACTATGATCGTGATATGTATGACCCATTCCTCTTTCGGGATATGGAAAAAGTAGTAGCGCGTTTAGGAGAAGCGAGAAAAAAAGGTGAGCGAGTTGGAGTCTTTGGTGATTTTGATGCTGATGGCGTAACCTCATCGGTTTTATTTCGTGAAGCACTAGAGGCTCTTGGGGTGGCGGCGGAAGTATATATTCCTCACAAGATACATGAGGGCCATGGATTGAGTACCCAAGCCATCCGGCATTTTCAACAAGCGGGGGTTACTCTGGTAGTAACACTTGATTGTGGCATGATGAATCATGAGGAAATCGAGCAGGCTCTTGAGGCGGGAATGGATACTATCATCATTGATCATCATCACGTGCCGGAGGTTTTGCCAAAAGCCTTGGCTATTATTAATCCCAAGCTTCCCAATGAACAGTACCCCTTTCACGATCTTTGTGGCGCCGGTACAACATTTAAGGTGGTGACAGCTCTCTATCATCGCTATCTCCCTGATCGAATAGGAGAGCTAAAATGGCTTTTGGATGTTGCAGCCATAGGTACGGTGGCCGATGTTATGCCACTGGTTGGTGAAAATCGAGTACTTGTAAAGTACGGGCTTTTGGTGTTGGCAAAAACAAGACGGGTTGGTCTCCAAGAGCTTATTGCTGTTGGGAGGATTCCTATGGATAATGTAACCCCTCCCACAGCGAGGTTGATTGCTTTTCATATCGCCCCTCGAATCAATGCTGCTTCTCGTATGGCCCATGGAAAGCTAGCGCACGATCTTCTTATGGAACGAGATAGAGTGAGGGCGAGGGGGTTGGCTTTGGAACTTGAGGCGTATAATGTAGCTCGTCAAAAGCAAAGTCAAGAAATTACCGAGCTTGTCCTGACATTAGCAAAAGAAAAATATCATGATCAGAAATTTATCTTTGCTGCTGGAGAAGAGTACCCTCTCGGTATTGTTGGTCTGGTAGCAGGAAGAGTAGCTCATGAAATTGGAAAACCAACTTGTATTCTTCAAACCGCGGGAGAGGTAAGTACAGGTTCTTTTCGGAGTATTCCAGGGCTGAGTATTATTAAAGTTCTGGAGCAGTGTGGGGATATACTTGAGAAGTTTGGTGGTCATGATCAGGCAGCGGGGATGACTATTCGAAATGACAATCTTGTATCATTTTACAATCGCTTCAATGCTTTAGTGGAGGAGGCTTTACAAGGAGTCGAGACAAAGCCAGAGCTCCTTATAGATCGGGTACTTCATCCTGATGATATATCGCTGGATTTAATTCAGCGATTAACATCATTGGAACCATTTGGGGAAGGGAATCCTGAACCAGTGTTTGCCCTGAGAGGAGTTCGTTTAGGAGCAGTGCGAAAAGTAGGCAAGGATGAGAAACATTGGAAGCTCTCCGTTGATCGAGCGAGACTACATCCGCCTTTGGATGTGGTAGGCTGGTCACTTGCTCTAACGTATCCAGATTTGCGCCCAGGAATGGAGGTTGATCTTGCTGGTACAATAGCGATAAATAGTTGGAATGGGAGAGAGAGCGTGCAGATGGTTCTCAGAGATATACAGGTGCTTAATTAGCTTGGTGAGTGCATTTTCTGGTACAATATTCCTATGGAGAAGATTATTGTCTATACCGATGGTGGGTCGCGGGGTAATCCGGGGCCAGCGGCTCTCGGTGTCTATATTGAGACGCTTGGTAAGCGTTTCGGGGAGTTTTTGGGTGAAAAGACAAACAATGAGGCTGAGTATGCAGCCATTGTGGCCGCTTTGAAAAAAATAAAGTCACTGGTAGGGAAGGAAAGGGCTAAGCAAGTTATTGTAGAGTGTCGAATGGATTCGGAGCTTGCCTGTAGACAACTGAATCATCAGTACAAGATAGAGAATGAGAGATTGCAGCCATTGTTTTTGATGGTGTGGAATTTAATGCTTGATTTCAGTGGAGTGGAGTTTATCCATGTGCCGAGAGAACAAAATACTATGGCTGATGCTGAGGCTAATAAGGCTATGGATAATGCGACTCGACCAAGTTTGGTACAACAGCAATTACTGTAAGAACTTATGACTCTAAAAGGAAAAATTTTCAGTATAATTCTCTTCGCACTTATTGTAGGTGGGGGGTATTGGTGGTGGAGTGGTCGGCAGCAGGGTGAAGCTATTCCGACAGAGACAGTAACTCGAGGAACAGTGAGTGAGACGATCTCTATAACAGGTGAAGCGGTGCCACAACAGTACGCGGATCTCTCGTTTAAGAGCGTCGGTCTTATTGAAACAGTTTGGGTGGCTGAGGGAGAGCGAGTAAAAAAAGGAGATCCTCTCATGCAGCTCGATCGAGAGATGCTTCTTCAACAGCTTCGATCTTCTCAAGCGACGCTTGCTATTGCGGAAGAAAATGAACGTCTTGCTCGCCGAGATTGGTCAAGTCTTGCCCCTGAGGAACGAGAGGCCAAGGTTCTTTCGAGTGAGAAGGCTCGAGCAGACGTTGCTGTTATTCGCAGTCAGCTCATGGAAAGAGTGCTCAGGGCGCCTTTTGATGGGATGGTTACCAAGGTTTCTCAGAGAGTGGGTGAGGTGGTTATGGCTGGCACTCGAGTAGTACGTATTGTTGGATATGATGCAACGGGAAATATTCCTTTAAAAATTGAGGCTCAGATACCAGAGTCTGATGTAGCTAAAGTGAAGACTGGTATGCGTGGAGAGGTCACTTTTGATGCCCTAACAAATGATGAGATTTTTTCTGTAGAAGTAAAGGATATCGAACCAAGCGCAACAGTAGTGCAAGACGTAGTTTCTTATATGGGTACTTTTTCTTTTCTCCAAGCATCAGATGCACGGTTGCGTGATGGTATGACGGCAAATCTTGATATCGAGACTGGTTATCGAGAAGGGGTTTTGGTACTGCCGTTTCGTACTATTGTTCGAGAAGAGGGCCGTTATTTTGTGGAGGTTGAAGAGAATGGGGCTTTTGTAAAACGGGTGGTGAAGATTGGACTTGAAGGCGATGAGGGAGAAGTGGAAATAATTGAAGGGGTACGTGAGAATGATCGAGTCAAAATGAGTGTTAAGAGTGAATAGGGTTATGTCATCGCTTATTGTTGTCAAATCTCTTGGGAAAACTTACGCAAATGAAGGAGTGGAAACAGTGGCCTTGCGTGAGGCCACTTTTGTCATAGAAAAAGGAGAGTTTGTTTCGATTATGGGACCATCGGGATCGGGGAAATCGACCCTGATGCATCTCCTTGGTCTTCTTGATAGACCAACCGCAGGAGAGTACTTTTTGGATGGTCAAGACGTGTCTACTCTTTCAGATGACGACCTTTCTCAACTACGGAATGCGAAGATCGGTTTTATTTTTCAGTCTTTTAATCTTCTTCCGAAAACGACTGTTGCAGAAAATGTTGAATTACCACTCCTGTATGACAGTCAATTAGCTTCAGATAATCGAGCGAAAGTTGAGGCTGCTCTTAAGGCTGTTAACATGCTTCATCGAAAGGATTATTTTTCTAATCAGCTTTCTGGTGGAGAAAAACAGCGAGTTGCCATCGCGAGGGCTCTGGTGAATGATCCAGATATCATTTTTGCTGATGAACCTACGGGTAATCTAGATTCAAAATCAGGTTTGCAAGTGATGGATATATTGCAGAGTCTTAATGAAATGGGACGAACGGTTATTTTGGTGACTCATGAAACAGCAACGGCAGAACATGGTAAACGCATGCTTCGGATGGTAGATGGGGGAATTATCGAGGATACACCTATTACAAAGCGTCGCTTTGCCCGGGAAGAGGAGGAGCTTCATAAGTAGGTTCTATGAAAATTTCTGACCCACTTCGTATCGCTTATCGTTCTCTTCTGGCCGCTAAGACCAGATTCTTTTTGACGGTCCTTGGAGTAGTTATTGGAGTAGCTGCCGTCATTATGGTGATGGCTATCGGTGCCAGTGCTCAGGCACTAGTCCTCTCTCAGGTACAGAAAGTAGGGTCTAATCTGGTGGTGGTACTTCCCGGAGCTTCAGAAGAGAGTGGTCCACCAGCTCAAGCGCTCGGTATTGTAACCACGAGTTTTGTGTACGATGATGTCCGGGCTATTCGCGAAAAGCGCCATGTACCTCACCTGGTAGCTTTTTCTGGTTACGTAACAGGATCCGGAACTATTGAGTCGCGTTATGAATCATTTGAAACAAGCTTTCAAGGTGTATCGCCAAACATGATTGAGGTGGAGTCAATGAGGGTGACGGAAGGGAGATTCTTTTTCCCGGAGGAGGAGTCTGATCTTTCTCGTGTAGTAGTTCTTGGGGCGGTGCGAGCTAAAGAACTCTTCCCGCACGGAAGCCCTATTGGCGAAGTGGTAAAAATAAAAGACAATCCTTTCCGCGTGATTGGGGTTCTTGAAGAGCGTGGCAATGCTGCTTTTTCTAACCCTGATACATTGGTGTATGTACCACTCTTCACAGCTCAAAAAATTCTTCTTGGTATTAATTATTTAAATTTTGGACGCGGTAAAGTGGATACTGCTGAAAATATAGAACGAACGAGAATGGATATCACAGCCCTTCTTCGGGACCGACATGATCTAGAGGAGGGTGAAGAGTCAGATTTTTCAGTTCGAAGTACGGCTATGGCTCTTTCTCTTCTGACCAATATTACTAATGTACTCAAATATTTTTTGATTGCTATTGCATCACTTTCATTGGTAGTTGGTGGTATTGGAATTATGAATTCAATGCTTATTGCTGTGTCGCAGCGAGTGCGTGAGGTTGGTCTTCGTAAGGCAGTTGGAGCACGTCCAGTACATATCCTTTTTCAATTTCTTATTGAGTCAGCCTTTATTACCGTTCTCGGTGGACTCCTAGGAATTATCTTGGGTGTAGCCATCGCTTTTATTGCCGCTGTCATTATTCCAAGACTGGGGTATGCTTGGGAATTTCTCATTCCTCCGATATCAATTGTGATTGGCTTTAGCGTATCTTTTGTGATAGGAATTAGCTTTGGGCTGTACCCTGCTCTTAAGGCATCAAAAGTTTCTCCTATGGAAGCGCTACGATATGAATAAACTCTTACTGTTCTACAAAAGACTTACTTTAGGTTTTCGTCTTGCCTGGCGAACTATTGTTTTGCATCCAACAAGAACGATTCTCTCCCTTCTCGGTGTCATGATTGGAGTGCTTTCTGTTGTAGTGGTTATGTTACTTGGGGAAGGAGTTAAGGACTTTATTCTCAAACAGGGAGAGAGCTTTGGTTCTAATATCATTCAAATTGAAGTTAAGGTGCCAACTACTGGAAAAATGTCGAGTGAAAATGCTACCTCTAGAGCCCAGGGGACGCAGATTACTACTTTAGTTACTGAGGATGGCGAAGCTATTCGAGAATTGCCAAATGTCGAAGTTTTATATCCGGGGACAATTGGCCAAGAGCGGGCTACGGTTGGTTCCGTCGGAAAGAGGATTCTTCTCTTCGGTACCGGGGCTGATGCACCGTTCGTGGATGAAAATATCCGATTATCAGAAGGGCGTTTTTTTACCGAGGAAGAGGATCGGAGTTTGGCCCGAGTAGTGGTTCTTGGCCAGGATATCAAGGAAACTTTCTTTGGCTCTGGTGAAGCGGTTGGGGAGTCTATTACTCTCAAGGGTGAAAAATACCGCGTGATTGGTGTTTTGGAATCTCGAGGAGCAGCAGGATTTATTAACCTTGATACTTTTACGTATGTACCAGTAGAAACCCTTAAGAAAAAAATCCTTGGGGTTGATTATGTTCAAATGATCTCGGTAAAAATGACCGACCCATCACTCGAAACATCGACAGTGGCTGATATTACTGCACTTTTGCGTAAACGGCATGATATTGATGACCCGAAAAAGGATGATTTTTCAGTAACATCTACTAAAGAAGCTCTGGAGGCTATTGAAGATGTCCTTGGTTCGGTATCTATTCTCTTACTGGCTCTTACCTCGATTTCTCTCTTGGTTGGCGGGGTGGGGATTATGAATGTTATGTACGTTTCGGTGGCAGAGCGTGTCTCGGAGATCGGTCTCCGTAAAGCTTTAGGGGCAACAGAAATCGTTATTTTAACGCAGTTTCTTTTTGAGGCGCTCCTTATCACCTCTCTTGGTGGGATAGCGGGGATTACCTTGGGAATGCTTCTTTCTTGGGGGCTTTCAGCACTTTTTTCAGTTCTTGGCGTAGGTGTTACTCTGACCTTCACTCCTATGGCACTATTACTGGGAGCAGCATTTTCAATTTTGACGGGAGTTATCTTTGGTATCGCACCAGCCTATCGTGCTGCTCGCCTCTCTCCTATGGAGGCCCTGCGGAAGGGAGAGTAGATGGTTTTTATTGGGCTGGATAATAAATACGTCTCAAGTCTTCGATAGTGGCTGGAGCGAAGTTGAGGTTGCCATCTTCCTTGGTATAAGAGAAAGTGGTGCCTCCAGCTACAATTCGTGTTTCAATATCGCTGGAGCGTTTCTTTTTTGCTTTTGTTTCAGAAATTTCCTTTCCTGTTTTCTTGTTGATATAGATTGTTTTAAATTCACCCACACTTGAAGTTTGTAAAGCATCAGGGGATTTATGAACATAGTCGGTAAAACCAGTTTCCGGATATTTCGACAGTAAGAAATCCATATATTCACGCCAGATAGGGGCCGCAACGTAGATGCCGTCCGATCCTGGTTTCATGGGAGTATTGTTGTTGTTGCCTGTCCAAACACCAAGGGCAACTTTTGGAGTGTAGCCAATGGTCCAAGCGTCACGGAAATTCTGGGTAGTGCCAGTTTTGGCAGCCACGACTGTTTCTTTTGGGAAAGCAAGTGGACTTCGTGGTCCAAAGGTTGGGGTGCGAGCAGTATTATCTGAAAGAATAGAGTTGATTTTTCGTGCTACCTCAATATTGATAACCTCTTCTGGTGATGCCTTAAAATAGAGATCCTTTCCGTCGGTATCTCGTACAGACTGGATACCATCGATAGGTGTGCGGCGACCCTCTTGGCCGAAGACGCCAAAAGCTCCAGTTATGTCCACAAGGCGAACTTCAGCTCCACCCAGAACAAGAGCGAGACCATATCGAGCAGGATCAGTGAGAGTGGTAATGCCCATTTTAGTGGCGGTGTTAATAGTATCTTGGATACCCGCGAGGTAAAGTACCGATACTGCTGGGATGTTGAGCGATTGGGAAAGAGCTTCTCGCATAGTCATGCGACCGCGGAATTTTCCATCATAATTTTCTGGTTTGTAATCATTTCCAGAGCCATCAGGTCCAAAGTTAATAGGAACATCGTAGATGGGAGTTTCTGGTTCAAAGCCTTCGGCGAAGGCTGTAGCATAGGCAAAAGGCTTGAAGGTTGATCCTGGCTGCCTTTTCTCAATGGCCACATTAACTTGTCCATCGATAGCGGTATCGAAGTAGTCTCGGCTTCCAACCATGGCTAGAACTTCACCCTTGGTGGGGTCGAGAGCGACAAGGGCAGCATTGCTAGCGTTTGCAGACTTATTACGCTCAACTCCTTTTTTTACCACCTCCTCTGCCTTTGTTTGCAGTTCGAGATCGATGGTAGTGGTAATTTGGAGGCCATCAGCTTCTAGTCGTTCTCGACCATAGAGTGTCTCGAGTCTTTCTATAACGTAGAAGGTGAAGTGTGGTGCGACGATGCGTCGTTCGAGAGGGAGAATTTTTTCGAGCGTTTTTGTATTGATAGCTTGCTCATATTCACTCTGTGAAATAAAATCGAGTTCGAGCATGCGAGCAAGGATATGATTCTTCTTTCGAATGAGTTCATCGGTATTTTTTCCGTAGGGAGAAAGTAAGGTGGGGGCATTGGGGAGAGCAGCTAGTATCGAACTTTCGTCAAGAGAGAGTTCTTGAGCTGGCTTTCCAAAGAAAGTCTGAGCAGCTGCTTCGATACCATAGGCATTGGAGCCATATGGCACAGCATTGAGATAAAGATCAAGAATTTCATCTTTGGAAAATTGGCGTTCTATTTTGATGGCGAGAATAGCCTCTCTTACTTTTCGTACCCAGGTTTTTTCTCGAGTTAAGAAGAGAGCTCGCGCGAGCTGTTGAGTAATAGTAGAGGCTCCCTGATCTATTTCTCCCTGGCGAAGATTGGCAATGCCAGCTCGTAAAATGGCAATTATATCAATGCCAGGATGAGAAAAGAAATGGGCGTCTTCGGCAGCTACAGTAGCATAGCGAGCAGACTCTGGCATGGCTTCATGAGAAATGACACGGCGGTTTTCTTCTCCATGAATTTGATAGAGAATTGTCTTTCCAGTCCGATCGTAGATAATCGAAGTTTCTTTGAGGGGATGTGCTGAGAGATTGAGTGAGTCAGCGGCGTCAAAGTAATAGATAGACAGTCCACCCATGGTAAGTCCAAGGGATAGTATAAGTACTAGCCAAGCACTTTGCCGGACGAGGAATTTAAGAGGAGAGAGAATGCTCATATTCTATAGTGTAGCGTATCTTCGAAGATCACGCGTTTTTCATCTTTTGTCAATGGTTGATTTCCCATGTAATCTAAAGAGGAAGGGTGGAGGAATTATGATCTAGAGTTTGAGGGGCCACCGAGTGCTCCCGCTCTGTACTTTTACTTTATGCAATTACCAGTTAATAAATTATTGTACCGTATTCTTACCTGGGTAGGCGTTTCTACTGCCTGGGAAGTATCGGTGGGGGCAGTGCTCTATCGGGATGCTCGATCAGGTAACCGAGAGTATCTTTTGCTCCAGTATCCGAGTGGTCATTTTGACTTTGCCAAAGGTCATGTCGAGGAAGGGGAAAGTGAAATCGAGACTCTTCGTCGCGAAACCGAGGAAGAAACAGGACTTTCTCAGGTGGACGTCCGAGAGACTTCAAGGATGAGTATCCGTTATTTCTATGTTGCCAAAGGGAGTGAGCGAGAGAAACGATTGAAGACAGGGCGTGGTCTCTGGATTTTCAAAGAAGTCCATTTTTATCCGGCTAAGGTTGTAGGAGAAGCTGTGGTTACTCTCTCTCATGAGCATATTGGCTATGTGTGGCTTCTCTATGCTGAAGCAGTAGAAAAAGCCACCTTTGAAAATGCCAAGCATCTCATTGTTGAAACAGAAAAAATTATCAGCTTGGCCGAGTGGTAGGAGAGTAAGTCCTTCTCAGATTATCTTCCACTGGTATTGATTTTTTTTAATAAATCTTGTAGAATTTTTGTTCGATTATCTTAAGTATGCTTACTGTCACTAAACTCCGAAAAAGTTTTGGTTCCAAGCGTCTTTTCTGGAACGCTGGTTTTTCGGTGAGCCGAGGGCAAAGGGTGGCTCTCATCGGCCCTAATGGAAGCGGGAAATCTACCCTTCTCAAAATGCTATCTGGCCTTGAACCACTCGATCGCGGGGAAATTCAGCTGGCCAAAGGCGCTCTTGTGGGGTATTTGGCTCAAGAAACGATTGCTGAGGGAAAAGAAACAACGCTCGAATTTCTTCGCAAAGCAGCTGGTCTTGGTGAGCTCGAGCAGGAAATGAAAATGCTGGAATCTCAATTGGAAGAAGAGAAAAGCCTTATGCGCTACGAGGTACTCCAAGAGACCTATCGGAAGCTTGGGGGATATAACTTTTTGGAGAGAGCAGCCTCTCTTCTAAGTGGGCTAGCGCTTCCAACTGAATTGCTTGAGCGACCTTTGATGACGCTCTCTGGCGGCGAGAAGAGAAAGGTCGCCCTTTCGGGTGTATTGCTCAGGGGGGTAGATCTCTTGCTTCTTGATGAACCTACCAATAACCTTGATCTTGCAGCGCTTCTTTGGCTTGAGGCCTATCTGAAAAAGTTTTCTGGAGCACTTATCGTTGCTTCGCACGACCGAGCCTTTCTTGATCGGACTGTGGAAAAGGTATTGGATATTGATACCGAGAAACATGTGCTTATCATGCAGAAAGGAAATTGGTCAACGGCAGCGGAAGTACGAGCTCACACACACAGGCGAGCCAAAGAAAAATATCGAGAGCAAGAGACAGAGAAAGAGCGCTTAGATGCTTCGTCTCAGGAAAAATTGATTTGGGTTGAGCGAACAAAGAAAAAGCGTGGACCGGATCGTGACAAACGTACTTCTAACTACAAAAAGGAGCGGGCGATTAAAAAATTTACCGGCTCATCTAAAGCCCTCTCAGCAAGACGAGATCGTCTTACACAGTATGAGAAGCCCTTTGAACGAACCCCGCTCGCTTTTTCTCTTTCTCGAGATGCGAAACTGAGACCGCCCACGATCACTCTTGCCAGAGTTTCCTTGGGTTACGAGAAAAAGAAACCTATAGCAACCGGAGTAAGTCTTCGCATCCCTTACGGTCGGCGCGTACAGTTCTTGGGTATGAATGGGTCAGGAAAAACTACCCTTATAAAAACCATCCTCGGTGAATGTAAACCGCTCATTGGCCGAGTAACGGTAGGGAAAAGTGCTCTTTTTGGAGATCTTATGCAAGAACATCATCTCCTACCTCTCAATCTTACCCCGCTTCAGTATTTCTCTAAAAAACTCCATATTTTTGATGAACAGGCAATTCTCCTCCTCCTGGCCCGTTTTCAGTTTTCTCCTCAGGTAGCCAAAGAAAAAATTGCTTGGCTCAGTCCAGGAGAGAGAGTTCGTTTTATCTTAGCCACACTAGCTGCTCGTGGAGCGAATATTTTGATTCTTGATGAGCCAACTAACCATCTTGATGTAGAGGCTATTGAGGCTCTTGAAGAAGCACTTACTGAGTATCGGGGCACTCTTATTTTGGTGACGCATGACGAGGCTTTTCTCTCAAGGATGGAAATAGACGAGTACTACCTCTTAGAGTCAGGGAAGGTATTGTCTGTAGATAGCTTTGAAGCCTATCGAGATCAGGCTCTGAAAGAGGCAAAGCGCAAGGTGAAGCGGCTCTAGTTTTCTCTTTGGGGCGGATTTTTGGTTACCTTGAGTCTCAGGCGAAATTCCGGTACTATGACAGATGCCCTCTTGAGAGGGGGTTTTATGACGGTATCCTGGCACACTTTTTTGAAACAACTGGAAGGTCGTTTTTTTGGTCACCTGACGCAAGACATTGGGGTGGATTTAGGTACGGCTAATACTCTCGTGTACGTTAAGGGGAGGGGTATTGTGATCAATGAACCATCAGTGGTGGCTGTAAATACCAGAACGGGGCAAATCTTGGCTATTGGTCGAGAGGCAAAAAAAATGGTTGGTAAGACTCCCGGGCATATTGTCGCCACGAGACCACTCGTCGATGGTGTGGTTTCTGATTTTGAAATTACGCAACAGATGCTTCGTTATTTTATTGCCAAAGTAACTGAAGGGAGTTTTAAATTTCTGCGCCGACCGAGAGTGCTTATCGGAATCCCATCTGGAGTAACTGAGGTAGAAAAACGAGCTGTGATTGAAGCGGCGATGAATGCTGGAGCCCGTCAGGCTTTCCTTATTGATGAACCGATGGCAGCCGCTATCGGTGGAAGACTCCCAGTAATAGATGCGGCAGGAAATATGGTGGTGGATATTGGGGGCGGGACAACGGAGATTGCTGTTATATCATTGGGAGGGGTGGTAATTGCCCGAAGTCTTCGCATTGCTGGTGATGAAATGAATGAAGACATTGTTCGTTATTGTCGAGACGAATTCAATCTTTTGGTAGGTGAGCGAACTGCGGAAGATGTCAAAATATCTATTGGGAGTGCCTATCCCCTCAAAGAAGAACTTCGTTATGCTGTGCGTGGCCGCGATCTTGTCTCTGGCCTTCCAAAGGAAGTCTTGCTTACTGACACTCATGTTCGAGAAGCGCTTTCTCGCTCTATTCGTATTGTTGTCAATAATGTAAAGACTGTAATAGAAGAGACCCCGCCAGAACTTCTCTCGGATGTGATGCAGCGAGGGATTGTTCTTTCTGGTGGAGGGAGCTTGATTCGTGGTTTGGATAAACTCTTGGCTAACCAAACCGGTATCCCAGTGAGAACTATCGATGACCCCCTGACGGCAGTGGTGCGGGGAACTGGCATAGTACTTGACGATATGGAAACTCTGAAAGAAGTTCTTATTGAGGATGAACAAGGGAAACCTCTCATGTAGAGGGGATAATTTTGGTAATCGAGTGATACAGAAATTTTTATGCGTGATTCTCATTCACCATATAAACAGAAACTTACTGCTTTTGTGGTGATTGGAATTTTGCTGAGCTCGGTGTTTTTTCTTCCA
This sequence comes from uncultured Bdellovibrionales bacterium, assembly GCA_964604195.1. Classification (GTDB taxonomy): domain Bacteria; phylum Patescibacteriota; class Minisyncoccia; order Moranbacterales; family UBA1568; genus SSEF01. Next base: position 49,157 of record CAZRXW010000001.1, read on the forward strand.
TCAAGATTCTTGGTACCGGTGCAGCAGGTAGTGGTTACTCTTACGCTTCCTTTTCAGAATTTATTTTCTTGGACTGCCTTTGAGCTTCGCGAGTGGGGGACTTTCTGGGGGTCAATTCAAAAACTGAAAGAGGAAAATGAAAAACTTCATAAGGACGTGCTTAGTCTCAAGATAGGAGCAGCAGATCGCATCCGTCTCGAAGAGGAAAATACTGCTTTGCGTCAAGAACTCAATCTTCCTCAGCAGTCACAGCAGAAGTTGGTGGCAGCCGAGGTCATCGGACGTGATCAGAATGGTTCCTCGGTGTTTCTTCGGATTAATCGTGGTCAGCAACAGGGTGTCAAAATGGGAATGCCAGTAGTGGTGCAAGGCAATATTCTTGTGGGACGAATTGAGACAGCTGGACCTTTTTCTTCCGAGGTTCGTCTCCTTTCACATCCAGAGAGTTTGATAGCAGCTCGTGTCGAGGGTGCCAAGACAGAGGCAGTAGTCAAAGGTGATCATGGCACTGGACTTTTACTTGATCTCGCTCGTCCAAATGAAAAAATCGAGACAGGAGCGACAGTGATGACGGCTGGTATGAGTGATGGATTGCCGGGTGGCCTTTTGATCGGAACGGTTGAAACAGTGCAGCTTTCAGGTGATCAGTTATTTCAGCAGGCTGTCATTATTCCGCCGGTGCGAGCAGATCTTTTACGTTTCCTGAGTATTATTATTGAGTAGTAGCCTGATAATTATTTATGCGTTTTTTCGGCTGGTTTGGTTCACTGACACTTTTTTGGATTTTGATGGAGCTCTCTTTCTTTGAGATGCTTTTTCCAACAGTCAAAGCGCCACTTATCCTGATAGCCTTGGTGTTGGCACTTTCGGTTATGTTAGAGCAGAGAATTGCTTTTTGGTGGGCTATTGGGGCGGTCTCACTTTTTGATATCCTTCGTTCTGGTGGATTGACTTTGCTTGCACCCTTTTTTACTTGTGTGGCCTATGGTGCATATTTTCTTTCTCAAAGACTTCTCTTTGCTCGTGAACATACGAATCGTTTTCTTCTCTCACTACTTGTAGTTGGAATAACCGTTGTCTACGAGACAGTGTTTCCATTGTTTTCATGGCCGAGTTTCATTGATCTCATTCTTGTGGTCCCGATCTGGTTTGTGGTTTCATGGTCTGTCGAGAGGCTCCAAACCTGGGTTATAGCAACATCGTTTTCTGAATTTAGAGGCATGCGTCATTCGTAAATTACCACTCTTGTATGATGCTGTTTTCAAAAAAATCAACGATAGCTACTTCCCACGAAATTGACGATGCTGTACTTACTCTTACTGAGAAAGACACAGCTCGGCTTGAGTGGCCTCTTGATCGGCGACGGAGCACGTATTTTTTTGTTTTGGGAGTTTTGCTTCTCGGCGTGTTTGCTGGCCGTTTAGCGTATCTCAATTTGATTCGGGGAGGAGAGTATCAAACGATGGCACAGAGGAATAGCTTGCGCTCCTTGGTGTTGGTCGCACCACGAGGTATTATTTATGATCGATTTGGTGAACCACTCGTTCAGAATGAACCAAGCTTAGATGCAGTTATTGTTCCCAATGATCTTCCTCAGGATGCTACTCAGCGCAGCCAAGTGCTTGAGAGAGCAAAGGCCTTTTTTGAGCCAGAAACAGAATTGTGGGAATCTTTGGTGAAAAGATTGGAGGCCAAGAGCTTGCAACCAGTCCTTGTCCGCTCACATGTTGAACAGGGCTTGATTGTTAAATTTCTTACTGAACGAAAACAATTTCCTGGAGTTGTACTTATGAAAAGTGCAGAGCGGGAATATATTGATGGGAAAATTTTTTCTCATCTGCTCGGGTATGAGGGGAAAATACGTCCAGAAGAATATGCAGCGCTTAAGGATGAAGGATACCTGATGACTGATGCTATTGGTAAGCAGGGGGTGGAACGTAGTTATGAGTCAGATCTTCGTGGAGTTCATGGCAAACAACTTATTGAGGTTGATGCTCTTGGTGAAGTGAAAAAAGAGCTTGGTATGGTATCACCCCAAAAAGGAAATGATTTATTTCTGACGATTGATGCTGATTTACAGCGGGAGGCTTATCGGATAATGGAAGATTCACTCGGAAAAGCAAATCTCAGAAAAGGAGCCTTAATTGCACTTGATCCGCGCTCAGGAGCTGTTAGGACATTAGTGAGTTTCCCGAGCTATGATAATAATTTATTTTCTGGTGGTATTTCTAGTGCTGCTTACGGTGAGCTTGCCAATAACCCTGATAAACCACTGTTTAATCGCTCTATCGCTGGTGAGTATCCGCCAGGATCAATGATTAAACCAATCCTCGCTGGTGCGGCCTTAGCGGAAGGGATTGTTTCTCCTGAAACGAGTATTGAGAGCCGTGGTGGTATCCGGGTAGGCAGGTTTTTCTTTGGTGACTGGAAAGCCCATGGATTCACTGATCTGAGGCGGGCTATTGCCGTATCAAGTGACGTATATTTTTATTCAATTGGTGGCGGTTATGGCAATATTTCAGGGCTTGGCATTGATCGTATGAGACAGTATGAAGAGCGTTTTGGGTGGGGGGGGAAAACAGGTATTGATCTCCCCGGCGAGCAAGACGGTTTTCTCCCTACTCCGAAATGGAAGGAAGATCGTTTTGGAGAACGTTGGTATATTGGTGATGATTATAACTCGTCGATCGGTCAGGGGTATGTAACAGCTACACCGCTGCAGGTGGTCAACGCTACAGCAGCTATTGCTAATGGCGGAGTATTGTATCAACCCCGGGTGGTTGAAGCTGTTCAGTCTGGTGGTGAGCAGTTAAAAAAGACTTCTATTATCACGAATGAAAAAATTCTCTCTTCGGATATTTTGCGGATTGTTCGAGAAGGGATGCGAGAAACAGTTACAGAAGGAACAGCTCAGTCGCTGAATGATTTACCGGTAGCGGTGGCTGGGAAGACGGGGACAGCTCAGTTTGGCGGAGAGAAGCAGACGCATGGTTGGTTTACTTCTTTTGCTCCCTACGAAGATCCAGAGCTAGCGGTGGTGGTCTTGGTGGAAGACCAGCCAGAGGAGTCGACATACCATGCTGTCCCAATTACCAGAGCTCTCTATCAGTGGTACTTTGAAAACCGAAAAAATGGCCAAAATAAGCCATAAATGTGAGCCTTGACACTCGCTCGGGGGTCTTGTATGATGGGTGGCATCGTGTATCAAAGTTTTGCTAAGGGCAGCAAAATATCTAAAACACAATCGTACTAAGTTGATAATTCTATCTGTCATGTCAAAAGTATTTACCGAAGAGGGTTTGAAGAAACTCGTGACTGAACTCGAGGAGCGAAAATCAGTGGTTCGTCAGGAAATTGCTGAGGCTATCAAGGAGGCCAAGGAACAGGGTGATCTTTCAGAAAATGCTGAATATAGTGAAGCTAAGCGTCGACAGAATGAAAACGAGATGCGTATTGCCGAGCTTGAGGCTGAACTCAAAGAGTCAGTGGTGGCTGCTCCTGTAAAAAAATCTTCAACAGTACAAGTAGGTTCTAAATTAACTGTGAAGGTGCAGGGAAAGGAAGTGAACTTTGAAATTGTTGGTTCCAATGAGGTTGATCCAAGCAAGGGACTTATCTCGAGCGAGTCGCCTCTCGGTAAAGAGTTCATGGGTAAAGGGAAAGGTGATACGGTGACCCTCAATGCTCCTGCTGGTACCGTAAAGTATGAGATTCTTGCAGTAAAATAAGAAAGCAGCCGGGGCAACCCGGTTTTCTTTTTTGATGCACTAGAGAGAGTTTTTGCTTGCAGGAGCGCTCAAAAACCGATAGAGTGATGACATATATATTTGGATCTATGCGTGAAGATATTCTTGAAACGAAACGTGAAAAGCTGACCAAACTGATAGAGGCTCGTGGCACGGCGTATCCTGAAAAGGCTGAACGTACTCATGAAGTGAGTCAGCTGCTGGATCAGTTTGATGCCCTCAATGGCACTGAAGAAAAAGTATCCATAGTTGGGCGAGTACGATCACTTCGAGTAATGGGCAAGATCGCTTTTGCTCATATTGAAGATGGGACGGGCAAGATGCAGGGATTTTTTTCTGAAGAAATGCTCGCACCTGTTGAGATGCCGAGTGATAAAAGTTCTTTTGCGCTTTTTAAAGAAACAGTTGAAATTGGAGATTTTCTTTCTATTACCGGAACAGTTTTTGAAACGAATCAAAAGGAAAAAAGTATTCGGGTAGAGACATGGCAGATGCTTTCCAAATCTCTCTTGCCACTTCCGGCTGAATTTTATGGACTCAAGGACGAAGAGCAGCTTCTTCGGAGGCGCTATCTTGATCTCGTCATGAATTCCGAAACTCGTGAACTGTTCCGAAAGAAAAATAAATTTTGGCAGACGGTGCGGCAGTATCTCTCAAAGGAAGACTTTCTTGAAGTGCAAACCCCGGTTCTCGAACATATCCCCGGTGGAGCTGAGGCTGAACCATTTGTGACGCATCACAATGCTCTCAATCAGGATTTCTATCTACGTATTTCGCTGGAGCTTCCGCTGAAGAGGTTACTGGTTGGCGGATATGAACGGGTGTTTGAAATTGGTCGGGTATTCCGCAATGAGGGTATCGATCGAGAGCATCTTCAGGAGTTTGATCACATGGAGTTTTATTGCGCCTATACTGATTTTGAAACTGGCTGTGCCATGGTTGAAGATCTCTATCGAGAGGTCGTACGTTCAGTGGCAGGCGAGGCGCTGGTAACTACTTTTGAGGGAGAAACAATCAATTGGAGCAAGCCCTTTCCTCGAGTTGATTATTTTACCGAGTTCAAGCTCGAAACGGGTATTGATCTTTCCGGTGAAGTAACCGTCGAAATGCTCCGAGCTAAAGCTGATAAGCTTCATATCAAGTACGAACTGAATGCTGGGAAGGGACGACTTATTGATACGATTTATAAGAAAACAGTACGACAGAAACTTATCCAACCCTGCATTCTTGTGGGTCATCCGGTGGAGGTGTCGCCCCTGGCCAAGCTTGATCCTAAGAATTCTCGTCGGACGCTTCGGATGCAGCCGATTGCCGGGAAGAGCGAACTGGGGAACGGATTTGCCGAACTTAATGATCCGATTGACCAGCGAGCTCGGTTTGAGGCACAGATGAAACTTCGTGAAGCAGGCGATCATGAGGCACAGATGATTGATGAAGATTTTCTGGAGGCACTTGAATATGGTATGCCACCTGCTTTTGGTTTTGGCATGAGTGAGCGACTCTTTGCGATTCTTATGGATCGTTCTATCCGTGAGACAGTCATTTTCCCGCCGATGAAGAGCTTGTCAGGGGAGGGAAAGTAGGATACAACGGGAAAGTAGGTCGCATAGTTCAGTTGGTTAGAACGTTCGATTCACATTCGAAAGGTCCCTGGTTCGAGTCCAGGTGCGACCACAACAGTCTAACGGGGCAGGCATTGCAGGGGTCGGTGGTTCCCTGCCCGCCTCTGGAGGGGAGTCCAGGTGCGACCACTAGATTTTTAGAGTAAGTACTGAGAAGTGGTACCCCTTGCTGTTTGGGCGTGTGGCCCACTTATTGTTTTTACAACCAATTTTTCAGTATTATTTTTTATGAAGGAGCAGATACTTCCTCCATCTTCCTCTCCAGAGAGTGTTTCCAAAAAACAAGAGCTCACCACGAGTCGAGAAGAGCTCATGGCTGATAAGTTAGGACATTATCAGGCGCTGAAGACATCAGTACAGGAGATATTTGGGACTGTAGAGATTCCTGAAAGTATTCGGGATAAAGTGCTTGGGCTTCGCCAGGAGATCAAACAGGCGATTTCGGAATCAGAGTATCTGGATACGTTTGACGCTCGTATTGAAAAAGAAATTGCTGGACTTACGGAGGTGATATTGGCCTATCAAGTCCCTCAAGGGAATATTATGGGTTTGGATGAGCGTGCAGTGCAGAAAGAAGCTTTGATTGATTCTCTGCGACTGTATCTTGATTCCTATCGTCTTGCACATAATGCTGCTCACTTTCGAAAGAATGTGGCAGATCTTCAAGATGATATCCTCAAGGAGCATCAGGCGAGAAGTTTAAACTTTTATGCAGAGGATGAGAAACAATCCGTGTTAGCTGACCGTGTATTCAAAAAGTACGAAACTGCTGGATTTACCAAGGAGGAAATTGCTGAACTCGTGGCGACGTGCCATCTTGAGCGATTGGATGCATTAGAAATTCAAGATCTAAAAATTATTGAGAAAATTGGCAGCATTTTTTCTCGTTTCATGGGTGGTGACAAGACCCGCTATGTTGGTCTCTCGGCGGCTCTGATGGTGCCGGCTGTGATTGAGGGTTATGCTCCCTCTGTTCTCGCAGATGCTTTTCGAGAGAATAGTATTGATTTGACGCAGGTAGGCTTGTTTGCCCTCCTGACTTCGGTGGCGGCTGGTGGATCAGCCTTTCTTCAAAAGCGATTCAAAGAATTTCTTGATAAAAATTTTGCTAAAGAAGATGGTTTTGGCCAGTACATCGCCGAAGGGGTAGCTGAATTTCCTGGGACGGAAATTGGTACTTTTGGTGCCGAGAAAATAAAGCGTCGGTTGGCAGAGTCCAAATCAAGTTATGAACGTATATTACGAAAAATAAGTTTTGATATTGTTCCAGCCGCTGTGACCTTGGCCACGAGTGCTGCGGTTTTGTATCAGCGTAGCCCTGCACTCGCTGCTGGTACAGTGGTGGGGACAGGCATGATGATGGCCGTCGATCATTATGTTCATAAAAAAGGGAAATTTTGGGATAAGCGTCGGCGAGCCAAGGAAGAAGCGGAGCAGGTAAGTGAAAAAATGAGCGAGTTGCTCAATGCTCATATGGAGGTGATCCTCTCTGGAGAAAAAGATCGTTTTGCTGCGGATATGGAGGATCTTCTCGCAAAAGAACGCGTGGCGCTCTCTGATAAGACTTTTATGGACGTGGTTCGTGACAGGGTCGGGGAAATAACGCAAATGGTTAATTTTGTTATCGCTGCCATGGCGGCCTATATTGCTGGTGGCACTTCCGATAAGTTTATCGCAGCACTGATGTATTCGGGCCGGTTTCATGAAGGGATAGCCATGATGCTGAGCGCCAAACAGGATCTATTAGATTCACTTCGTGACATCGTCCAAATGGAGGTCATGTTTAATGGGTATGCTGCCGAGGAGAAAGAGAAAGATCGAGTGGGCATGAGTTCACTCGAGCATCAAGATATCCTCCTTTCAGGTGTTGGGGTAACCTTTGGCGAGAAACAGATTCTTGATTCTATCGATGTGACTATCCCCAGCGGCTCGTTTGTTTCTCTTGAGGGTATATCGGGATCGGGAAAAACAACACTACTGAAAGTATTGGCGGGGTATTATCGACCAACCGCGGGCGAAGTGACTCTTGGTGGACAAAACATGGAAAATCTGAAAAAGAGTGGTCCAGACTCTGTTTATAGTAAAATAGCGTATCTTTCGCAATTTCCTTACATAGTGGAGGGTGATGTTCGATCAAATCTCACTTTTGGAATTCAGGGTGACGTGAGTGATGATGAGATTCAGGAGGTGTTACAACAGGTGGGGTTAAGCGCTCGATTTTCCAATCTGAGAGAAAAACTTGTTGGAGGACGAGGTGATATGGGAACTGCTTCTGGCGGTGAAACTTCTCGTATTGGACTAGCAAGGACCCTACTCAAGATGCGAAAAAATGGAGCCAAGATTGTATTTTTGGATGAACCAACCGCTTCAGTTGATGAAAAAACAGCTACGGAAATAGCCAAGATTCTTAATGAGGAGAAAAAAAGAGACCACGGAGTAACCTTTATTGTTATTAGTCACGATAAACATTTTCGTGAACAACTTGAGACGACGCAGATAGTCCAGCTTGGACATGGAAAACTTATGGAGGATAGTCCTGCGGCCTAAATTTTGTGTATAGGCAGAAATACATGGGAGTATGAAAATCGTCTTTTTGGCTGGGCCGTACCGCGGCCGTGGCGAACCCGGGGAAATCGAGCGCAATATCGCGCAGTCGGCCAAATTTCAGGCGGCACTGGCGCATGCGGAAATGGTCGCGTATAGTCCCAATATTCATGATGCTCATTGGGAGACCCTCAATGGCGGGAGTGAAGCGGCTGCCAAAACATTGCGTGCTTTTACCGAATGGGTGTTTGCAGAATGTGTGACAGCATTGGCGGTTATGCCTGGTTGGGAGACCTCGACTGGCACCCAAAAAGAAATTGCGTCTGCTCGAGAGCGAGGTATCCCGATTTTTTTTTCCTCCAGAATCCAGATGATCTGACTGAACTTTTGGCTTGGTATCAATCGTAGGTATCAAATAGTTGCCCCGCACTCCTTTTCATGGTATGAAAGAGGGGCTCTTTGACAATTCCGATGACAATAAAGTCAAGGAAAAAATCTTCCACAACCCATTACATGATGGAGGTCAGCGATGGCGCAACCTATCCGTAGTTCTGCATTTGATCATGGGCAAGGTCCTTTTGAGCCCCTCTTGCGGCGCTATGGCGCGAACTTTCATCGGCTCTACGGTGAGCAGGGGATGGCGGTACTCCGTCAAAACGGTTACATCTTCATGGGTGACAGTCGTACACCTGGTACTCGTTGGGCGCCGCCCTGGAACCCTACCAGAGTGTTGACGGTACCGTACAACGGGAAGCCGGTTATCTGGCGCAATGAGTGCCCGCACAACAAGAAGCGACTGGTTCAACCGACGGCCATGCCTGTCTCGGTGAACTTTGGTCAGCCGATCGTCTGCGGATTCCACCACCTGAGTTTCAACCAAGCTGGAGTCATTCGTGGCTGTGGCCGGATGGAACTAGCGGTGGGGGCTTTGCCCGTGGATCGCTGTGAAGAGTCACCGCATTACGAGTGGCAGGGGCTGGTGTTTGAGTTGGGCCAGAATGCCGATCGAGCAGAAGAGCGGCTACGCCAGAGCCTGGCTTTCGCTACGGAGGCAGGTGAAGGGCTGTTCGATTTCACCGACTACGTTCCTCACTGCTCGGTTGAGGCTCTCCAACGAGCTGATGCCCTTATGTCGATCGTCAATTACCTCGACATCCGGCATATCCCGAGTCACAAGGGCACCCTGGCGCCATTCGTCAATACGAACGACTACACGCATCGCGGGAGCGATGCCGGTGTGATCCAGTTCATGGGTCTCAATCCCAGCTTCCTCAGCGAACACCCCCTGGGAAAGCTCTATGTCCAGTCTGGACTCGGAGCTCTCAGGTACGGGGCAGCGTGGCTCACGACCCCAGAAGGACTCATGATCGAGTGGTATCCAGGGGTGCTGGTCGTCAGTCAGTGCTTCCCACATCCACTCGACCCGATGGCCTGTATCTTCCACCACCTGTTCTACTACCACCGGGCAGTACTGAGGCTCATGGATGATGATCCAGCGAATCCGTACTCCTATGTTCGTGCCCACCAACCTGTCTTCAAGGGGACCGGTGACGAGGATGAGCTGTGGTGTAGCGAAGCCACAGCTAATCTCGTAGCGATGGCAGCTGAAGGTCGAGGAGGAGAAGAGTGGGGCTTCTTTGACCCGGCTCAGGAGAACTATGGCCGTTGGTACTACCAGATGGCTGAGAAGCGTCTTCGCGAACTGGTTGGATGCTGACCCTGCTTTCCTTGATGAAGGTCTCGCCCGGTGCAGCTGCACTGGGCGGGACATGCCACCATACCGATGCATATTGGTGTGGTGGCTTTGCTTTTTATAGGGGAATTCCCTATGCTATACATATTGCTTTTGAACCAAAGTCATTTTTCTTATGCTTGATATCCAATATATCCGTGACCACGTTGATGAGGTGAAACAGGCCGTTAAAAATAAGCGGCTGACTCTGGATGTAGATACACTCTTGGCAGCTGATCAAGATCGACGCAAGCTTCTTCAAGAAATTGAGGAACTCCAATCACTCAAAAATGATATCAATGACCTTATTCATGGCGCCAAGACGCCTGAAGAGCGAACTGAAGTAATTGCCAAGGGCAAAGAAATCAAAGCCAAGCTTGATGAACGCGAGCCGCTTCTTTTGGCCGCTAAAGCCAAATTTGAGGGACTCATGGTCCAGGTGCCGACAGTGCCATCATCTGATACACCAGTGGGGGCGAGTGATGCTGATAATGTTGAGATAGGGAAATATGGCGAGCTGCCGCAGTTTGCTTTCTCTCCCAAGACTCATATCGAACTCGGAAAAGATTTGGATATTCTTGATTTGGAGCGAGGAGCTAAGGTATCGGGGTATCGGGGTTATTACGTGAAGAATGAAGGAGTACTCCTCATCATGGGGGTCATGCTTTATGCGGTGCAGAAATTGGTATCCAAAGGATATCTCCCGATGATTCCACCGACTCTCGTGAAAGGTTTTCCACTTTTTGGTTCAGGGTATTTCAAGGGACTTTCTTATGATAGTTCTATTGATGAAATTTATGAGGTAGCTACTCATGACAAAGAAAGTGATGGCAGTGTGAGTAAGGAAGAAAAATTTCTCGTAGGGACAGCTGAACCATCACTCCTCGCATACTACAGCGGTGAAGTATTGGATGGTGCGAAACTTCCTCTGCGATTGGCTGGCTACAGTCAATGCTATCGGAGTGAAATCGGTAGTTATGGCAAAGATACCAAGGGCATGTATCGGGTGCATGAATTTATGAAGGTAGAGCAGGTAATTTTGGCCCCTGCTGATCGAGAGCTTGCCACACGGCTTCAGGATGAGATGATAGCTATTTCCGAGGAAATGCATCGAGAACTCGGCCTTCCGTATCGCAAAATCCAAATTTGTACCGGCGATATGAGTGCTGGGAAATACCGAGCCTTTGATCTCGAAGCCTGGATGCCAGGTATGAACCGCTATGGTGAGACGGGGTCGGCCAGTAACTTTCTTGATTGGCAATCACGCCGCCTCAATGTGAAATATACTGATCCCGAGACGGGCGAGAAGAAATACGTTTATATGCTCAATAATACTGCTCTCCCGAGCCCACGCATTTTCATTGCGTTGCTCGAAAACTATCAGCAGGCTGATGGGAGTATTCTGGTACCCGAGGTACTGCGGCCTTTTGTTGGAAAGGAGAGAATTGAGAAAAAATAAAAGATGAACGGTCTTGTCTTCGGGGCTTGCCGTCTCTCCTTTTTTATTGTAGGTTAAGGATTGTATTAGATGGGTGCGTAGCTCAGTCGGTAGAGCAGTGGCCTTTTAAGCCAACGGTCGAGGGTTCGATTCCCCCCGCACCCACCATACTTATTTTTTGAAATGAGCTTTTAAGCCAACGGTCGAGGGTTTCCGTCCGAAGGAGGACGCTTCCCCCCCGCACCCACCCTTATCTCCTCATGGTATACTAGAGGAAAGTCAAAAATGTATGCGTATACTTTCTTTAGGTGGCCTCTTGTTTTCGTTTGTAGTTTTATCTGGTTGTTCACTTACTCCACCTCAAATTGGTGGTGGGGGAAATAATAACGATGGTACCCGTAACCCTTTTCAGGCCAAGGCTATCCCGGGATCAATTTGGCGTTCTACCGATGGTGGAAAAACGTTCGAACCAAAAGTGACTGTTGATGAGAAACGTAAAATTACTTCAGCCCAGGTACTGGATATCTCATTTCTGCTCCGAGATACTTCGGGGAATCTTGATGTGAAGCGTGCGCCAAGTGTATTTGTGGGAACAGTAGATAATGGGATCTTTAAATCCAACGATAGTGGAGAAGGATGGGAACCTCGCGAATTTCCTCCCAAAAAAGTCTATCGTTTCACAGCTGACTCCACCAATCCTGATCGTATGTTTGCAACAGGTGTGGTTGCTAATTTTGGCAAGGTTTTTCGGACAAAAGATGGTGGTGAGACATGGCAAGATGTTTACACTGAGCCAGGCGCAGGGACAGTTATTGTTTCACTAGCGCAGTCCCGCTGGGATTCAGAAACTATTTTTATTGGAACGAGTACGGGGACTATTGTGCGCAGTAGTGATGGTGGTGATACCTGGAAAAATGTTGGGAGTGGTATTGATGGTCCCATTACGGAGATAGTATTTGATGCCTCTGTGAGAACTCGCTTATATGCACTGGTCTTTGATAAGAAGATCTATCGCTCAGATGATGGGGGATTGACATGGACTGATCCGCTTCTTGAAGTGAAGGATCCTATTCCGACAGCTACCAATGTGATTGGTCAGGTATCGCTCGTAGCGGACCCATATCACTCGGGTCGTCTCTATGTAGGGACCAAAAAAGGTCTCTACCGGAGTACGGATACCGGTATACATTGGGAGAAGATGAATATTATTGAAAGTGCTGAGAAGTTTCCTATTAGGGCGATTGCCATTAATCCCAAGAATTCCAACGAAATCAGTTTTGTGTCTGGACATACTTTCTATAAGTCAACCAATAGTGGTGATACATGGTCAGTAGTGCCACTGGATGTTGACAGGGAGGTGTCGGTACTCGCTTATGACCCTTTTGATCCGACGGTGCTTTATCTGGGACTCCGTAAATTCTAAATTCTGTATTTAATGAAAAACCTATATGGCTCAAGCAATGATTGAAGCAAAGCGTGGAGATTTTGATAAGGCAGTGGGCTTCCTTGAGGGAGAGCTTCTTAAACTCCGTACCGGCAGAGCCCATCCAGGACTCGTTGAGGATCTCCTGGTTGATTACTATGGCACCATGACGCCTATCAAACAGATGGCGAGTGTCTCGGTGCCTGAGCCACGTCAAATCCTCATCTCACCGTGGGACAAAGGGGCATTAGCTAAAATTGAGGCGACAATTAGGGAGTCTGATCTGGGTCTCAATCCGCTCAATGATGGGGTAGGGGTCCGGGTAGTTCTTCCAGCTCTCACAGAAGAACGGCGCAAGGATCTTGTGAAGGTGCTCAATACTAAGGCTGAAGAGGCTCGTATTGCTATTCGTTCAGTGCGTGAAGATATCTGGAAAGATATTCAGGAGGCTGAACAAAATGGCGAAATGGGTGAGGATGAGAAATTTCGCGGAAAAGAAGATTTGCAGAAGGTTGTTGATGAATACAATGCTCGGATTGAGGGGTTGCGCGACAAGAAGGAACAAGAAATCATGACTGTCTAACGCGTATGTTGACCGCTATTGTCTTTATTCTCATTCTTGGGGTACTTATTTTTGTCCATGAGCTCGGGCATTTTCTCACGGCCAGGCGAAATGGTATCAAGGCCGAAGAGTTTGGTTTCGGCTTCCCCCCAAGAGTATTTGGATTCGTGTTCGATGACTTTACCAAGAAGTATCGCTGGGTGAAGGGGAATGAAAATGTCGAAAGTCCCCATACGGTTTTTTCGCTGAACTGGATTCCGCTTGGTGGCTTTGTTCGTATCAAGGGTGAAGATCGTGAGAGTGAAACAGCCAATGATCCAGATAGCTTTGTGAATAAAAGTGCCTGGGTTCGCTTCAAGGTGCTCGTGGCTGGTGTTGTCATGAATTTTTTCTTGGCGTGGATTCTCTTTTCGGCGGTGCTCATGCTCGGGTTTCCAGAACAGATTAATCCTGCTGATCGGGGAGAGTACGCCGTGACTCAGGTGCAGATTTTGCAGATACAGCCAGGTACTCCAGCCGAGACTATGGGGCTTTTAGCTGGTGATGTGTTGCTCCAGCTTGATACTACAGCGGTCAAGAATCTTGGTATTGTGACTGAATATATTGCTGCCCATAAAGGAAAAGAAATTGCTGTTACTGTAAAACGAGGAGACAAGACGCTTGTCTTTACAGGGGTGCCGCGAATGGAAGCTCCTCAGGGTGAGGGAGCACTGGGGATTAGTTTTTCAGAAACAGCTATCGTCAGGTATTCATTCTTTGAAGCCATCTGGAAAGGGCTAGAACAAACCTATCTCAAGACAACTGAGATACTTATGGTGTTGGCTCAGACAGTCGGCAGTCTCTTTACTGGATCAAAGGCGAGTGTAGATATTGCTGGACCGGTAGGTATCGTCTATCTCACCAAGCAGATGACCGAGCTTGGTCTCGTGTATCTCCTCTATTTTGCAGCGATTCTTTCTATCAATCTGGGGATCATCAATGCACTTCCTATCCCAGCCCTTGATGGTGGTCGTATCTTGTTTGTGCTCATCGAAAAGCTCAAGGGTTCACCAGTATCTCAAAAAGTGGAGGGGTATGTTCATCAAATTGGCTTCATGCTCCTTCTGTTCTTGATGCTTTGGGTAACATTTTACGATATTCTTCGTTTTGATATCTTTGGCAAATTCTTTGGTTAGAATATGGCTTATTTTAGCCAAAAATAGAGATATAAAGTCTTTCTACCTTCCCCCTATCGATAGCTTCGGTGGGGGGATTGACTTTTTATCAAAATTTTGCTATTATCATAAGTCAGTTTTAATTGGAGCCAATTATGCCATCAATTGATTTTTTGCGTATTTTGAGCGAGAAAAAAGGGAGCTTGCTCTTGGCGGGTATTTTTTTCGCCGCATCAGCCTTCTTTGCCGTAACGATTCTTTCTCCTCGAGTCAAAACAACGACTGATTTTATGGTAGTGCAGACTACGGCTCAGTCACAGGATTTTTATTCCCTGTTTAAATCCTCTGAGTATCTTGGCCGAGTATTGGCCCAAGCTATTGGGAGTGAGCGTTTTATTGATGCCGTTATTGAAACCGGTAAAGTCGAGAAAGGATTTCTTCCAGTAGAAAAAAGTGAGCGACTCAAGACTTGGCGTGAAATGGTTACGGTAAAAAGCGATGCTGAGCTCGGGATGATGTCGGTGGTGATCAAGGCTGATACCGATCGTGAAGCTGGAAAGATTATGCAGGCAGTATCAGAGGTGCTGACGACCAAGAATGCTGCATTCCGAGGTGGTGATGAAAAGGCGGTAGAAATTAGAGTGCTGTCTGGTCCTATTACTGAACGGAACCCGGAACCCAAAGAACTTATTCTCGTTATTATGGTTGCTTTTATGAGTGGTGTAGCCCTCATGACAACACTACGAGTAGTGCAGAAAGCTATTAAGAGGGGATACTAAGAGAGCGCTGCTCTCTCCTCTCGAGAGACTCTGAAGGTTCAGGTTTTCTCGAGAGGAAAGATTCGACCAAGTACCTAAAAATCCTACTTATCTTCAATCTTATCAATGGAGGTCTCTCATGAGGCTTGCTCCCTGGATACTGAGCTTGGCTATCGCTCTGCTTACGGGTTGTTCTTCTTTGCCACGTGATAGTGGCTTCGAAGTGCGGACCGTCGAGCCGATGGGTCGCCAAGATCCCTGGCAGAACCGTGCGATCAACCTCGCGCCGTTCACGCCGAAGGGTGTGGCAGTTCTCTATGTCCGGCTCCCGCAGCCGATACCGAGTTTCTGGCGACAGGAATTCGTCGACCCGGCACGGGTGTACGAAACGACCGAGGCAGGCCGCAAGGTTCGCCAACCGCTCGTACGAGAAGTCTTCCGGGCCATCGTCATGAGGAATGGGGTGACTCAAACTCATGACGCCGTGGTGGACCGCGAAGGTCGAGGGTTCCTCGTCTTCGCGCTGCTTACCGTAGCCGACACACTTCCGGGCCAGTCGCTCCTCATCCTGTCTTCGGACGGGAAATGGGGTATGACGAGCCTGGGAGAGCGTGTCGAGTTTCCTTCGGGTTTCGACCCGCGGGCAGTTCCCAGTGACTTCTTCGTCCAGCACCGCTCACCGATTACGCAAGTAATTCGGCTCGAGCCGGCAAAGGACGAGTACGCCCGGCGTGTCCTTGATGGTCTTGCGCAAAGTTTCCCCAAGCTGTTCTGGCTGAGGGGGAAAGACGAATCCTATGCCGGGAAACCGGATGTGGCCGATGTCCTTGCGCAATTCACCTCCCTCGAGGGAGTAGCTGACAAACTGCTCACCTGTACCAGTCTCAAGGCTGGTCCGGCGACGGCAGCAGCGCTCCCACTCGTCGCGACGCTCTACGGCATCCAAGCCGTGCGAGCGCTCAGCGTTGATGACTGCCTGAAATAAGGCAGAGAAAGGAGTCCGCTCATATGAGCAGCTCAACTGTTTCAACCCGTTACCGGGACGAAGCGTGGGCTGCTCCTTGTGGCCCACCTTTGCTCCTGGATTCTTCAACTGAACCCATGCCCGAAGGAGGCACCAAATGAAGTCAACTTCAAGAGTGGCAGCAGCAGCGGCCACACTCATCAACCCGCGAACGGTGATGCCTCTGGCAGCTATCGTTGCAGCGAGTCTCTTGGCAACCTTCACCCAGGTGGTGAAGAGTGCTGGGCAGACAGCTTCAGCAGCCGCCAGTACTCCAGCCGTTCAGGCGTCGGCACCAGCTCGGGCAGCGAGTGCTCCGGCAGTTGCCGCGAGCACACCGCAGCCCCGGGCTCCGAAGCCTGCAGCGGTGACTACCACCGCTACCTCGACCGATGTCTACTATCTGACCCCCGGCAGTTCGCTGTCGGCAGCCTTCGGCAAGGGGTGGAAGAAGGTGTGTGACGCCAGTCACCTCCGCCAATGCGGAATCGTCCGACCGACGGATCCGCTGAGTGTTCCTGCCGACGTGAAAATCGTCGACGGGACCAAGCTGCGGGCGAAGCCAGCGGCTCAAGTAGCGGTCAAGCGTGCAGTGTCCAGGGACGCAAGTCCTCAAGCAACGCGCGTTGTCCGCCGGGCAGTGATGCGGGAGCAATCCTGCATTACGCTCGGAGTGGCGCCGTGGAATCCTGATGGAGACCTCGCGCGTACTTTGGCGGGCATCGACCAGATGCAATCGCTGACGCCTGAGCAAAAGGCGCTGGTGAAGACCAAGGTCAAGGCTGGTGAATGGACGACGGAAAACGAGCTCGTTGGGACGCAAGTCTTCGGCGAAATGCTCTACGCGGGTGCTCATTCAGGCAAAGCCCAATCTGTCCGTGGCAAGCCGCTCTGCACACCTGAACAAGGTGGGCAACCGGAAGTCATGAACACGATCGATCTGGGAGATGGGGTTCATTTCTCCCTCCCACGTCGGTGCAAGAACCCGAGCGTGTTCACACGCCCGATCGTTCCGCAACCGCGACAGCCTGAACCCGAGTCGCCACCGCCAGACCAGCCACCGCCACCGCCAGACCAGCCACCGCCACCGCCAGACCAGCCCACAACTCCTCCAGTCGTGGCAGCCCCTCGGGGTATGTGCGACTTCGTCGATGTGGCCGGGGCACTGGGTCAACACCATGTGCCACGCCAGAACGGTGACAAGGCTAGCTCAGACTTTCTGACTTTCGTGCTGGACTGCCAACAGCGCAAGGAAGATGACACGGGCTCCTGGGGTATCGGTGCCAAGCTGAACTACTCGGATTGGCATGGAACCGCTGGACGAGGTGCTGGGAGATACGATGGCCGGAACTATCTGGCCCAGGTGTCGTATCGAGAAATCCTGGACGACGGCCGTGACTGGGGCGTTGGCGTTGGCGTTGGCAAACAACGTGAGCAGTATCACCAAGCTGCCCTTGCTCAACAAGCCAGGTACAACCTAGTGGGGGCGACGTGGGTTTACAACGACTCACGGCGACTCTTGGCTGGTGAAACCTTCGATGTGAAGCGACAGTACTACGCTGGGATCACCATCCCGACGTCGTCGAGCTTTACGCGGACGATCTTCAATCAGCCGGTTGACGCAAGCAACATGCCGCGCCTCAAGGTGGGGCTCCAAGCAGGTGGTCGGTGGTGGATCTACCAACCCGAGGATTTGCCAGTTGCTTTCTTCGTTGAAGGCGGTTTGTTTTGGCAATATCCGATCAGCGCCTCAGCCAATGTCCTTGGCGGTATCGCTGATAAGAACCACGTCTGTGGCATTGGTCCGAGTCTCGACAAGGACCTGATGAATGGTGGTGATTTCGTGAAGGCTTTGGGCTGGTGGTGTGATCCCTTCCAAGGTGGTCGCATCGCTCGCAACGAGTACCGGAAGCATCAGTTCATCTCTGGCCTTGAAAAGGCCGGTGGTGCCATGGACAGGAACGGCATGATTCGCCTTCCCTTCCAAGGATTGCAGAGTAAGTAGGTTAGTTTAATCAAATTCTATTCCATCCGAAGTCATCTTTCTTAGGAAAGATGAGCGTGGAGCATTCGATAAGAATGTTCGCGTCGATAAAAAGGGTATGCGCCAACTCAATGAGTGCGACATATCAGCGATGAGAAAGTAGAAAGAGATTGGGCTATACGCGAAACATTCGCAATCTACGAGGGCAGGTACCGTGACAGGACCTGCCCTTAATCTTTTTATTGATTTCCTAGTTCTGTCTAGGGGCTGTTTTCATATATTGACAAGTTTTTATAAAGGGTGTATACTATACTGTCGCAACAAATGGGTTTTCCACCCGGTGTTTGCGGCACGGTTCCCTCTCCGTGCCAAGGGAACCCGATCTCCCTAAGAGATCGATCCCGAGGCATTTGTTCCACGCGCTAACCAAGAAGGAGCAGCGCACCATGAAGATCGTTTCCAACCTGATCGCTGTGTTCATCACGGCACTCGCTTTGTCGGCTACTGCCACCGCTCAGACCTTCAAGGTCAACGGCGAGGGCGGCGACAAGACCGGTCTCAACGTCAAGAATGTCACGGCCAAGTCCGTCGATGTCGAGATCACGGCCATCGCGGCCGTGTGGA
This sequence comes from uncultured Bdellovibrionales bacterium, assembly GCA_964604195.1. Classification (GTDB taxonomy): domain Bacteria; phylum Patescibacteriota; class Minisyncoccia; order Moranbacterales; family UBA1568; genus SSEF01. The sequence goes on from CAZRXW010000001.1 coordinate 67,747, forward strand.
AGCAGAACCCTGGTCAGGCCTACGGCGCCAAGGGCCTCAAGAGCGAAGACCAGAAGGGTCACACCGACTACGTCCTCGTCTACCAGGCCAACCCGTCGGCCTTCACCGGTGCCAAGCAGTGCATCCTGAAGCGCGGTGCCGACTGGCCGGGCACGGCGGACCTCAAGAGCCTCAAGCTCGACGATCCGCGCGTCGTCTGTAGCCCGATCGACGGCGCCAATGGCACCTACACCGTGAAGCTCGACGACGGCGACTACAACCTGCTCGGCGTGATCCCGGTGATCGAGTTCAAGGACGGCAGCCGGGCCTGGGGGTCACATCCCTTCGGCCAGAGCCGTGGCAAGAACATGAAGGGTCAGACCATCACCCTCCTCGAGGTCACGCGTGACGCCAACAAGGCGGTCACGGCCGTGACCCCGGCCAGCGACGCGGCGAAGAAGTACTTCGCTGGCCAGTTCCAGTGACGGCCTGACGGCGATCCGTGGTCATAGTCGGTAACAACCCGACCAAACGAGTCCCCGCAACGATAAAACGTTCGCGGGGCCTCTTTATTTTTTGCCCCCATACCTACATTCTACCTTGAATCGCAACTGATTTCCTTTCCACGAAGACCTCGTACG
>CAZRXW010000002.1:0-59131 GCA_964604195.1 uncultured Bdellovibrionales bacterium
TCTTCAAATCCGCTCCTTTCAGAGTGTTACCTATGTATCTCATCTTCTTCAGTGTAGCAAACATACCTCTGCAAAAAAGAAAAACCGCGACCTCTAGGTGGCGGAAAAGACGATAGTTTCGGGAGAGGAAGACCAACTGATTGTTGTCATTCCACCTATTGTCAGGCTGCGCATTGTTCGTGTTGAGCTTCAACCTGTCATCATCAGCATTGAGGTTGAACACGTTCAGGTTGCCATCGCGATCGGTTGTGTATGCTCGGCCATCCGTACCACTGTCCGTCTGATTCACAATGTGTGAAAAAGATTGGACTGTATTTTACTTGGGATCAAGAATCCACCAGACGAGCACACCAAGTATCTTCTTTTTTGAGAGTCTCAGTACCCTCCTCCGGAAAAAGCCGTGACCGTCCGGATTCAGGGCAAGAGAATAGTCGATCAACCGTCGGTAAATCGTAACCAACCGATACCAGCTGACTAATATGAGTGTAGCGAAGAAAACAAAAATTCCAAAGTGTCAAAGAATCCCAGATCCAAGATGTAAAAGCCAAAGGTTCAAAGAGACACTTGCTTGCCCGCCTCTGGCGGGCGGGAGAGGAAGACCAACTGACAGTAGCTATCCCACCAATCGCCAGGCCGCGCATAGGCCGCGTAGAGCTCCAACCCGTCAACACCAACACCGAGGCTGAACACGCGCAGGTCGCCACCGCGATCGGCCACGGGTTCCATAGCTATGACTTTCCAGTCGGTTCCAGGATACTTAAGCCGAAGCTGTGGTCCGACTTCGGCAGGACAGAGCTCGAGACCCGAAGATTTGGCTTTGTCGAATATTTTTCTGGTAGTGGCACCACTCGGGAAACCAAGCTCAGCGACAGTGAATTGGACCAGCTCGTACTGTTTTGATTCTTGGCTAAACTTGGTCTTGGAGAGTATGTCTTGGCCCCAGTCACCGAGGAAGATATTTTTTCTTTGCAATGCTTCCTCTGCTTTTAGAGGAGTATTGATCTTGGGATCCGTTTCGAGGGTGTAGGTAAAAATCTTCTCTTCGGGGAACTGGGTATAGAGATGGTCGATATGAGAGAGGTGAGACTGGATGATCCGGTGTGTCTCGGGATTCCAGGGACCGACATAAGCCTTGGTATCCGCATTGACTTCACTCGGACTATGAGCGAGCTGATCAGGGCTACAGTCGAATATAGTGAGCATATCTTTCTCTGGGTTGCGACTTTTGCGAAGCTCGGCAATACGTGGGTCTTGTTCATAGCCAGACTGCCTGATTGGATGATCAATTTCGTAGAGGAAAGTGAGATCAGTTTTATCAAGGGGTTCTTGGCGTAGGTGCTTGAGGTGAATCCGTGCAAGCTCTCGCATATCAACCATTGTCCCTTGCCATTCGTCACCACCCGGGAGAGATCGAAGTTTCTCTTCCACAACTGGGTTGATATAGTCATCCAAGTGCTGCTTAGCTTTCTCATTATTCATGATCCCCCGGACTTCGGTAATGCCATGCTCCCCTGACTGGACGATACAGGCCCGCGGAATAACTAGATTTCCATCGGCATCCTCAGAATAGTAGACATAGATATCAGATTCTTCGAGATATTTGGTCGCATAGCCTTCTCCTGCGATACACCACTGGGTTTGCCACTGGTTGAGGGTTTGAGTGAGATCATATGGATTACTTCCCTTGGGAAAGTGACGCCATTTACCTTTTGTGATCGGGAGGCGCTCTTCGGGCAACTTGAGCGAACGAACATGTTCAAGTTCAAAGGCATAGAGTTTACTGAAATGAGCTGATTTCAGTAAAGCCTCAAGATTGCCCCGCTTTGAATCGTCTAGTACTTGAGCAGTGGTTTGACCCAATGCTTTCGCTTTGACCGCATCAAACACCCAGGCCAAGGCTTGCTGGTTGAGTTCAGGGAAAGAAGCAATCGTGTTCTCAGTACGTTTGTTCCAAGTTTTACGCGTTTCGTCATAATTTCCTAGTTTGAGCATTTCAGCAAAAGCCCAGTAGCGGAAAGCTGAATCAACATTTATAGCTTCTGGTCCAGTGAGATAATCGAACCATTGGTTGAGGCGAGCTGTTTGGTCATCAATCACTATCGCTTGAACTCGCTTCCGTTCTTCATCAGGTATAGCATAAGTTGCAAAGTCTTGGCTGGTAGACTGTTCGAATTGAGAGAGGATTTCTAGTCGGAGTATCTCATCATTCAGAGCATCTCGTTCATACCCATGGCGCTCCGCGAAATTCCCGAGAAGGACGCCTTTAATATACTCATCGGTGATATTTTCAGGTTGAGTGATGTACTGGGGATAAATGGCTTGCTTGAGAAAAAGACGTCCTCGTTCTCCAGTTGCTCGATCAGTTCTTTTGGTAATCCGTTCAATACGAGCGAGGTACTCGGGAATCCGGTCCTCAAGTTTTGGAGGAATTTTCTCTAACTTCTTTAAGCGTTTAGCCCTATGGACAGTGTCTTCGACTGCTCCACGAAATTCTGACTTGGTGCCATAGTAGGATTTAAGGAATAAGGTTTCGGGAGAAGGCATATATTTCTCATTTGGACTGTTTATTTTTGATTTTTAATCTCTTTAGGCCTGCCATTTTTCTCGGGCAGCTTGGTCGGCCAGTGGATCATCGCCATACTGGAGAGTCGCGCTTTCCTCTCCCTCAGCTGGGATCAGAACCGTACGGCGCTTGTTTTCTTCAATACTAATCACCCCTCGTTCTTCCAACAGGTCTGTGATTCGAGCCGCCTTGGGGTAACCAATTTTGAGATGGCGCTGGAGATAGGTTGTTGATACCTTTTGAGTCCGAATGACCAAGGCTTTGGCTGCATTGTAAATGGACTCATCATCATCGCCATCCAGTGGGGTATCCAAATCAATCGGGGCAGCGTCAGTCTCACTTGGAGATTTTTTTTCATTACTACCACTAATATCTTCACCAATTTCATCCCATCCTTTTTTAATTTTCTGATCTACCATGAAGTGAACTACCTTCTTCACTTCATCCTCAGATACATACACTCCTTGGATACGCTGGAGATTCGAAGCTTCTGCAGAAGAATACAGCATATCCCCCTGTCCCAAAAGTTTTTCAGCTCCACCAGTACCAAAAATCGTACGCGAATCTATCTGGGTCTTCAGTTGAAAGGAAATACGAGCTGGAATATTAGCCTTGATAAGTCCAGTGATCACATTGACTTCTGGACGCTGCGTCGCGAGTACAAGATGGATTCCCACCGCACGTGCTTTTTGGGCCAAACGAACAATAAGACTTTCGACTTCTTTCCCATGGGCCATCATAAGATCGGCCATTTCATCAATAACAATAACAATCTGAGGAAGTCTCTCGAGGAATTCTTCTGTTGTTGTGTTGGTATCAGAATTAAAGATCTGTTTCTTTTCGCCTCGAAGCATCTTCTCACGATACGAGAAAAGATCTCGTGACCCTACCCCTTCCAAAACCTTATATCGCCGTTCCATTTCTCCCAAAGCCCACTTAAGAGCATTGACTACTTTGTGACTATCTACAATAACATCGGTTTTGAGATGTGGAATATTACGATACAAAGATAGCTCTACTCGTTTAGGATCAACGAGTATAAGCTGCAAATCCTCCGGTGAATTCTGGTAAAGCAGGGAAAGCAGGAAAGTATTAACGCAAACACTTTTTCCAGAATTGGTAGCACCAGCAATCAAAACATGCGGCATTTTGGCAAGATCAGCAAAAATCATCTTCCCAGAAACGTCCTGACCAAAGATCAGTGTCAAATTGGAAGCCCGACTCCGGAATTCTCTCGACTCAAGAAAATTACGCAGCCTCACCGTAGCTTTCGTCTTATTGGGCACCTCAATACCAATCAGCGATTTCCCTGGAATCGGAGCTTCGATGCGTACTTGGTGAGCCGCTAAAGCGAGAGCGAGGTTATCATTAAGAGCTGTAATTCGAGATAGTTTAACCCCTACTGCTGGACGAAAAGTATACTGGGTAACTGTTGGCCCCTGCTGCACCTCACCTGGTTCCACTTCAATACCAAAATACTTGAGGGTACGAATGATGATATCCTGATTTTGAACAATATCCCCACCCTGGCCATTCTCTTGAGAAGCTGCCAAAAGCTCGAATGGCGGAAGCTCCCAACGCATTGAAACTCTCGGTTTTTTTGGTCGAATAAAAGCAGGGACAAGCACTGATTCATCTTCGGATGGATCCATAGAGACAGAGAGCTCTTCTCTCTTTTCATCTTCATCGTCACCGACAAAGCGAACCTTGGTAATGTTTTGCTCATCAAGAGCAGCCAGGGAATCCTTCTTATCCTCACTCATCTCTTGTCGATGCTCTTTCTCATGAGCAAAGACTTGCTCCAAAGAAAGATGGTCCGTATCCTGTTTCTCCACCGAAATTGCAACTGTTTCTGGAATACTAGAAACAATTCCATCTACCACAGAGGACTCGGGATTGTGACGAAAAAAGCGCGATCGTACACCTTGCAAAAAATGATATAGAGACACATTAAAGGCAGCAATTACCCCTATAGCAAAAATGGCGAGTAAAACTACGGTGCTAGCTACCTTGCCCATCGCACCATTAAGCCCAGCAACAAGCGAGTAACCCAAGAAACCTCCGCCAATACCATCAAGAGCAGCTTTTTTGAGTTCTCGGTTAGTATCTCCAAGAAAAAGATGCGAGAGACCAAGTATTGCTATATAAGCCAAAGCGAGAGCAACATACCTTATGACATCCTGAAAAGTTGTCTCCCGATACCAAAACAGCATCACTCCAACCAAAGCAAATAGCGGTGGCAGAAGCCAACGACTCCATCCAACCGCAATCCCAAGCCATTCATCAATGGTAACCCCAAATATTCCTGCTCGATTAATGAAGCTGAGGAAAAAAATAATAGCGAGCGTAAAAAAACAAATAGCCCATATGCCTCGCTTAGCCTCAGAACCCAAAAAGGACCCCTCTTCAGTTACACTTTTTTCCTCGTCTTTTTTCTTGCGTCCCATAGAATTCTTAGAAGTTTTTCTTGTTATGTACTTCTGGCATTGGTGTCATATCCCCGGCCATACGGCGAGCCGCCTCTAGATCAAAGTTATTATCCAAAGCCCACTGTATCCTCCATTGATATTTCTCTCACTCATTCTGAGATCCAGCCAATTTCCCTTCCAAAGTTTGAATATCCGCTTCAATGGCTCTGCGTACATCACTGCAACGTTTTTTGTAAGTTGCTAGCCCCTCCTGGGCTATCATAGCAGCCAACATTCCTTTCCAAGTATCAAGGTCTCGCTGCTTACTATCCACACTCACCATCTGACGCGCCGCGCTATACAAAGAATCTTCAAAAGCTGCAGTATCTCCCTGCGTACGAGACAGGTCTCTCTCTAGAGCTTCAAGGATCATCTGCATGGAATATATTTCACCCCGTTTATGCCTCTTCTCCATTAGCTCATGCTGCAGTTCCTCAAGGTTTTCATAACAGGCTACGCCCTTACCTCCGGTTTCGTTTGATACCAACACATTCTTTTGAGTAGGTAGCATCAGTGGTTGTTGTTCAATAGTACCAGACGCATCTTCTTGTTTTTTTCTTCCCTCCACCGATTGGCCAAGGCCCACTGCTCGACGCATATCAGCAAGAATTCTCTCCGTTTCAGTCGTGTACTTACTGCCCGGTACACCAAAAGAAGGGGCCAGTGGCTTTGTTGGTTTCGTTGGACTCAATATTTTTTCAAACCAAGACATAAAAAAGGAATAGGGGCTCCCCTCCTCTATTGTACGCTGCTTTCTTTACTCAAGGCAAACCCAAAAAGATTTTGTTTCATTCTTCATCAGGATGAGACTCCTCCTCATCAAGGAAAGCAAGCAACTCCTCAGTCAACTGTTCAAATTCTCGAGCTGATTCTTCCAAGGAAGAATCAGACTCTTTTTGCCTTGATTCGTTTATCAGCCTCGCCTCGAGCAAGCGCTTGTCTATGTTATCGAGCCAAATATCTGTCTCATCTTGAGTGGGGACTACTTGGTGAATGTCTGTAGAGGTACTCATAGAAATATCTATTCCATACCGACTGGCCGACGCATTGGTGGCCGGAGTCGCAATGGTCGCTTTTCAACTTTTTTCTTCTTTTTCTGGCCCGTAATTGGATCGAGCGACTCATCGAGACGGGATACCCCCAACAAAGGAACTTTCTTTTTCTCAAGCACCTTACTCATATCCTTGAGATCCCAAATCCGACCACGTGTTTTATCAAGCTTTCTTTCTAAACGCAAAATCTGATCTACTTTGAGCTGAGCCCGCATCCCTGCCAAACGCGCAGCTGCCTCCAAATCGTTTTTAACCCGCCCTCTTTTTTCGAGACGCCACTTATGAGCCGTTTCCTCATTAATTTTCTGGAGGGCCTCATACTCTATCTGAAGCAGCTTTAGACGGTCAACCATTTCTCTTTCAGTTGTTTGTAAAATCAAAGACTCAGCCTGATTAGCAGCAAGCTTTTTATTCACTGGACTATTAACCCGATCGATCACCGCATTCGCCCTAGTCTCATGATCTCTCTGAAGATCACGAATACGTCCAAGGCGCTCTTTCTTTTCTAATGCCTTCAACGAAAGCGAGGCATGTCGCTCTTTTTTCTTTTCTATCTCTTCACGCAAAGTAGTGAGTGCTTTATCGGAAACACCACTCCCCAGTACGCTCAATAATGTTTCTTTTTCCTTGAGGGACCTTTCAGCTTCCTCAAGTTCAATCCGGGCTTCCTCCGCTTTGATGTTTATTTTATTATGTCTCGCATCAGCCCGCATAACTGCCGAGTCAATATCTGCTGTCTCTAACCGATCTCGAAGCATCCGTACTCGATCAAAAATTCTTCCCATAGGACCAATCTGATCCAATTTTTCTATTCCACTCTTTATCACCGAAGCCGCACCATCTCTTACCTGCTTATTCACTCCCTCAATACGAGAAGCAAGACTTGGTTCTGATGGAGAGTTGGCTGGAGAAGATACTGGAAGAGTTTCTGTACCCGAACGTTCTGCGCCAGGAACTACTGCCAAAACCGAATCCAGCTCGACTTTAGAATCAACTTCATTTATTACCTTTCGCTGAGGAGATTCAACAACAGCTCCTTCCATAGAGTTAATATTCATTTCTTTACCCTTCCATTATAGTCTACTTATGATTGACAAAAAACCACCCGCTAGAGATAAAGCAAGTCCTTCAATTTACTGTAGACAGATTATTCACCAAACATTCGCCCAACGATGCGACGAGCAACACGATAGACTATCCAAATAAGTCCGAAGATAATGAGGAGTATCGGTAGACCAGAGATGAGAAAGACGACAAGTCCACTCCCCAACGAAAGAAGTGCATCTACCAAAGTATTGAGAGCTGCTTTAAAGACATTCCCTCGCTGGAATTCACCAGGGTTAGCCTGTACTTGAGGATCTTCGGTAACATTCACGCTAATAGTAGCGAGAGTTGTTTGTCCCTCTAGATACCGTAGTTGCTGCTCCAATGATTCAATCTCCGTACGCACATTGGTAAGCTGCTGAGTCACTTCAATAACGTCAGTCACTTTCGTAGCAGAACCAAGGAGATTCTCATATGCCTTTTCCTCAGCCTGCTTATTGTTGATCCGAGCCGAGAGGTCAATATGCTGAGCGGTTATATCAGCCACTCCTGCATTTTCATTCACTACCTGATCAGCCGTCTGCTTCATTTCTGCAAGTGCAACATCAAAACGATCAGCTGGGACTTTTACCGTAATCCAAGCTGATTTGAGCCCCCATTCTGGCTGATTTATATTGGCATTCTCTACAAAACCACCACCATTTTTGGCAATTTCACGAATCTTGCCTACGGTCCAATCAAGACTCTTGGTACGCAAATCAAGCGAGGCCGTGCTGGCTACTTTTCGATCAGCGCTCACCACACTACCACCACTCATTAGCATAGCAGGAGCCATCTTCATCATCGGCATAGCATCCACCGATCTCTCATCCATTTCCAATGATTCAGGAGCTGGCGCCATCATAGGCGACATAAAACGGCCACCGCCAGCATTTGGCTGATCTATAACATGGCATCCTCCCTTCATACCCTTACAAGAATGGGCTTGATAACCAGCCTTACCTCTTCCAAAAGAAAAAACTGATGCTACAAATAAGACAAGAGCAATCGAAGCAAGTCCGAGTATGCCAACTGCTAATGCTTTTGTTACACGTGGACTGAGCATGATATTTTGAAAATTAAAAAAGTAGACTCTGTATCAAAAGTCTACTCTTTTTGGTCAAAAAGGCAATCGATTACTCAGAAATAATCTGAGGCCCACGCCGACTAGCATGCTTTCTCGCTACTTTAATACGCACCAATTCCTTCTCCAGTGCCGCCGCTACTCGTGCATACTCTTCCTCACTCATATCTGCCGCCTGACTTCTGAGTTCCTCTGCCCTTTGTTTGGCTGCTTCTGCTCGCTCGATATCTATTGCCTCCGCTCGTTCAGCCGTATCAGCCAACACCGTAAGGGTATTGTGATCAAACTCTACAAAACCACCGGAAAGAGCAAAGGAGGCTTGCGTTTCATCTGCATGAATAAGAATAGCCTCACCAGCTCCAAGCGAGCCAATGTACGGCATGTGCTGAGGAAGAATCGTCACCTCTCCTTCTTCAACAGGAAGAGTAACCCGAGCCACTTCCTCCTCTAACACCACTCCTTCTGGAGTAACGATTTTGAGAGCCAGCGTCTGCATACTTATTTCTTCTCACCGAGAGCTATCACTTCATCGATCGCTCCCTTCATATAGAACTCCTGCTCACCAACATGATCAAGTTCTCCAGAAAGAATCTTTTCAAAACCAGTGATCGTGTCTTCGAGTTTTACGTACTTCCCTGGCGCTCCCGTAAATTGTTCGGCCACGAAGAATGGTTGTGACAGATATTTCTGAATCTTTCTCGCTCGTGCCACCAGCTGCTTATCTTCTTCCGTTAATTCTTCCATTCCAAGAATAGCAATGATGTCCTGAAGGTCCTTGTAGCGCTGGAGAACCCGCTGCACGCCACGAGCGACGTTGTAGTGACGCTCACCAACAATCTGTGGATCAAGAATAGTCGAACTCGAGTCAAGCGGATCAACAGCTGGATAGATACCAATTTCTGTGAGCGCACGGTTCAAGACCACTGTTGAATCGAGATGAGCAAAGGTCGTCGCTGGAGCTGGATCGGTAAGGTCATCAGCTGGGACATAGACAGCCTGCACGGAGGTAATTGAGCCTTTCTTAGTCGATGTAATTCTTTCTTGGAGACCACCCATTTCTTCGGCGAGAGTCGGCTGATAACCCACCGCACTCGGGATGCGACCGAGGAGAGCCGATACCTCCGAACCTGCCTGGGTAAAGCGGAATATATTGTCGATGAAAAGTAACACATCTTTGCCTTCATCATCACGAAAAGATTCAGCCATAGTAAGAGCCGAGAGAGCGACGCGCTGACGTGATCCCGGTGGCTCATTCATCTGGCCAAAGACGAGCGCTGTCTTCTCCAAAACACCGGAGTCTTTCATTTCATGATAGAGATCATTCCCTTCACGAGTACGTTCACCAACCCCGGCAAAGACCGAGTAACCACCGTGCTCCTGAGCAATATTACGAATGAGCTCCTGAATCACTACCGTTTTCCCTACTCCCGCGCCGCCAAAGAGGCCTACTTTCCCACCCTTCATGAAGGGACAAATAAGGTCAATTGACTTGATGCCTGTTTCAAAAATTTCCGCCTTAGTTGATTGTTCTTCAAAGGAAGGGGCAGAACGATGAACCACTCGGAGATGTTCCGGGGTAAAGGCTGGCTTCCCGTCAATCACTTCGCCCAACACATTGAACATTCGCCCGAGCACCTGCTGACCAACCGGTACTTCAATCGGTGACCCAGTCGCTATCACTGCAGTGCCCCGGGCAATCCCGTCGGTTGAACCCATCGCGACCGCCCGCACCCGACCACCGCCCAAGTGTTGATGGACCTCGGCAACGAGCTTCCCTTCGCCAGCTGGCGAATTGAGAGTCACCTCTAGCGCATCATAAATCTTGGGGAGTTCAACCCCCTCCCCAAATTCCACATCTACCACCGGCCCGATGACTTGAATGATGGTTCCTGTATGGTTCATAGTTCTTGACTTATTTAAGGGAAATTCTGAATTAATTACACAAATATACTTGACATAAATTTAATAAGGTGCTATACTATGTTCGCAATGAGCTTTCGGGCTGTGTTGCTGTGAACCCCTCCTGGGTCATCGTCGGGGAATGACTCCCCACCCCAGAAGGTCCTACGTTCACACCCCGGGCCACGTTGCATCGACATGCCGTGGCCCTCCCTCTTTTTCTAAACAACTCACGAGACTTAATTCTCTTAAATCTCGAATTGTGGCTTAGAAAACTTGCTTCTTGTTGTTGGCTATTGGTTGTTTGTTGTTGGTTAGCCCGCCACCGCCGCCATCCCCGCCGAAAGTTCCGCAATTTCCTGGGTAATTTTTTGTTGACGGAGCTGGTTGTAGGTAAGAGTGAGGTCAGCTACCATTTCCTTGGCTGCATCCGTAGCACTGCGCATGGCAACCATTCGAGCTGCTTCCTGTGAAGCATTGGATTCCAGCACGGCATGATAGAGCTCGGCTTCGATGAGACGCGGAATAAGTGTCTCGAGCACCTGGGTTGGAAACGGCTCAATAAGAAAATCACCAGCCACCACCTCGTCTGTCTTAAAGCCAATCTCATCCAACATCTTTTTAGCATCCTTCTCAATGACCGGGAGCAGTGCCCTCAGTTTCGTTTTTTGTACCAAGGCCGAGACATAATCGGTATACACCATCACTACCCGATCTACTCGCCCAGATTGAAACTCTTCCAAAAGAATCCTCGTCACCGGTCGCATATCAGTTACTCGTGGGTAATTAAACACATGAGGGAACGAGGCAAGAATTTCTCCTTTCCCCCCAGGGCGGGTAAACATCCGTCGCACCGCTTGCTCCCCCTTTTTCCCCAAGGTAACAAAGACTGCCTCTCTTTCTTGATCAGCTTTTCGTGCCTCCCTCAGTTTCTTGAGCACCTGACTATTAAACGAGCCGCACAGTCCACGATTGGAAGTAATAACAATATAGAGCTCTTTCTTCACTGGTCTTTCCACCAAGAGTGGATGACTTTCTCTCTGTACAGCTTCGGTCACTCGATGAAGCACAGAAAGGGCTGACTGAGCATATGGACGCATAGCGAGTGCCCTTTCGACAGCTCGCCGCATTTTGACAGCGCTAATCATCTCCATAGCCCGGGTAATTTTTCCCGTGCCTTTGACTCCTTTGATACGTCTTCGAATGTCTTTGCCACTTGGCATACCCAGTTTCAGTAAAATTAAACAGCAAACCCCTTCTTAAACTTTTCAATAAATTCTTTGAGAGCTGCTTCTACTGCCTCGGTCAGCGCTTTATCTTTGAGCAGGAGTTCTTTCACTGATTGCCCTTCGCTATCGAGCGCCACGAGGAATTCGCGTTCGAAACGATTGATATCAGCTACCGCTACATCATCGAGATAGCCACGAGAAAGTGCATACAAGACAGCCACTTCTTTCTCTACCGGTAGTGGTGCATACTGGGGCTGTTTCAGGACCTCAACCGCTCGACGTCCGCGCTCAATGAGTGACTTGGTCTTTTCATCGAGGTCTGAACCAAATTGAGCAAAGGCTTCGAGTTCACGAAATTGAGCGAGGTCGAGTCTGAGTGTTCCCGAAACCTGCTTCATAGCTTTGATCTGAGCTGCCGAACCCACGCGCGATACTGAGATACCGACGTTTAAAGCTGGACGAATTCCTTTGTAGAAAAGATCTGACTCGAGATAAATCTGCCCATCGGTAATAGAAATCACGTTGGTAGGAATATAGGCCGACACATCCCCTGCCTGAGTTTCGATGATCGGAAGCGAAGTCAGTGATCCACCACCATGCTCAGCACTCATCTTGGCACTGCGCTCGAGAAGCCTTGAATGGACATAGAATACATCTCCTGGATAGGCTTCACGACCTGGCGGCCGACGAAGAATGAGGGAGATCTGACGATAAGCTACAGCATGCTTGGAGAGATCATCATAGATAACCAAGACGTCTTTCCCTTGGTCCATAAAGTATTCACCCATAGCGGTAGCAGCATAGGGGGCAATATATGAAAGGGCAGCAGATTCCGATACACCCGCCACTACGATAGTGGTGTACTCCAGAGCACCAGCCTTTTCGAGCTCCGCTTTAATACGAGCCACCTTTGATTCCTTTTGTCCGATAGCCACGTACATACAGAGGACATTCTGCCCTTTCTGATTGATAATCGTATCGATAGCTACCGCTGTCTTTCCGGTCTGACGGTCACCGATAATAAGTTCACGTTGCCCACGGCCAATAGGAATAAGAGCGTCGATAGCCTTGATACCCGTCTGTAGTGGCTGATGAACTGATTGCCGAGTAATCACTCCGGGAGCAATTTTTTCTACTGGATAGAATTTTTCGGACTTCAGTTCTCCCTTGCCATCGATTGGTTGACCAAGCGCATTGACAACGCGACCTACCACTCCTTCGCCAACTGGAACGGAAAGAATACGGCCCGTAGCCTTTACTTGCATTCCCTCATGAATATCACCCATCTCACCCATGACCATCACTCCTACCTCGCTTTCTTCAAGGTTGAGCGCTACTCCGAGTGTGCCATTATCAAACTCCACCATTTCCGATGCCATCACCTCGGACAGTCCAGCGACACGCGCAACACCATCACCCACCTCCAGGACGGTGCCAATCGCTTCACGCACGGCAGCATGGTGAAACTGGGAAAGTTCTTTCTTCAGTTCTTCAATGAGTGGATTGGACATAAGCGCAAGGTAATTACAATTGACGTTTGAGTTCTTTTAAAACGCGGGTGAGAGAAAAATCATATTGAGTATCTTCCGTAAACATTTTCACACCACCGATGAGTTTTGGATCTTCCTGAAAAAGGCTTTCTACTTTTTTCCCATCGTGACCAAAAAACTGCTGAGCTTTTTCTGCAAGAGCGCTCCGCATCGCCCCATCCAACTGCTGTGCCGAAACAACAGTTACCGTCTTTCTCCCCTCACGTTCATCGAGGAGTTTCTCGAGCGAACTCTCCACTGATGTCAGTAGCCCGAGAGACCGTTTACGACGGAGAAATGCTACAAGATTTTTCGCCAGTTCACTCGCTTCTACCCCTCCCTGTTCGAGCGAGAGTACCGCAGAAGCAATTTTGTTTGGGAGAAGACGCATACTTCTTATTGCTTCACCTGAGTTCTCTCCAATGACTGCCTCACAATTTCTTGATTGAGACCAGTATCAACTTTTTCACCAAGGATCTGCTTGGTCGCAAGGAGTACTGCATCGACTATCTCTGTCTTCGCCTCACGCAGAAGTTTTGACTGCTGTTCTGCTAAATGAACATCAGCTTCAGCAATCATGCGATCAATTTTCTGTTTTGTTTCATCAAGCATCTTCGCATCACGCTTTTTGGCTGAGACTTCCGCCTGAGACAAGATAGCGCGAGCTTCTTCTCGAGCAGCCGACAGGAGTTTTTTCTCCTCCTCCCGAGCAGCATCAAGCTGAGCTCGAGAAGTCTCCGCATCCTTGAGACCTTGTTCGATACGCTCCGTCCGTGACTCGAGTGCCCGGAGAATTGGGCCATAGGCATACCGCTTAAGCACCCAAAGCAAGACTAAAAAGTTCACTGCTTGCGCTATAAGCAGTTTCCAATCGATACCGAGTTTGGAGAGAATTTCCATAGGAGAGAAAACCCGGCACTATCTAGCCGAAGAGAATCATAAGAGCTACCACGAGTGAATAGATGGCCACTGCTTCTGTCACGGCAATAGCGAGAATCATCGTCGTCTGCACCTTCCCCTGAGCTTCTGGATTGCGACCAATAGCTTCCAGAGCCTTTCCAGCGAGAATACCAAGACCAATACCAGGCCCCAAGGCACCAAGACCCATGGCAAGGGCTGCACCGATCATTTTGGCTGATTCGAGTTCCATATTCTTAAATATTATTGAATTATCAAATTAAGAATTTATCCAGTATACCGCTTTTCTCTACTCCTGTCCATCTCACGAGAAATTCCCTAGTGCTCCGGTTCCAAGGTAGCCCCTTTGAGAAAAACAAGCGTGAGCATAGCGAAGACGATGGCCTGGATCAGACCGACAAACACCTCCAGAAAGAGGAATGGGAGTGGGAGAAAATATGGCACCAAGTGGAGCATCACGATAAGGAGCACTTCTCCAGCAAAAACATTTCCAAACAAACGAAAGGTGAACGAGACCGTTTTTCCTACTTCTGAAATGAGTTCAAGTACCCCTACCAAAGTCCCAATACCATACGGTTTATGAAAGGGACTGACCAAAAATTTCTGGGCATACTTCGTCACTCCGAGAGCAGCGATACCCGTGAACTGGATGGTGATCACAGCAATGAGTGAGAGAGCTAGAGTAAAGTTGAGATCAGCCGAGGTAGCCCGAATAAATGGGATGATCGTATGACTTCCTTCAGCATGATGACCGGTCAGTCCAATCGTATGCATCCCTGGAAGCAGCCCTACCCAATTAGAAAAAAGTACAAAAAGGAAAATGGTAGCGATCAGTGGGAAAAATTGGAGAGCTTGCTTACGATCTTGAGTTACCGACTGAATAAGATCGAGTAAAGCCTCAAATATGACCTCCATCACATTCTGCTTCCCAGTTGGTATTTCTCTCCAGTTCACAGCTACCGAACGACAGAGCCAGATGAGACCAAGCGTCACCAAAACACCAATCAGAAGTGTGTTGGTAATGGGGAAGTTCCCCAGAGAAAAAAGTTGTTCGGCAGCAATAGAAATTTCCATACAAAAAAGCGCTCAAGAGCGCCTCTAGTGTAGCAGTGGAAACAGTATGGGTCAAACGATCTCAATGGAGTGGCCCAACATATCCTTTAGCTTTCCGTAAAAATTCCCCCGTTCGGTTTGCTCGTCCTTCAAGTTGGGAGAGTGATTGAGTTAATCGGCTACGCTCCTCCACTGAAAGAGCTGGGTCATCAAGCTGATGCCGCAAACTCATTATATCGGTCTGGAGCTGAGTATAACGAGCTTCCTGTTGCTCTAAGAGCGCTATTGCCTCTGGACCAACAAGTAACTCCTTCATCTCGCTCCCCTCGAGGAGATCACGAGTAGAATCAGTGAAATCCTCATTAGGCTGGTGATGAGAGAGCGGATGGAACTCATTTACAGCAGCCTCATCGTCATCCCGAAAGATAGCCTGCGCCTCAGAAGGTACTTCTGCAGGTCTCCCTGGTCTTGGTGATGGCGCTTCAAATTTCATCATATACAGAATATTGACTCAGTGACATTAAATTTCTGGGCCATCAGGAAAAGCCATACGATACCTCGCTTTCCTTGCCTCGAGGCCCATCTCAGCAATTTTTAATTCATTATCAGCAATACGTTGCTCGAGCTCCCGAGCGAAAGTCTCAGCTTCTTTGCGCCGTTCAATAATATCCGCATTTACCTCAGGACTATTAGCCATATTGCTCATCATCCCAACAAACCCAGCGATCGAACCAAGAGCTTTGGCTTGCTTTTGCCGATCGGAAGCAATCTCAGCCTCAAGCACTTTCTTTTCAGTCTCAAGAGCAAGAATAGATTGTTGCTCAGCTTGTGCTTCTTCTGCTTTGACAGCTTTCTGTTCTGGAGTCAGTATTGCTTCCGACTTTACTTCAACACCCTTATCACCAGCCTGAGCTTCTGTTTCAGCTGCTATATGAGCAACCCAATCGAGCTCAGCATGATCCATTTTTCCCATAATTCTATATGTTATTTATCAGATCCCAACAAAGAGCTTGAGGTACCTAAGAATACTTCGCTCCAATACCTCCTGCATCAGGTCGCGCGTATCATTATCCTCTTCAATCTCTATTTTTGCTTTTAACCCTGTAATCTTGAGTAACATCTCATTCCTAAGCCCCTCGAACTCAGCTCGTTTCTCTTGAGCAACCGGCAAAAATTCTCGCTTTGAGGTAAGAGCTAGAGCTCGCTGCTGAGCTACCCACTCATCAGCGCGCTGAGCAGCCTGGCGAGCCGCCTCCCAAAGAGCATCCTCAGACGGCATAGCTGGTGGCCGACCATTGAATATCTCATTAACCCCACCACCAGCAGGCACGCTCCGCAAACGAGTAGCTACCTCTTGTGGAGTTTCCAATCTAGGGTCATTTGTTTGTAACACCACACTCCCTGTAGTATGAGAGGTTATCACAGCATCCCGCCACTCATTATCACGCTCAACTTTTTTATTAGATTTTTCAATCTCCACCCCCTCAAGCGCTCGCAGCGATTCGGCAGTGATACCAGGCGCCGTGTTTGACTTGGGAGCTAAGCGTGCCGCTGAACGTCTTTTGGCGTAGTCATCCCCTCCCAATACTACACCCGAGGAAAGCCCTGGGTCCTGGAGAGTCGCCTCCAAAAATCGGGGGGTCGTACGTAAATCATCAAGTCCTCGTTCACTTATCGGGGAAGCAGTATAACTTGTTTTAGGAGCAGGGACAAATCCGGCCCCGTAACGACTCGGATCATCACTCTGAACATGGGCGACTTGCGGCAAAAGAGGATCATTAAAAACTGGATGCTGGAGATTTTGTTCAAGAGTTTCTGCATTAATCTTCTGTTCTCCTATCCCCACCGTACTCACCGGAGTACTGGCCAGTACATCACCTCGAGGGAGTACTTTTGAAGGATCTGCGAAAGGAGAAGTCTTTTCTTCTTGTGAAGGCAGTGCAGATGGTTGATTATCGGCTCCGCTCACTCGCCGAATAAGAGCCTGCGTCTCCGCAAAAGCAGCTTGCTCTTCTGTACTTAGCTTCGGTTTCTCAGTCGGAGATCGGCCAAAAATTCTATCCATGAGACCCATAAAGGGAATCTGTCAAAAATTATTTTTCTTTCTGATAGTATACCACGAGCTCAGGACTCTTCAGGGGTATCAAACCTGCCAAAAACACTTTCTACATTACGATCTACTGCATCCTGCACTAACCCTTTGTCTACCCCCTGAAGATAAGCAATGGCCTCGACTACCCACAGGACAAAGCTCGGCTCATTCCGTTCTCCTCGCTTGGATTGTGGAGCAAGAAAAGGGCAGTCAGTTTCAGTAAAAATTCGCTCCAGCGGAATGAGTTTTACGGTTTCGGTCAAATCATCCTTGGTACCCAACACCGTTTTCTTCACTGGGTAGGTAATGTTTCCCGTAAAAGAAAAATACACCTTTGGAAGAGTAAGTAATTTTCTCGTTACCTCAGCGTCACCCATATAACAATGAAGAATGATCGCTCTTAGCTCTCCACTCTCCTTCTCCAATATTTCGTACATATCCTCGTATACCTGACTTTCGCCTATCTCTCCTCGGGCATGTACAATAAGCGGCAATCCTAGTTCGACAGCCAATCTCATTTGAGCGAGAAATCCGGCTCGCTGCCACGCTTTTTGTTCATCGGTAATTGGTTTAGTTTTGTCATGAGCGAAGTATTCCAGCCCACACTCACCGATAGCAATGACCTTTTTCTTGGCAGCCAATTCTCTCAAAGCATGAATTGAGTGGCCGAGCTCTTGTACTGATCCCTCAGTAGCAAACTCCTGCGGATGAATACCAACGCTCGCATACACACATTCGTACTGTTCAGTCAGCATTACTGCTTGCCGACTCTCTTCCACCGTACAGCCAATCACAAACATATTCTCGACACCGGCCGCGCGAGCGCGCTCAATCACTGCGTCACGATCCGCGTCATAGGTATGCCAGTAGAGATGAGTATGGATATCGTACATGCTGGTTGAATAGTAAACATAGAATATCGAACCTTAGCTAACTTGCCAAAATTCGAACCTCAAAATCAAGGTGTCATATTTTATGGTTTGAGATCATAAATTTGATTTTTTGATCATGGAATGCTACGGTACGAGCGTCATTTACTCTGGAGAGTACCATGAAGAATGAGGGCCCAAGCCCGTTATCATTTGCTGCAATCCTTTCGATTGCCTTGGCCGCAATTGCGATCATTTTCAGCACTGACATTCCATGGGCTAACATTGGTGAAGCATTAGCCTCCATGTGGCGCTGAGCCCACCCATCCATTGCTCCACCCACGGCGGCCGGAACCTCGGCCGCTTTTTTTATTTAATCCGTTGAAAGAGTGGTTCGACTTTCCCCGTTTGGAGAGCCGTCTCAATTTTTTCTGAGGTCGACGGAAGGAATGGTTTGAGAAGAGCTGCTATCACGCTTACTTGTCCGAGAAGATTTTCCATTACCTCTTTAAACTTCACCTCATCCGTTTTGGCGAGTTCCCATGGCTTCGTTTCATCCACATACTTGTTCGCCTCACGTACCTTGGTCCAAATATATTCCAAGGCATCAACTATCCGGTATTCTTCAATCAGTTGCTGTATTTCTCTTCCTAATTCTTGGTTCTTGGTTCTTGATTCTTGATTCTGAGCGAGGCGCATAACTCGACTCACGAGATTCCCCAGGCCATTGGCAAGATCAGCATTGTACTTCTCCGTCATTTTTTCCCACGACAAATCCCCGTCTTTGGAGTAAGGCAAAGCAGTCAGGAGGAGATAGCGCGTCCCATCGATACCAAATTTCTCCACGAGTTCACTTGGATAAATCACATTCCCAAGTGACTTCGCCATCTTCTGTCCGTTGATCGTGAGGTATTCGTGAGCATAGATGGTAGTCGGCAAAGGGAGCCCTGCTGAAAGGAGCATGGCTGGCCAATAAATGGCGTGGAAACGAAGAATCCCCTTCCCAATCACGTGCACCCGCTCCGAATCACTCGCCCAAAACTTCTGATAAAGTTCGCCACCCTCGGCATAGTCGAGGGCGGTAATGTAGTTGGAGAGAGCATCCACCCACACATACATAATCTGCAATTCATCTCCTGGTACCGGCACCCCCCAATTTCTCGCCCTCGCTACCGAACGGGAGATAGAGAAATCCTCTAGTCCCATTTTGATAAATGACACCACTTCATTCTTGCGATAGTCAGGATAGATTTTGAGCTTGTCACTTTCAATCAACTGCAAAAGTTGGTCCTGATAATTGGACAGTTTGAAAAACCAGTTTTCTTCCTCCACCACTTCTGGTTCTTTCTGATGATCAGGACACTTTCCCTCGACGAGATCTTTCTCAAGTTTAAATTCTTCACAACCAACACAGTAAAGGCCTTTGTAGGCTTTTTTGTAGAGATCTGCTGGCTTGAAAGCACTCCACATTTTTTGTGCTCCAGCAAAATGCCGCTTCTCCGTGGTACGAATAAACTCATCAAACGAGAGATCAAGTGAACTTGCGAGTGCCTTAAACGCTTCGGCATTTTCGGCTACAAATTCTTCCGTTGGTCGGCCAGCTTTTTCAGCTGCCTGGACATTCTTGAGACTATTCTCATCAGAACCAGTCAGAAAATACGTCTCGTCACCAGCAAGACGATGATAGCGTGCAACGACATCCGTCAAAACCTTTTCCACCGCGTGCCCCACATGCGGTGCCGCATTGACATAATCAATGGCCGTAGTAATAAAAAATGGCTTATTTGAAGCTTTTTCTGACATATTCAAAGAATTTTTTGCCAATTTTTGGCTTATATGAGCCAACTCTATCACCTTTTTTCGCTCCTGAGAATGAGTTGACTTTGATACTTTTTTGGTGTATAATGTTGTGAACGGTCATCGTGCCGTTTGTAGTTCCCCAACAACTCTCGTGGAGAAAGAACATGGATTTTGCCAACGAAACCCGGGTGATCGATGAACAGCTCTCTGGCTTCGACGCCTACCTGTTCGACACCATCATGGGTATGGCCATCGTCATCGGCTGGTTGTGGGCAACGACGTGCTACCTGCTGAGCCCTCACTGGCTGCCACTTGAAACCAAGCGTGCTTGGCGCCGAGCTCTCGGCAAGGACTGGTCTCAAATCAAGTGGACCAAGCAGGACTTCCGTCAGGTTGGACTACAACCGCCCAAGCGCGAAGTCAGCGGCATTCGAATCGCGGTCGTGATGGCCGTAATCATCATCACGACACTCATCACCTTCAGGCCAACCCCTTTCCAATGAGCCCCGAGCCCGACGCTTCTCATAGCGCCGGGCTCAAAAACTTTTTAATAGGCAATGATCACAAATTCTCCCTTGGTTTTATTGGGATCAGAGGCAAGATAAGTAGCAACTGTTTCAGCATTCCCCCGCACTACTTCCTCAAACATCTTGGTGAGTTCGCGACCAAGAATTATTTTTTTCTCTGGTGCGAAAGTTTTCAAGAGTTCCAAATTTTTGATTACTCGGTGAGGTGATTCATAGTACACCGTGGGAATATCGCTTTCTGCCACTCGTTTGAAAAATGTTTCTCGGCCTTTTTTGTGTGGCGGAAAACCAAGAAAAGAAAACTCCCGCATATCAATACCAGCAATAGATACCATCGTCGCTAGCGCCGACACTCCAGGTACCGGAACGACGATAATATCAGATGTCAGCGCTAATGAAACCAGGACATTCCCTGGATCAGAAAGTCCCGGAGTCCCAGCATCAGTCACGAGTGCCATCGACTCGCCAGCCTTCAAGCGTTCAATGATTTGAGCAAGCTTTCCCCTCTCTGTATGTTCGTGACAAGAGAGTGTGGGCGTAGCGATCTCGTAATGAGAAAGCAGCTTCTTGGTCACCCGAGTATCCTCAGAAAGTACGAGGTCTACCTGCTTCAGCACCTCCAAAGCGCGCACTGTCATATCTCCGAGATTGCCAATTGGTGTCGCGACAATATAGAGTATCCCGAGCATATCTAGACTTTAAATCTCACCAACGGAACGAGTTTCTTTTGGTCCGGATGTGGCCCAATAACAGCGAGGTTGAGTTTCTTATTCTGGAAAATATCTTTGGCCACGCGGAGCACATCGTCGGCAGTTACTTTGTCGATAAGTTTCGCTTTCTCTTTGGGAAGAACAATCTCACCACGAATCGTTTCTTGGGTGACAAGATATTCCACCACATCATCCGATCCCTCGAGTCCCATAGCCATTTTCCCTTTAATATATTCTTTGGCCTTCTTGAGCTCTGCTGCATCTACTTTTTCCATCGCAATCTTGCTGTACTCTTCGAGAATAACGCGGATCGTCTCCTCGAGATTCTCGTGCTCTACACCACACTGGGTCGCGAGATACCCTGCCTCATGATAACTCTCTATCCCCGTGTGCACTGAATACGCAAGACCACGGCGCTCACGAACCGCCATAAAGAGCCGTGAAGACATCCCCCCACCGAGAATAGTAGCGAGTACCGAGAGAGCGTAACGGTCAGGGTGGTACATGTCATAAGCCCGCACCCCGAGCAGCATATGAGTTTGGTCAGTTTTCTTCTCTTGGACAAAGACCTCTGGTTGTGTTTGCTTGACGGCATTCTTTTTGAAACTTGGTTTCTTCCCCGTGCGAATATGCGAGAAGCGTTCTTCGATCATTTTCTTCATCCGCTTGGGATCAAATTTTCCCGCCACCCCAACGACGACATTCTCAGCGACATATCCTCGAGCGAGATACTTCATGAAGTCCCGACGCTGGAACGATTTGATATTAGACTTTGGTCCCACAATTTCCCAACCTAGTGGCGTATCGCCATAGAGATGAAGTTCCCAGAGATCATTGAGATGCCTCATCGGCATATCCTCATACATATTGATCTCCTGCAGGATGGCTCCGCGCTCGCGATCGATTTCTGCTTGCTCGATCTTGGCATTCATGAAGATATCCGACACGACATCGAGGGTGATATCGGCGTGATGCGCCTCGACTTTGGCATAATAGGCGGTGCGGTCCTTGCCGGTATAGGCATTATACTCGGCTCCGACAGCATCAAGCTCTTTACTAATGTCGAGAGCCGTCGGCCGTTTCTCTGTTCCCTTAAAAAACATATGTTCGAGAAAGTGCGCCAAGCCATTCTCAGCTCGCGTCTCGTAGCGGCTCCCTACTCCCGTCATCACGAGGACCGTTACCGTTTCATTTTCCTCCATCGGGGCCAAAATAATCCGCAATCCATTCTTCAAAGTATGTTTCTTGTAGTGCATATCGATCCATTCATTAATTTACTGATTCTTCACTCAGGACTTCATTGAGAAGACTTTCGATCTCCTCCTCAGAAAAACTGGTTATATCCGTCCCTTGATCACTGACCCTCACAGAAAACTCATGCCATTTTTCATAAAGACCGGTGAGATGATCTGGATGGAGTGTTGTCAAAAAATTGGTGGTAGTTTCTTTTTTTGAAGTCACGCCAAGTCGAAAGGCTAGCTCAAAAAGCGTCAGCTTCTCTTTATGATTCAGCCCCTGAAGTTTCTCTAGTTTTAGCTGTTGCTCGGACCTTGGTGTTTGTTCGAAATTCATAGGTATTACCGTTTCAGAAACTGCGAGAGATCCTCGATCTTTACTCGTTCCTGTTTCATCGTATCGCGGTCACGAACAGTCACCGTCCCAGTGAGAGATGCATCCTCCCCTGCACCAAGCGTGTCAAAATCAATCGTAACACAAGAGGGTGTCCCAATCTCGTCCTGACGGCGATAGCGCTTCCCCACATTGCCATTGTCGTCGAACTCAACCCGGAAATCTTTCTTGAGAACCTGATAGACTTCCCGAGCTTTCTCAACAAGCTCTGGCTTATTCTTGAGGAGCGGAAAGACCGCAACTTGTACCGGGGCAAGCTGCCTGGGAAATTTCATCACGATACGGGTATCCCCCTCTCCAACCGTCTCCTCAGTGTAAGCATCAGTCATCACCGCAAGAAAAGTCCGCTCAAGTCCGACAGAAGTCTCCACAATCCACGGAATATATTTTTCATTTGTCTTGGGATCGGTATACGAAAGATCGACTCCCGAGAATTTGCTGTGCTGAGTGAGGTCGTAATCACTCCTATTGTGCACGCCTTCAAGCTCTTTGAAACCAAAAGGAAAGTTATACTCAATATCCCAGGCTGCCTTGGCATAGAACACGAGATTTTCATGTTCATGCCAACGAAGATTTTCTGCTTTGAGTCCAAGTGCTTCTGTATAGTAATTGAAGCGCTTCTTTCGCCACTCCTCATACACTACTGCTGCGTCACTCGGATGCACAAAATACTGCATCTCCATCTGCTCAAATTCTCGTTTGCGAAAAATAAACTGCCGAGCAGTGATCTCGTTACGAAAAGCCTTACCGATCTGTGCAATCCCAAACGGTACTTTTACCCGCGAACTATCGAGGACATTCTTGAAATTCACATAAATCCCTTGGCACGTCTCGCCGCGGAGATAGGTCGGGTTCTCAGTCCAGCCTGCCCGGCTCCCATCTGGGGACGGGTCACCGGTAAAATTTCCCAGATTTGACTGGACCAGGAGATTAAAATTCTTGGCCTCAGTGAAATTGCTCTTCCCGCACTTGGGACACTTCACTTCCTTTTCGTGCTCAGAGAAAAGTACATTAATCTCAGCTTCGGTCATTTTCTCATCAGCAAAAATACCAGCTGCCTCGAGGAGATGGTCGACACGCACCCGGGTATGACACTCTTTACATTCAGCGAGAGGGTCTGAGAATCCCCCCACATGACCCGAGGCTTCCCAGACTTTTGGGTGCATAAAAATGGCACTGTCGATCCCGACGATGTTGTCGTGATCATAGACCATTGCCCTCCACCAGGCTTCGCGAATATTTTTGGCCAGTTCTACTCCATATGGACCAAAATCATAGACCGCTGCAAAACCGCCATAGATCTCCGACGATGGGTAGATAAAACCACGGCGTTTCGCGAGAGAAATAATTTTTTCCATGAGATTTTCAGGGGCAGCCATAATGTTTGACAAAATAGTGAAAGATACGTATTGTACAATTTCTCTTTAACAAGTCAATAGTACCAACATCTCGCTGGTCCATCAACCTAACAAGTGGGGCATCGTATGTCTTTTGACATTGGTTGGCTCCCCTTGGGAGTCCTCGTACTGTTTACTGCCATCTTTGTCACCTGTGCCCGCCTCCACATGAGGTATGACTTTGAACGGAAGCCGCTATTCAGATGGACACCTCTTCTAGAGAGGACTCTCTCGATCCTGTCATCAATGAAATGGGTCATGATCGGGTTTCTCATCGGTAGCCTTACCGTATTCGTATTGCAAGAGGTTTGGTTCTGGTTATACTCAACCCCTCTCCCCTTCAATCCGTTTCTGAAAGGTTCTCCATGATCCAAACCTCATTGGAGATATTCAGCCACGAGTTAACACCCTGTCAGCTCATCGCTGGCGGCATCACTCTTGGCTTCATCCTCATTGCTGCCATCGGATGGATCCTGTTCTTTGTGTGGACATACCGTTTGGATACCCCTCCACATCATGAGCATGAGTCGGACTACTAGGAGAACCTATGCCTAATCAGCCAGTCCCGTGGATCCATCCAGTATTCCGCGAGTACATTCGGACGCTCAAGTCAGATGCTACCTCTGTATTTGCCTTTGCAAGCGCTGTCAGAGAAGCAATACGACATCCTCTCCTCAAGAAGAAGTCAATGGCGACACTCCTAGCCGCACTGAGAGAACGCAACTGGATAGTGGTCGAACACGAACTTCGATCATGCATCGGGCAACTCATCCAAACCCTCCCCGAAGAAATTCTCTCTGCAACAGCGAGTAAAGCCTCACTCGAAGAGAAGGCCCTCATCATCTGCGGACTACGGCTACTTGCCGCTCAGGCTCATTGTTTCCGTGAGATGTCCCCTTCCATCAGAAGATAATCTCTGATGACTGAGAGGGGTTCGGCACCAAACGCTTTAGCGAGAGGTGCCTTTCATTTTTTATGACTCCATGTACGAAGAGCCGTCATCAACCGTAGGTAAAATCTGAGGTTATGTTCTGAAGCTAATACGAGGGCGAGCGGCTCACCCACCCGAAAGAGATGATGGAGATAGCTTGGTGTATACGATGTACACAGGGTACAGTCACATGTCTGATCTACAGTCGTGTCATCCTGTTTATACTGTTCGTTGCGAATGTTGATGGTAGTAAAAAAATCTCTTTGTTCGAGAGAACCTGCCGGGTTCCACAGAAAAAGCCTCCCGTGCCTCCCTTCACGCGTCGGGATAACACAGTCAAACATATCCCAACCAAGTTCATAAGAACGAACGATATCCTCGGGTGTTCCAATACCGAGGGCAAATCTCAGTGCATCTTCTGGAATAGCGGCTGCCGTTACTCGTATAATTTCTTCGAGAAAATTTCCCTGTGCGTCGATATGC
This sequence comes from uncultured Bdellovibrionales bacterium, assembly GCA_964604195.1. Taxonomy (GTDB): domain Bacteria; phylum Patescibacteriota; class Minisyncoccia; order Moranbacterales; family UBA1568; genus SSEF01. The sequence goes on from CAZRXW010000002.1 coordinate 25,317, forward strand.
CGACCACCAAACCCGTAGCCATCAAAGTCAAGTTTGGCAAGTTCCTCGGCACAGTATTTCCGCAGTTCTGGCATTATCCCTCCTTGAACCACTCCAAAAATGAGTGGGCGATTCGCCTCAGTGAATCCTCGCTCTTGTACGAGTCGATCGTATTCATCACGACAACGTTTTGCCCAGCGAAGAGTGCGCTCCACTGACTCACGCATCTCTCCTTCCTCTACATCATTGGGTCTTGGATCATCAAGACACACGATCATATCCACCCCCAAGTCAAACTGTATTTTGATCGATCGCTCTGGCGTGAGAAGATACTTTGACCCATCCAGAATTGATCGAAATTCTGCCCCTTCCTCAGTGATACGACCAAGCTCTGGATTCTTGTGGATTAGCGAAAACACCTGGTACCCCCCAGAGTCCGAAAGAACTGGCCGGGACCAGTGCATAAATTGATGGATGCCACCGGCGTCTTTGATCCGCTGTTCCCCAGGCTGAAGCATAAGATGATACGTATTCACCACCAGTGCCTCAAGCACCATAGACTCGAGCCGAGCTGAAGTTAACCCGCGAACCGTAGCCCTCGTCGCATCCGGCATAAAGAACGGGGTCTGGAGCTCCCCGTGTGCCGTCTTGAGTATTCCCTTTCGTTTGGGTGTAGTATGAGTCAGGGTAAACATAGTAAGAATGAAAACAGGCTACCGCAAAAAGGGCATCTGTCACGGATACCCTACTTCAAAACTCCTCTTACTCAAGAATATGACCAGCTGCAACATGAGCCACTGGTACCTCAATACTTTTTCCAGTGAAGGAATCTTTGGCAATGAAAACACCATTATTAATAAGGTTCGATATCGGTTTCAATCCTCCGGGCGCTGGAATAAAGCTGATTTGGAAAACAGCTTGACGAGCATTACTCTCCCCTGGTTCAAGTGACCTAAGATCCCAAACCAGTTCCCCGGTACGAATGTTGTATTTCAGGGAATTACTCTCACCAGCCAGAACCGATGTAAATTGCACAGAACTTGGAAGAGTCATGGTCCAACGAGCATCATTGAGCGTATTAAGATCAGTCGAGACAGCAAGTCTCACTGTATATGTTGTTGTTTCTCCAATTTTTGGCGGAAAAGGTCCTGAATTAGGAAACTGAGCATCAGCATATTCAACCTGTATCAATGGTCTCGCAAAAGAATTTACCTTAACCAAGCTTTCACTCTGTGGAACAAAAGCCTCCGTATTTTGTCCGTGCGGAAGATCGGGACTATCCAAAGAAACACTGGTCCTAATTTGAATATTTCGTCTACCCAAATCTGAAAGATTCGATTTGACCTTTACTCCAAAAGAAATATCGCCCTGTTCCCCTGGTTCGAGACTTCGTAATTCCGGGATTTCTGATGCGCGAAAGACCAGCTGCTGTCTCGAGCGATCATAACTTACTCCTTGAGGAATAGTCATACCTTCCATACTGAGATATTCGGCATCCAGTTTTACCGTAGCAACAATATCACGGATACCTACGTTGCTATTATTGCGAAAAAAAATTCGATTCAGCAGAAACTGTCCAGAATCAACTGATCCTCCATTATTATCTACATCCAAACTCACCGAGAGTGGAGGTGAAAGAACCTTGGTAAGTTTTTCTTCCTGAGCCAAGCTGAGAAATTCTCCGTCACCCTGTTCTTTGCCAAGACGAGCAATAAGCCTCCTGGCATCCCCTGCAATTCCCCGTATCTCCCCCTTAATGCTAATCGTTCCCTCTGATCGAGGTTCGAGTCGACTAAGAACCCAACGATTCTCTTCTCGAGATGGATTCGGAACGAAGCTTGTAGGAGTAAAGCCCTCTGGATAATCGAGCAGCAACTGGATATTGTCGACCATCTCCGTACTCTCATTACGGTATTTGACGACATACTCCAGTGATTGACCCAAAGTAAGCGATGGGGGGCCAGTTATCTCTAACTTGAGGGAAGAGGTATCCACAGCCACCGTCCACTGCCCTATTACTTCAGTGGGATTTGTAATACCCCTCGGACTCGAACGCAAGACTGCCTTGAAAAACGCGGTCTTCTTTTCAAACGCCTGGAGTGTCCCTGTAAGCTTCAACTGGCCACTACTCTTCCCAGGAATAACTGGGATTGTGTATGTTGCTCTGGAGAGCGCCAGTTTCCAGCCCCCAGTAGCCTGTGGTTTGAATGACTCAGGAAAAGTAAGAGAGAGCTCAACATCTGTCAGCCCAAGCAAATTATCATTTTTATAATCAAAGAGAAGAGTAAGTTCATCTCCAGTCTGAACCATTTCTGGACCAGTAACCTGGAGATCAACACTAGTAGTATCAAAAAGGAAAAGTCTTTGACCAACAAATCCAGCTAGCATGAACAAAGAAAGAAACCCTAAAGACAAGATCAAAATAAACTTGCGTCGACGAGCCTTATGCTCCCGTTCCTGTTTTTCCGTTTCCATCGCAGGGGCTAGTTTCTTTGGGGGAGCATCGGTCCACACAGAGGAGGAGGGGGTGATGTGCTGGTGCTCATGAGAAGCGATAGTGTCACTAATACGATCAGCATCATCCCTTGGCTGAGATGATTGGAAATCCCTTTTGTAGACAGCTTTGTTGAGATCTTCAAGAGACATATACTTTATACTACCAGATTTTGATAGAAAAATGACAGACTTATCTACGAATCCACGCAAGAAACAATCCTCGAAATCGCTCAAGCTCAATCAGTGTTTGTGGCCCTACTAAAATCTTGGTAATTGAAAATAATGGATAACTCCCAAAAATCCTCAGGGCCTTGATCGCCTCTTCGCTTACTATGATGCCATCACGAACATGGTTTGCGTAACTTAGATTGATGACTCCTCCTTGGCTTGGACTCAAAATATACCGTTGACCAGAAAGGAGTTTTTCTCCAGAAAAAACGCACTGTTGAAGCTGAAGTGTATACCCTAAGTGAAACGCTGTCTGAAAAAAGAAACCACTGTCTACGAGTTGGATCCGCTGAGACTGATCTTCTCGTGCGAACAGCTCCATAGTAAGCAGGTATTGTGCAAGCATATCAAAAAGAATCTGATCTGGTTCATCGGGCTCAACTAATTTATCCAAAATATTGAGCGCAGCTACTACCAAACGAAGAACTTCAAAATTTTCACGTGTGGTACCATGAGAATTTTCGAGAATTGCCCCAACTACTTTTCCCATCCCTCTCGTCCGTACTATGGTGATATCAACCTCCGAACCCGTTTCGAGAGCACTCGCCAATTTAGCCTCGCTCTTACGCACTCCCTTAGCGAGAGCAGTGATCTTTCCTGCCTCTCTGGTAAAGAAAGTATAAATACGATCTGTTTCTCCCACCTCTCTTTTTTTCAAAACCAGAGCACGGTATCGATATTCCATAAATTCTATCGGTATCAATCAGTATGTCGAGACCACCTTCTAAAAAGAGGGGGCTAAAAAACAATTTCATCACCTGCCTGAATTCCTGAAAGAACTTCGGTCATGCCATCTTTCTCAATACCCGTTTCAATGACTCGATTCTGCTCTCCCCCATTCTCAATAACCCGAACCGTCCACCGGCCACCCTGTAGTTCGGTTGCATCTGTGGGAATACGCACCACTCCACCATGAGCCGTAGTAGCAACGATAGCATCACCAAGCATCCCCATACGTACAGGAGTTTTGCTTGCCTCAGAAAGAGTAGTGCGGACCCGAAAATATATTCCTCCGTCTTTCTCAACCTCTTGAGAATCAATTCTAGTGATCACTCCAGAAAAATCTTTCTCTGGATAAGCATTGAGGCGCAGTATCACTTGATTTCCAAGAGACACTCCAACAATTTTTTCTTCGGGAATATCAGCTTCGACTTCGAGTACTGGATCAGCCAAAACCACCGCTGTCTGCCCCGCCTGAACATACTCACCTACTCGCGGAAAAATTTTCTTTACCAACAAATCAGGGAGTGGTGTAGTAAGTGTCGTCTGTTTGAGTTTCTCTTCAATAATATCCATCTGGCTTTTAGCAGCAGCTGCTACGCTAAGCGCTGCCTCGATATCCTGTTTTTCTGTACCAGCTAGACGGTAATCAAGTTCGCTTCTAGCAACCGACACTCCTTTGGTGGCTACCTGGTAGGCTGCATCGCTTGTCCCAAGAGCAATAGCTGCCTCAGCTACCGCCGTACGAGCCAAGGACAAAGACTCTTTCCAGGCATCAATAGTATCCTGAGAAATAGCACCCGCCGTAAGGGCATTGACTCCTTTACCTACGAGATCCAGATATTCCCGAACAGCATCAATATTTTTTCTTCCCTTCTCAAGATACCGCGCCACATTCCCAGATGCCTTCATGTCATCCACATCATCCTTCCACTCATCAAGCAAATCTCCTATATCTTGGCGTTCAGATTCAATATCCGATTTTAGACCAGACTCAGTGGGTGTAAAACTCAGAACCGGATTACTGTCTGGGGTAGAAAAAATAACATCAGTCTTGGCGTGAACAACATCATCAGCCTGAACAAAAGCGTTTGTGACAACGTTGAGCACTTCTTTTTTACTCCCACTAAGCGCACTCTCAGAACTCTGCTTTTTCTGTTCAAGGATCAAAAGTTCTTCAAAACGAGCTCCCTGTTTCAGTTTTTTCACAATAGCCTGCCCTTCATTGTAGCTTGCCTCAGCTTTCTTAAACTCCAACTCCCATTCTGTCTTCTCCATCTGAAGAAGAGGCTGATGAGCCCCATTCATTTTTTGACCTTCAACACCCATAACAGCCTCTATCTTCCCGGCAAAAGGAAAGGAGAGCGAGTATTGTTCTTTGGCTACCACTTTTGCATTTTGCACCCGCACCGAGGGATTGCCTGACTCATACGTGGCTATCACTGTTCGAGATCTGTTCGGCGTATCAGACCAAAGCCAAGCAAGTTTTTCTGGCCACCAATAAAAGACCACTCCCAGTAGTATTGCTCCTCCGACGACTATGGTAATGATCGGTGCCAAAAACTTCATATCTTGTTATTGTACCACTCCACGCAAAGCATCGTCTCTCCCCTGGACACTCGAGATTTTCCCATCTTTAAAATAAATCTGCCGCATAGCCCGTGCTGCCTCATCTGGTTCGTGCGTAACGAGAATAATCGTCTTTCCGTACCGCCTATTTACTTGGTACAGGAGATCCATAGTCTTGCGAGAATTTTCTGTATCCAGATGAGCCGTTGGTTCATCAGCCAAGATAAGGACCGAGTCCTTGGCCACCGCCCGACCAATAGCAATACGCTGCTGCTCACCCCCCGAAAGCTGCCTCGGAAAAAGATGGGCTCGATGACTGAGGCCAAGAAGCTCGAATATCTCTCGCGATTTTTCCTTGGCCTCCGCAGCTGTTTTTCCCTGAAGCCGCAGTTGAAAAATAATATTCTCTTCCGCTGTATAACTCTCAATGAGATTGAAGAATTGAAAAATAAAACCCAAAGAATTTCGTCGAAATTCTGCCTTCTCATGCTCGGTCATATGTGATACATCACGATCATTGAAGTAAATACTGCCAGCCGTTGGTTCATCCAAAAGTCCCATAACATTGAGAAGGGTACTCTTCCCCGACCCAGAATGCCCCGTAATAGCAATAAATTCGCCAGGGAAAATATCCAGATCAACTCCCTTGAGAGCAAACACAGGGATACCGCCCTCAAATTGATATTCACGAGTTACTTGACGAAGACTCAGGATAGCCCGCTTGGGACCGATAGGCTTTGCCAAAGATGAGCTCAGTTCAGAGGGATGATTTTGAGGGAGTTCCATAATTAGCGAACGTTACGCATATCATCAATAATCCTCGTGCGAGCAGCAATCCAAACTGGAGCTGAAGCACCAATCAAAGCCGAGGCAAATACGGTGAAGGCCGTCTGAACAAAGATTGAACTTGTTTCAATAATCCGAAAATCTCCAATCAAAAGTGGGATAGGGTTACTAGCTGACCAAAGTGTAATGAGGGTAAAAAAGAGTGAGCCAATACTGGTGCCAACAAGGGCATACACAAAGGCTTGAGTAGCATACGCGCACATAATAAAACTCTGAGGTGTACCCATAGATTTGAGGATGCCAATTTGACGACGCTTCTGATTGACGTCGATATAGATAACAATACTGATCACGAAGAAAATAGTGACGAGAAGCAAGTCACGAATGGAGAGCGTGATAAACTTAACCGCTGCCATAATATCGCGGACATATTGTGATTCTTCTTCCCAAGTACGCACTACTACCGAAGGAAACTCGTTCTGAAGCGTACGACTCGCTAGCTCTACATTTACATCTTGGCGTAGTTTGATCACAATTTGAGCATTTCTGCTGGAACTATCAATCTGCTCAAGATCACTCTTCTGGAGGAAGAGCGCATAATTAGGAGAGAAATTTTTACCATCGATAATCCCTCGAACTCGCATTGGCCGATAGTTGCCAGTAGCCGTTAATACTTGAATCGTATCACCAACATGAAGCGATAGGCCATCCCCTTCAATTCCTACGAGATCATCCGCCAAACTCTTCCCCAATACTGCTTCATCAGTGTTGTGACTTTCGGTAAAGAAACTCCCCTCTATAACTTGCTCCTCTAGCCACGTCACACGACTATCATCGGCAGTAGTAATACCGATAGTCCGAAATGGTACCGACTTCTCCTCTTCATAACGCACAACTGTCTGAGCGTGACTCCGCTTGGAAAAAGCATCCACGGTCGGAAGCAATCTCAGGCGAGACTCGATAATATCACTCTGCCGAATACTCGTATCACCACTCCTCGGCGAAATAACAATATCTCCGAGCCAGCCGCGCTCTCCCTCGATAAGCATCGTCCGAAATCCCTCAAGTACTCCTAGGGTAAGCAAGATCGCCGTAGCAGCTGCTGCTAAAACAGTCAAAATCAAAACAAGCAGAGCCTTGCTGCGGATCGTATCACGAAAGATATAAGAGAAAAACAGGGAAAGCAGGCGCATGAATAAAGGCTATAGCTCTCCTGCCATTATACCCGCTCCCCTAGGAGGGTGTCGAAACAACGAAGACTACCCAACAAACGACCGCACCTCTCTCATGAGTTCGGCCACTGGCTTATCCGTGTTAAGAACGAGTTGTTCACCGGGCATATCATGGTAAGAAAAATACTTCAACTGAAAATAATTGGGGGTCAGTCTCTCCTGATCGTGATGCGCATGATGACGTGGACGATCATGGATACGTGCTTGGCGCACTACTTCACTCACAGTACACACAATACATTTCAAAGAAACTTGATATCGCTCCATCCACTGCTCGAAACGAATCACATTTTCACTGTGATCAAACGGGGCTTCCAAAATAATATCAACGCCATTTCGAATTGCATCTTCAGCTAGATCCAGCATAAGGAAGATGGACTGCTTCCCTGTTCGAGTACTATCCTCAAGCGTTTTGCCTCCCTCAAGTTCATACAAACGCTCCTTGAGAGCATCTTTATGAAGACAGAATATATTTAATTCCTGTGAAACAAGCTGCGCGAGCATGGTTTTGCCTGTTCCGCTCTCCCCACAAAAGACAATGATGTGGCTCATATCCGTTTAAGAGAAAATCTGAAAGCCTCATCGCTGAGCTTGGTAGTTTCTGTATGCTCAGCATCAGTGAGTTCACCTTTTCGCACCTCAGTCGCGAGCACTTCTTTGGCAATCATATCCTGAAACTTCTCAAAGACTGATTGTTTACCGGTGTAGCCGAGAATAATTCGATCCTCGACATTGAACCCCGCCTTCTTACGGCCTTCTTGAATCGCTCGAATCACTTCCCGCGCTTCCCCTTCGAGTTTCAGTTCGGGATATTCTGTAAAATCAATCCAAACAGAAGTATCGGCGGGATTATCTGTAGAACCCTCACTTTCATAGTTCTTTACATTCAATTCCTTCATTACAATGCTCTCCAACTCCTTTCCAAGAGAACGGGCATGTACCGCCATTAACGGTTGCCGCACCTTGATTCCATGTTTCACACGATCATTCAGCCCCTCTGAAACAATAAACCGTGCAAGGCCCATGTCTGCATTCAGCTTTTCATGAACAAGCGATTCATCCACAACGGGATACTCAGCGAGATGAACAGATTCTTCACCGGTCAAATTGCGATAGATTTCCTCAGCGATAAATGGTGTGAATGGCGCCATCAGTTTGGAGAGCGTGACGAGGACCGTATAGAGCGTCTGATACGCCTGTTCTTTGTCGCCATCGTCCTCGCTCTTCCAAAACCGGTCTCGCGAGCGACGGATATACCAATTGGACAGGTTGTCGACAAACGGCGTAAAGGCGCGGGTGGCTCGGTTGAGCTCATACTTTTCCATCGCCATATTTACCTCTTTGATGAGTAGTTGAAGTTCCGAAAGAATCCAACGATCCAGCAAGTTAGAAGTTGGGGGGTTGGAGTTAGAAGTTTGAGGTATCCACCCATCAATGCTCGCGTATGTCATGAAGAACGAGTACGAATTCCAGAGCATACGGAACACATTGCGCTGGATATCGGACAATTCGCGTTCAGAGAAGTTGAGATTCTCGGCCGCTACCACCGGTGAAGAAAGGAGGTAGTAGCGCAGGACATCCGAGCCATACTTATCGAGAATTTCCATGGGGTCCGGATAGTTCTTGAGTTTCTTGGACATCTTGCGACCATCTTCAGCCAGAACGATACCGTTGACGATAACATTTTGGAACGCTTTGGTTTCCTTGATCCCCGTCGCAATCACGTGGAGATAGTAAAACCAGCAGCGTGTCTGATCAACACCCTCCGCGATGAACTGCGCCGGAAATGCAGCATCGAACTTTTCTTTGTTCTCAAAGGGATAATGCCTCTCACCATAGGGCATCGAACCAGAGTCAAACCAGGTATCAAGGACATCCGGAACGCGCCGCATCACGCTACCACACTTCTCACAGGGAACCATCACCTCGTCCACAACATGTTTGTGGAGATCATCTATTTTTTTTCCAGAAACCTGCTCAAGTTCCGCTACCGATCCAAAGACCCTCAGTTCACCACAATCACAGCGCCACAGTGGCATAACACTCGCCCAGTAGCGCTGCCGGCTAATGGACCAGTCGCGTGCGCCCTCGAGCCACTTGCCCCAGCGGCCGGCCTTGATATGCTCAGGTGACCAATTGATATCACTCGCAAGATCAATCATTTTTTCTTTCCTCTCTGCAACACGAACAAACCAGGATGATGTCGCGTAGTTGAGAAGCGGTGTATCACAGCGCCAGCAGTGGGGGTAGCTGTGTTCGTATTTCTCCTTCGAAAATAATGTCCCCCGCTGTGCCAAATACTTGAGAATCTCCACATCCATCGCGCTCGGATCATCTTTGCTTTTGACCGGCTTCCCAGCGAAATCCATCACCTCTCCTTTCATCGTACCGTCCATATTCACATGCTGTACCCACGGCAAATTATTCGCCATCCCGAGCTGCATGTCGTCTTCGCCAAAGGCCGGCGCTTCATGGGCGATGCCTGTCCCCATGTCAGTCGTCACAAAATCTGCGTAATAGATCTTCCATCCGTTTTCGCGATTCTTCAGTGATTCATCTTTCGCGTAGTAATCAAAGAGCGGTTTGTAGGCTTTACCAAAAAGTTCGGAGCCTTTGTATTCATCAACAACTGAATATCCCTCCTCACCAAAGATATTTTTCAAACGATCTTTGGCTACGATAAAACGGACCGCCTCGCCAACTCCCTCATCCTTCTTTTCAATCGTCACATACTCAATGTCCTTATTCACGGCAAGTGCGACATTACCTGGCAGGGTCCATGGGGTTGTCGTCCATGCCAATACCGAAGTCTTAATTGGTTCACCGACAAGTTCAAACTCCGCCGTCACTGCGAGGTCCTTCACGTCCTTGTACCCCTCGGCCACTTCGGACTGCGAGAGAGTCGTCTCGCAACGCGGGCAGATGTGCATGGTGCGATAGCTCTCGTAGATGAGACCTTTGTCCCAGAGTTCTTTGAACACCCACCAGACGCTCTCCATGAAATCGCGATCCATGGTGCGATAGGCATTCTCCATGTCCGCGAAGCGGCCAAACCGCCGCATCACTTTCTTCCATTCATCGACATACTCCAGGACTTTGGAACGGCAAACCTCATTGAACTTAGCCACGCCAAGCGCCTCGATCTCTTTCTTATGACTGATACCCAGTTCCTTCTCAGCAATATTTTCGATCGGGAGACCATGGCAGTCCCAGCCCCACTTGCGCTCCACCTGGTACCCACGCATAGTCCAGTAACGAGGCACCGTGTCTTTGATTGTACTTGCGACGATATGCCCATAGTGCGGCGTCCCCGTGGCAAAGGGCGGGCCATCATAGAAAACATAGCGACCCTTCGGAGAGGGTTTGGTAACTGACTTCGCGAAGACGTCTTTGTCCTCCCAATACTGAACGATTTCTTCTTCGAGCTCTGGAAAATTTACTTTGGCATCAACTTTTTTGAATGGCATAGGCTTGACAAATTGATAATTCAGAGTATACTCGGGTTAGATCACTACGGAAAAGACCCTCGTGCGGATACGTCCTCACTGGGGGCTTTTCTTTTTTATCTCGACTGGCGCCATAGTTTGTGTTTGACATCATTCAAGTAAACGATTCGAGCACCTGTTTTCTTGAGAAGAATGGAACATTTTTGGACAGGGACAGGCGAAAGAATAGTGCAAGCTATCCCCTTCTCGAGCCAGAACTTGGCCAGTGAAGCGTAGTCGCCATCGCTCGAAACCAAGATTACTGACTGCACACTCTTTTCGTAAACATCTCTTACAGCACGTAACACAAGGTCAGCATCACAATTACCCTTGGCTTTCCCCTCTCTATCGTAGACCACTTCCTTGAAAATAAGTTGATACCCAGTAGCCTGAAGGGAAGTATAGAGAGCTGCGTTTTTGGGTATGAGCCCAATAAACAAGTTAGCTTCGCTCACACCAAACTTCTGACGTAGCCATGAACGAAAATGTCGATAATCAAGGGACCATTCGAGCGACCTCACACCTTGATGAAGATTGGCCCCATCAATATACGCGATCACTTGTGACTCAACTTTTTTGAATGGCATAATCATGACAATAGCTTTTTATTCTTTTCCTGCTCTTTCTTTATCATCATCTTGAAATGTTCCAACAAGCTCATTTCTCCCGTTTCTGTATTAATCTGATATTCTAGCTTCTCTGGATGAACAATCAAATCAATAAGTATTTCGGCTTTTCTCTTTTTTAGTGCCCAGTATTCTTCTATAAGCCCATACATTTGATCCTTACTCAACTCGAATGCAAGTTTTCCTTCCAAAATTACCGAGCGCTCACCATAGGCTTTCAAAAATACATTTCTATTAGGAAGTTTTGCTATGAACTTAAAGGCCGCATAGAATGCATGTTCATCATCCATACAAATAGTCCTAAAGCTCTTTTTCATGTCATCAGTCACCCCATCTTGAAACACCATCTCAGCCCACCGCTGCTCGTTAAATAAATTTGTGACATTTTCCGGATTTTGCGCTGAGTTGCTCAGGCCAATCTGATGAGCAATAATATTGCCTCGTTCTCTTCCAATAAGCCCTGGGTTAATATCAACGTAAAGACTCCCATCCTCGCTCAATACATTCTGTATCTTTTCATCGCCGCCTTCATCACGATTGTTCGTAAGTAGCGTATATATGAACCTACTCGTTCGGCCGTTTGCATCCTCATATGCGTGGATTTCATTGACACATGCAGAAAGAAGTAGTGCCACATCGTCCGTGGCTCTCCCATCTTGTACCATGGCTTTCATCCCAGCATGCGTTTCTTCAAAAAGCTCTGTTTTATCTTCTTCCCGAGGCGGAATGACCGTACTGTCCGGATTATGTACGCCCGGGACCAATGCGACATCACTTCCATCCATTCTCCAATCCTCTTTATTCTTTCCACGCAAAATACCATTTACCCCGTTGATCAGTTCTATGAAATCCTCCTTGCTAAGATGGTTCAGAAACTCACGCTTTGATTGTTCATCCCTAAAGACTTCTTCAAATTTTCTCCCCTCAAAAGCTTTTATCTCCGTGGCAAAATCAAGCAATCGCGTCATTACCTTAGCTCTTTTTTCTCTATTAGAAATCAATGAAGATTTCTCGAGCATATGATCACAAAAACAAAAAATCCTTAACACGCTCTTGTGCTAAGGACGCTTCGACTAGGCTCAGCGTGGTACCACCTTGGCTTCGCAATAACCAATCATCAAAAACCAAGAAACAAGATGATTAGATTGCCTTCATGATGCATTATGACGGATGCCTCCGACAGGGTCTACTCTTTCTGTCATTCCAAGCGCAGTCGAGGAATCTTGCTTGAGATCCTCATGTCGCTTCTGCTCCTCAGGATGACAACTATTTCTTCCTGCAGCTCGGGGCTGATAACCCCTCAAACGCCTTTCAAAATTGTATAGCAACGATACCATTTTATATTGTTTTTTGCAACCAATTATTAATGCCCGTGAGCGGCAGCGCTAGGATCGATTTGTCCTTCGAAAACATCTTTGTTTTCTTCACCAGTAACTTCAAGAGTGCCCCAAGCCCCCCTGTCGAGACGAGCCAGTGCATGATCGACGAGGATATATCGTCCTGGGACATCTAACTTGAATTCAACCATGGCCGCTCCTCCGGCTGGTACAAGGGTCGTCTGTACATTCTTGAAGAGTGCTCCACCAACGGAAGCCTCTGGATAAACAGTGTCAAAGATTTCGCCGATCACATGGAAGGAAGAAATATGATTCACGCCGCCATTGCCGATATAGATGCGGACCGTCTCGCCGACTTTGGCCATCATCTTGCCATTCACACCCCCCACTCGACCGTTGAACGTAAAGTATTCGGCATCGCCCGAGAGCATTTTCCCAGCATCGATCACCTGAAGACCCTTGGCACCCATTTTCTCCGAAGTGTAAATCTCGCCCTGCATGACATAGAACTCTCGGTCTACCTTGAGTAGCCCCTCTTTGGGTTCGACCAAGATCATGCCGTACATGCCATGCGCCATATGGTTGGCCACATTGGGATGAGCGCAATGATAGACATAAAGACCTGGCTTGAGGGCCCGGAAACGGAAATCTTTGGACTCGCCCGGCGCTACATTGGTTGCAACCGCCCCACCGCCAGGACCCGTCACCGCATGGAGGTCGATACTGTGATGGTGAAGACTGGTCGGATTATTGGTGAGAGTAAGGTGCACTCGGTCCCCCTCGCGTACACGGAGAAATGGTCCGGGGACTTTACCATCAAAGGTCCAGTAATTCATCGTAACGCCTGGTGTGATTTCTGAGAGCACTTCCTTGGCCGTGATCTGAATCTCAACTTCGCGCTCCGCCTGCGCTGCGGGAACTGCATCGTTTCGAGTGACATCTGGATTAGCGGCAATATCAGCCACCCGTTCAAACTGGTTAAAACGCGAGAAAAAACTGAAAACATTTTTTAATGGCAGCCATGGTCCTTCAGACGGACCATACGTTTCGAGACCAAAGGGAAAAGTGATGGCGCTCGGCACCCCCATTGGGACATAGAGGAAAAGGCAGGTACCAAAGAAAAAAAGGAAGAGCGCTCAAGTCATCGCCCGCGAGTGGAGCTTGCGGAGGACCATAAAGATAAAAAGTCCACCGACGCCAATCGCAATCATCAAGCCTACTCCTTGAAGAAGAAGGTATTTCACAAATGAAAAAAGTTCAAACATAGACAGGAAGTTAATTTCTTATGCCAACAAAACTGACACTTGTTTCAAAACTTTTACGAATGGTTTCTAATTCATCTTGAGAGAAAGGATGGTACTCCGCGAAGCTAGCGCGAAGCGTATGCCCGGGCCGAAATGTCTGGAGAAAGAACTGCCTGGCTCCAGCGGTGAGTGCCTGGAGTGCCTTGAGCACTTCTTTGGTGTGGACTTCTTTAATGAGTGTAGTACGAAACTCGTAATCAACGGAAGAGGAGCGTAATAGATTAATACTCTCGTTTATATACTCCGGCTTTACTATAGGTCCGACCAGTCTTGGATATTCGGAAAGTGAGGTTTTTACATCCATGGCGACATAATCAATGAGTTTCTCATCCAAAAGTTCTCTCAACATCGTCGGATTATTGCCATTGGTATCGAGCTTGGTGAGAAAGCCTCGCTCTTTCACTTTACAGAAAAAAGTCGGAAGATCGTGCCAGATAGTAGGCTCTCCGCCCGAAACGACCACTCCGTCGAGAAGGCCTCTGCGTCCGTCGAGAAAATTGAAGAAAGTCTCTTCCGAGATGAAATTCGGCGCAAGCTCACGCACCCTTTCCGGCAAGACAAACTCGGGATTGTGACAAAATCCGCAGCGCATATTGCACCCCGGGGTAAAGGCAATACAGGCTACTTTCCCTGGATAATCAAGCAGAGTGAAACGTTGGATAGCCGAAAACTTCATGCTTGTGGTTCGCCATAACAGGCCTCAAACTGAACATTGTCCGCCACACATTCCTCAAAATGCTTGCGTGAGTAGTGCTCGGCTTTCTTACCGGTATTGAAATGTGACACTGGTCGGTGATACCCCATCACCCGCGTCCACACTTCACACCGCGTCCGCCCTGCATTGATATCTCCCTCTTGCATACTCATGATGTTATGAAATTAATTTTTTATTTACTTATCATCGAGACTGAAACGGCTGAACGGAAAAATTCGTACTTAGCCAATCTCCGTGAAACGAAAGCACTCACAAAAGGAAGGTGAACTGAGCTCAACCAGTTTTAGGGATACCACGCGATCTACGAATTTTGAGTACAGGCGTTTCAGTCATAGAAATATCACCGATGGGCGGCTGTACTGGCATACTGCTTACGATAATCCTGATCAAGCCGTTCACCATCCGCGATACCAAGCACAGCATCGCACTTGGGACAGAAATCGTGCTCACCATCGAGATAGCCGTGCTTGGGACAAATTGAGAATGTGGGAGTGATAGTGATATACGGCAGCCGATAGCGAGTGAGTATTTTTTTCACCAAGTTGCGGCAGGCTTCGGGCGAGGAGATACGCTCGGTCATATAACAGTGGAGTACGGTCCCGCCAGTGTACTTCGTCTGGAGATCATCCTGATGCTCGAGTACCTCAAAGACATCGTCGGTAAAGCCTACTGGCACCTGACTCGAGTTGGTGTAGAAGGGAGCATCGGGAGTCCCAGCTTGCAAAATATCAGGAAAACGCTTCCTATCCTCCTTGGCAAAACGATAGGTCGTTCCCTCAGCCGGGGTCGCTTCGAGATTGTAGAAATTTTTGGTTTCTTCCTGAAAAGATTTGATTTTTTCTTGCATATGCTCGAGTACAGCAACGGCGAACGCGTGGCCCTCTTTGGTGGTAATATTCTCCACATCGTTCGTAAAATTACGGATTGCCTCATTGAGACCGTTGAGTCCAATGGTAGAGAAATGATTCTTGAGATAGCCCAAGTAACGTTTGGTGTACGGAAAGAGTCCTCGATCGATCCACTCCTGAATCACCTTACGTTTCAGTTCAAGCGAAGTCTTGGCGAGCTCCATCAGGCGATCAATCTCGGCATAGAATTTCTCCTTATCTCCCTTGGCCAGATAACCAATCCGAGCGAGATTGAGGGTGACGACCCCAATCGAGCCGGTCATTTCGGCTGAACCAAAGAGTCCTCCACCTCGCTTCCGAAGTTCCCGAAGATCGAGTTGCAAGCGACAACACATTGACCGCACATCGCCCGGATTGAGGTTAGAGTTTACAAAATTCTGGAAGTAAGGAGTGCCATATTTAGCCGTCATCTCAAAAAGAGGGAGATTCTTCTCGCTTTCCCAGTCAAAATCCTTGCCAACATTGTACGTAGGAATCGGAAAGGTAAATGTACGTCCCCGAACATCTCCCTTCATCATCACTTCGATAAAGGCTCGATTGACGATGTCCATCTCTTTCTGAAGTTCGCTAAATGTATACGAGAAAGGCTTGCCACCCAAGAGGAGCCTCTTGTCTCGTAGATCAGCCGGGCAATCCCAGTCGAGGGTGATATTGGTAAATGGTGTCTGAGTCCCCCATCGCGATGGAATATTGAGGTTGAAAACAAATGACTGGATGTTTTGGTACACATAGTCATACACCTTTTCCTCGATATATGTTGCCTCATTTTTTTTCGAGACAAATTTTATGTTGAATTTCTTGATATCCTCCCGTAGTTCCAGTTCATACTTTTTCACATAGGGCGCCATGTACGTATCAAAGCTCGAGAAAGCTTGTGCGCCCGCCCACTCATTTTGGAGTGTCCCAAGAAAGTTCACCATCTGGGCTACCGCCGAAGAAAGATGTTTGGGTGAGCCCGACTCAACTTTACTCGGCACCCCGTTGAATCCTTCTTCAAGCAAAACTCTCAGGCTCCAGCCAGCGCAGTATCCCGAAAACATAGAGAGATCATGGATATGATAGTCGCCATTCCGATGCGCCTCACCCACAGCTTTGGGATAGATATGCGAGAGCCAGTAATTGGCCACCACATTGCCAGCCGTATTGAGAATCAGCCCCCCAAGTGAATATCCTTGATTAGCATTCTCTGCAACACGCCAGTCTACTTTTTCGAGATACTCCTTAATAGTTTTTTCCACCTCCACCACTACATTCTTATCTTCCCGAGCTTCACGTCGTTTCTCTCGATAGAGGATGTAGGCTTTGGCCATCTCAGCATAGTCATACCGGATGAGCACATCCTCCACCGCGTCCTGGATCTCTTCAACCGAAGGAATAGCTGCAGCATATTTTGCCTCAAGTTCGACTTCGACTTCTTTAGTCAGAGTGTCGACTATGGCAATGTCATTTTTTCCTACTGCCTCAGCCGCCTTGCGTATCGCCTCATGGATTTTCCCAAGTTCAAAATCAACAATACTCCCGTTGCGTTTTTGCACTTTGTAGAGCGGCATATGATTGGAATGAATGTTAGTCTTGCACTGTATTAAACGTGCCCAAAAGAAAAAGGTGTCACCGGACACCTCCCAACTATCTTCCTTCAATTTTTCCTTAATTCAAGCCAAAACTGATCGCAGTTTCTTCCGGCTTCTCGAGAGGATAAGTTTTACCGCATTCTCTGTTTTGCCGAGCTTCTCGGCCACCTCACGAGCCCGGTAGCCATCGCGGTACGTCAAAAGCATGACCAAGCGCTCTCCCGCTGAAAGTGATGAGAGTAACATATTAAGCGTCTCCAAATCAGGAGCCCCTCCCTCACTCATAACCTCATCAAGAGCTGCATGATTCTGGACTGTTGCTTTCGATACTCCTCGGTAATAGTCAACCAGGAGATTGTGGGCAACGTGGAGTAAATAGGTATAGTATGAAGCATTGGCCACTCGAAACCGAGGAAGCGCCCGGAAGGCTCTTACAAAAACCTCTTGAGCAAGATCTTCCGCCTCGTCATGAGAACTGAGGCGACGCAAAAAGTATTGTCTCACCAGCTCTCCATATTTCTCATACAAAAAAGCGAAAGCAGCTGGATCCTGCTGAGCTGATTGGACCAGCATTCTATCCTCAAAACGCCGAGCAAGTCCTGCTTGCGCCGGTAGGATAAGTTCTTCTCGCAAAAATTGAGTCAAATCCAGCTGACGTGTTGGAACAATAGTCAGGGATTTATCAGCATCTGAGGACTGGAGCATTTCGAGAAACCGCTGCCATGAACTTGGGGCTTGATGCCAACTCTCAGCCTCACTAAGGAACCTCCGATGGAATTCGTGTTCTTGTACCTCCGAACGAAACTGCGGGTGTATCTCTAGAAAATACTCCGTTTCCCCATCCTGATTTTTGACAGGAGCAATCTGGAGAGTTTCCCATTGTCGACTCTTTCCTTTAGGTTGATTCTGAAAACGACCCACAAATGGCTTGCCTTCATCCCCGATCCTCTGCCAGAGCAATTGATAAAAAGAGTACGACATGCGGCCACCCCAGAGTTCGCCTGGTTTCTTGCCAATAATTTCTGCCACCGAAAAACCCGTCCGTCTTTCCACTGCCTGATTAGCATAAAGAACTCGTGAAGTAAGATCCGTCACCAACAGACCTCCGGGGATTTGATCAAACCATGTAGCCAGCGAAAGTGTCGACATAGGACTGTGCCAAGGCAGGAAACGAAATTATCCCGATCACGCATGTATTTATTTGTACTCGTCTGCCCGATGAGCTGACATATTCCGATGAATAATCTCATCATTTTTGATCGAGACAAAGAGCTCGTACTCACTCTTTACGTGCCGGCCATAAAACTCGAGGAAGTCGGAGAGAATCGGCCGATCCTTGAGCTCCTCAGTGTGACTCTCCACAAATCGACTATACTGCGAAAAAGCATGGTCTTCGAAAAGATAATTAAGTTGCAGCGCACTTTTGGGACTGAAGAGGTAGAGGATAAACGAGGCCGTGGCGTAGAAGAAAGAAAAAAGAAGTGGGATAAGCGTGTGACGAATCAAACCATCCTCGCCATATTTCTTGGCAAGCTGCGAGAGAACAACAACATGCATCGTCTCATTGTCCTGTGAGCCTCGACCAAAACGGGAAGTTTTGGAAAGTTCAATAGCCTTCTTTTCATTGGAATAAAACATCGTCAGCAGCATATAGCTCGCCACTTCCCACGATTGGTATGGAATTCGAGCAATCACCTCAACCGCCTTGAATTTCCCGTATGATGGATCGTGGCCATAAACAAGGTTACCGCACGTCACCAACAGTGTCCCTAAAATTTTTGGGATGATACCAACTGGATAATTGTCGTACGATTTCTTGTACTCATCGAGCATCTGAGTATCTTCGAGGGACTTGAGGAGTGCTTCGTGTTGTATCTTGTCCATAAAAAAATTTCCTCACCGGAATTACCTTTTTAGTCTAGCACTAGAGGTCAGGGATGCGAAAAACCCAAGATTTCCCTCTCTTAGACGGTGGGGGCAAAAAATTGAGTTACTTCAACAGCACTAATCACAGCACAGCTCCCTTTTTGAGGATACCAACCACTATCTCCCTGCTCCGCCCCTACGGGCTCCCCAAGAAGTTCAGCATATAGCTCTTGCAATGTATCGAGGTGTGACACTATCACGATGTGTTTCCCCTGAAAAACAGACTGCACATCAAGCAGTAGTGATCGCACCCGCTCTCGAATATCCATGTATCCCTCAATACCCTGATCAGGGTCACCCACCGTCCGCCCTCCATGTTGCTCCATAAAATCAAGGAAACTCTGAATATCCTTTCCTTCAAAAGAACCAAAACGAGTTTCCGTAAGCCGGGTATCAATCGAACGCGGCACCTCTAAAGACTCCTGCAAAATAGCCGCTGTTTCTTTTGCTCGTGCGAGTGGTGAAGCAATAATAAAATCTATTGGGAATTGCTTGAGGTAAAAAGCTGTTCCTCGCGCTTGTTCTTTCCCTTTCACAGTAAGATGATATTCTCCTCGCCCTGCTCCATTAAGAATATCTCGCACATTGTTTTCTGCCTCTCCGTGCCGCACCAGATAGTACGTATTGGCTTTATATTGATCGAGCATAGATTTTCCCTATAGCCTGCGCAGCGTGATAAATATCCATTCCAATGGCAACTATAAAAACAAGCGCCAGTGACACCACGATCTTTACCGCAAAAATAAGTGTTGCTTCATCAATTTTTCTTTCTGTTTTGGCCATACAAAAAAACTCTTTGTGCTATCACCTATTCCCGATTACATTTTTTCTGGGGCTGAAACTCCAATAAGTCTGAGGGATTCTCCAAGTACTATTCGTGTAGATCGAACAAGAGCGAGACGAGCCTGAGAAATTTCTTTCTTCTCAGTATCAATTACTTGGCAATCAGCATAGAACGAATGAAGTCTATCAGCGAGACGGATAGCGTACTGTGGGAGCTGATGTACTGTTTTTTCGCTCGCCATCCGCTCAATGAGCTCAGGAAAAGCGATAAGTTCCCGTATGAGAAGCTTCTCTTTCGGATGAGAGAGGAGAGCAAGTTGCTCTGCATTGGGTTCTAAAGATTCCTCTTCGGCCTTACGGAGAATACTCGAGAGCCGAGCATAGGCATACTGCACATAATAGACCGGGTTCTTCTCACTCCACTCTTCAGCAAGACCCAGATCGAAATTCATATGGGTATCGGGAGAATACATGAGAAAGAAAAATCGAGCCACATCATGACCTACCGACTCAATGAGCTCATCAATGCCTACCACATTCCCCGCTCGCTTACTCATCCTTACTTCCTCCCCATTTTTCATCAGTCGCACCAGTTGCACAATCGCAAAATGAATTTTTTCCTTAGGAAAACCAAGGGCTTCGGCAGCAGCTCTAAAACGATTGATATAACCATGATGATCAGCTCCCCACGTTTCGATAAGAAGAGTGAACCCACGTTCCATTTTGTTCAATATATAACCACAGTCTGAAGCAAAGTAGGTTTTGGATCCGTCTTGTTTTACGATCACGCGATCTTTATCATCACCATATTCCGTCGTCCTGAGCCACAAAGCCCCCTCAGATTCAAACGTTTTCCCTCGTTCCTGAAGGAGCGCGAGAGCTTTATCGACATACCCATCCTCGATCAGTTTCTTTTCCGAAGTCCACACATCAAAATGTACCCGCATCACCTCTTTGGTTACCGGCTGAATCATCTCTTCGAGAATAATCTTGGCCGCCTGTTCCCCAGTCGCTCGAACCTCATCACTCTTACCAAGTCGCTCGGCAAGCTTTTCAATATATTCACCGCCATAGACTACTTCACTATCTTGGAGGACACTGTGCCCCAATTTCATTACCTGCTCCCCCGCATCATTCACATAATATTCATTGGTCACTTCAAAACTTGCTTTCTTCAAAATACGAGAAAGAGTATCGGCATAAAATCCGCCCCGACCATTCCCGAGGTGTAGTGGCCCCGTCGGATTGGCGGAGATAAATTCATTGTTCACGTTCTCCCCGTCACCCTGCATTGAGCTCCCATACCGCTCGCCTACCTTGAGAATATGCTGGAGGGCTTCACTATAAGCTCCATCGGAAAGATAGAAGTTAATATGCCCCGGCCCAGCAATCTCTACTTTTTCCAAAAAATTTTCTTCTTGATTCTTGATTCTTGATTCAATATTCTCTTTTAAGAGTTCAGCTACTTCCCGCGGGTTCCTCCCGAGCTCCTTTGCTACTATGAGGGCAATATTGGTGGTATAGTCGCCAAACTGCTCATCGGTCGGCCGAATAAGCATGAGCTTCCCAACATCAAAACGCCCGAGCCTCCCTTCCTCGAAAAGCTGGATCACGGTCTCTTTCAAAATTCGCTCGAGTTGTTCTTTCATCCTTCTCAAAATAGCCCAAAAAAGCCAAAAAGTGAAGGCTTTCTACTATACATCACCAAAACCACGACCGTAGTTTTCGTGATTAACAAGGGTAAAACAAAAACTGCCGGCACCCTCTTTGGGGGTACTCAGCAGTTCGATAGGGTACAGAACCGTCGAAGGTGTGGATCAGCGTCGAACGTAGCGACTAGCGCTCGATGATGTAGGTCTCAGGCAGCGAAAGTGCCCGCCGTCCATCTGCAAGCGTGATAGTCGCGTAGATGGCGAGGTACCACTCGATCTTCCGATCGGAAGGGCCGCCCCTGAAAACAATCCGGTCACCGAGAGCAAGCCCCTCGACAACACACTGCCACACCGGCCCGGGGTTGTGGTAGGAGAATTGCTGCATTGTGAAGACGTAGCTAGCCCCCGGTATCTCATAGATGATCCCCGGCGCGAATGGGTATTGAACCCGCAGAACATCGCCAGGCTCCGAAACAAGGATGGGAGGGAGAAAAACCTTGTCCTCGATCTGTCTGATACCGTAAGCCTGGTAGTTCAGGAATTGCGGTTCTTGCGAGTACCTCAGCTCGCAGACCTTGGCACCAGCCGGCACGGCATCACGGTCGTCATCCCCACCACCACAGGCAGCGACGAGAAAGGCGGTCGTGATGGCGACCAGGACAAATAAAGAACGTTGAAACATGAGACTCCCCTTTCAAGGGAAAAAGTGGAAGAAAGTTGGCTTGCACGTCCCCAAGGGACATACAGGCTCCCCATGAGGACTGCGTATCCTACAACGAAACCTTAAATCTGTAAAGAGAAATCTTGATTGGGTACAATAGTTGAAATATCCGGGTTTCCCGCGCAGGTCTCGCTACAATAATTACTCAACTTGGCCATACAACCCACACACTGAATAAACAATCGATTGCATTCGACATTGCTACAGTTGGTATAGTCATCACACGCGCTGCCGCAAGTGAAACATGCACCCAAAACATCCTCGGTGATCCGTTCACTCATGCGATGATCAAAGACAAAGTTTTTTCCTTTGAATTTTGATGGAAGCTTTTCTCGTTCGATCTGGTGTTTGTAATCAATAATGCCACCATGAAGTTGATAGACGTCGTGGAAGCCATAATGTTTGAGATAGGCACTCGCTTTTTCACAGCGAATCCCGCCAGTGCAGTAGAGCATAACCTTTTTCTCCTCCTTACCCACTAGCGCTTCCCTTACAAGTGGGAGTTCTTCCTTAAAAGTCTTGGCATCTGGTGCGATAGCCTTCTCAAAACGGCCGATGGTAGATTCATAGTTATTCCGCATATCCACGACTACTGTTTCGGGATCATCCAAAAGTTCATTCCATTCGCGAGCACTGAGGTGTGTCCCCACATTCGTCACATCATATTCATGTGGAGCCAGTCCGTCAGCAACAATTTGTTTTCGCACCTTGATCGTGAGTTTCCAAAAAGCATCGTTTTTCTGCTCTACCCCCACCTTAAACGGCACCCCAGCAAAAGCTCGTCGGGCATAGAGTAGCTCTTTGAAACGCTCAAAATTTGGCTCGGGCACGCTGATCTGAGCATTGATTCCCTCAGTCGCGAGATATACCCGGCCCAAAACCCCAAGCCCCTGCCACTCCGCGTAGAGCTCATTGCGCAGCATCTCTGGCTGGTCAAGGATCACGTATCGATAAAATGAAATCACTCGCCGAGCGAATGTTTCTTCCGCCAGTCGTTTAAAGGCCTCTTCTTTGGATAAATGGTTCCGGAGATGGTGAGGGGTTCGGTTCATATGCAATCCTCATCCTAGTCGAAAAAGATCAAAAAGTGAAGAGCAAACTCCTTATAAAATTTTTTCCGGACACCCTCATGAGAGAGTGTCCGGGTATGAATGAACCTCAAGAAAGCTATCTTGGCACAAGCAACCTGACAGCCTCTTGATAGGCCTCATCGATCACCCTCGAAATTTGTTGAACTTGAGCATCGAAGTTGGATGTCATCATCGAGTGAATTGTCCGAACAACAAGCACTCCGTTGCCGCGTTCCACAGTAACTCTGAGGCCGCACCGAACTTCGATGGCGGTAGCACTCATTTCCTGACCACCGAGCCCTGATACTTCGAGATTACAGCTCACCGGTAGCGAGGAGGCAGTCATGAGGTTTCCCCAACGGTACTCCTTGAGAAGATTGTCAATAACCTTCTGAAACAAAGCATCAGCAAGACCAATACGATCTCGTTCGCTCATACCGATGGCAACTCGGATGGGATCACCCACCTTCCTGACCATAACCCCAGTCCTCACACCGAGGGACTTGATCTCGGTGATTGGGTTGAGGCCAATGATCACTGGTCGTCCTTCCCTGAAGGCCTCATCCATCTTTCTCTTCTTGTCAGGATCACTGGAATCGATGACTGTCGGTTTTCCGCCGCTCTCCATCTGTTTGAGCATCGCGTTGAGATCAATCTCACCCGACACCTGAGTGGTTTCCGCTGACTTGGTAGCACAGGCCGCACTCAGGAGTGCGATGACACAAAGAACAAGGATTCGGGTTACACTCATCTCTAGCTCCTAGCTTTGTGGTCGTAGGTGACCACAGTTGAAAAGACTTGTTGATCACTCGACTCGACATATTGGCATTTTTGCGCTATTCTGTCAACTACTCTTTGCGGCTTTTTTGGGCCATTATAGAGTCAGATATATGAGTAAAGTCATTGCTCACAACCGAAGAGCTAGCTACGACTACAGTCTCCAAGACCACTTTGAGGCTGGTATTGTCCTGACTGGTCCCGAAGTACGAAGCGTCAAAACCGGCCACGCTAGCCTCAGAGGTGCTTTTGTGACTATCCACAATGGTGAACTCTGGCTCACCAATGCCCTCATCCCCCGCTACCGCCATGCCGGGGAGAAAGTTCCCCATGAAGATACCCGGTCTAGAAAGCTTCTCCTCAAGAAACGAGACATCTCTTCGCTTATAGGGAAAATCCGTACCGAAGGCTTGACTTTGGTCCCCATTCGCTTGTATAGTAAGAGGCGACTTGTGAAACTCGAGTTCGCCGTAGCTAGAGGAAAAAAAGAATACGATCGTCGAGCAGATATCGGAAAACGCGAAGTCAAGCGCCGTATCGAACGAGTCATGAAACAGTATTAGACCGTCCCCGTCTTCCAGTCTCAAGTAAGAGAGAGTGGCACACGGGGGTTGTTTATAGACTCGACAGGCTGTACTTTCAAAATAGGCAAGCCGATCTTGATGGCATGATCGTAAAAATCGCTATCACGATGATAAACGCAAACTTCATCACCAAAGCCAAGAACGCAATCGCTTCTGCTTTTGCTCCTTCTTTCGCTTTTGCTCGCGCCTAATCGCGCGCAGCCATCAGCTCCCTGACTTCCGATAGGGAATCGCTGGTGCCATAACCATCGGGACGACACGAGGAGCTTCTCTCTCCTTTCATCCTCAAAGTCGTATGCGAAAGGAAGCTTCTTGAAAGATTTTGTCTTCTTTCTACTCTCTTGAAGTAAATAAAGAATGACTATGCTTGTAGAGTATTTTGGAAAAACTTCACTGGACATGGGTGCAATTCCCATCAACTCCACCTCTATTTTTTAAACATCACTACCGTGAGACGAAGACGCCACAATCGACCGAAACCGAAAGTTGTTGTAAAGCAACGCTACCGAGTCAATGAGCAAATCTTGGCTGCGGAGATTGTCGTTATTACTGAAGCTGGTGAAAACCTCGGGACCATGACTCCCGAAGCAGGCATGGCGCTCGCTCGTGAACGTGAACTCGATCTCGTCGAGGTTTCTCCTCAAGCAGTGCCACCCGTCTGTCGCCTCACCGATTACGGCAAGCTCCAGTATCACGCTGCCAAGCAAGCTCAAGCCGCCAAAGCCAAGCAGAAGAAAGTAGAAACCAAAGGTGTCAGACTCGGGTACCGCACTGAAAAACATGACCTTTTCTTCAAAAAGACTCAGGCAGAAAAATTCATGATGAAAGGTCACAAAGTAAAAATTGACATGATGCTTCGCGGTCGTGAAAAAGCTATGGCCGACAAAGCCAAGGAACAACTGCTCGCTTTTGCTGAATCCATCGCTGTTCCTCACAAAATTGAGGAAAACGTAACCAAAGGACCACGAGGTTTCTCTATGACGGTCGCTCCCGAATAGCCTATTCTGATTCCTCTTGCCAAGATGAGGAAAGTACGCTAGAGTGATGTATCTTCAATTTGACTCCTAAACAGTATGCCCAAGCAGAAAACGAAGAAGGCAGTAGCCAAAAAATTCAAAGTTACCGGCAGCGGCAAGCTCAAGCGACGCGCTACTGGCCAAAATCACTACAATTCCCGTGATACTGGCCGATCTACCCGAGCCAAGCGTCTCGACAGTGGTATCGCCGTTCCAGCCGAGGAGATGAATCTCAGGAAGGCCCTCCCCTACGCATAACCGTAACTAGTATCAGCAATCTTTCATCTGTATGACTCGAGTCAAGCGCGGCGTAATGACCAAAAAACGCCACAAGAATATTTTAAAGAAGGCCAAAGGCTTCCGTTGGGGCCGCAAAAAGCTTTTCACCAAGGCCAAAGAAGCCGTGATTAAGGCTGGCAAGTACGCCCGTCGCGACCGACGTGCCAAAAAGCGCAGTTTCCGCGCGCTCTGGATCGTCCGTCTCAATAATGCCCTCCGCACCAACGGGACTACCTACGCCAAGTTTATCGCCCTCATGAAAGAGAAAAATATCACTCTTGACCGAAAGGTTCTCTCTCAGATGGCTATGGAGCATCCTACCGTCTTCGCCAAATTCGTTGAATCAGTGAAGTAAAATTCTCTCTTGTACTTGTACTCAGAAATAAAGACCACCCTTCCTGGGTGGTTTTTATTATGCTCCATTGAAAAAATCAGGAATATTACTGAGACTTCTTTATAACCCAGATTTCAAATACTCTTTCAATCAGTTCCGCCAGCCGACTTCTCTGTTCAGAAGTAAGCGAGGTTTTAGAATGATCTAGACGAAAGTTATAGTAGACTTCACCAAGCATCCAGGCTCCTATCAACTCGGCCATATCCTCATATGTTTGCATATCCAGCAGACTACCTTGGCGTTTCATAGCTTCTGTTTGTTCTCTGTAAATCAACTCATCAGATAATCCGCTCATTCGGCCAGTCTGAGCAAGAAAGGCATAAAGCTCCAGATATGAATGCGAATACTCTCGAATCTCATTTAATTTGTTGTCCAAAAAATGTGCTAAATCCCTATCAAAAAAATCCTGGATAAAGTGAGCGTACTCATGTGATACTTTGACATGCACTTGATCAGCCGCTTCAACTACTCCCCACCCCCAACGATTGACTGTTTCTATCGGCACTACTTCAAGGCCAATACTCAGGACAGCTCTATCACCTCTCCGGGCTGAGCTGACCCAAGAACTTTCATTTTCGACTACTCCAATACCACCTAAAACTTCTTGAGCAAGATTAAGAGGTAATTTCTTATCACCATAATCTCTAAACATTTGTTCGAGAGCTACCTCGTCGAAGAGAGTAGGCTGTTTTAGAGATTCAGGAGTTGGCCAATTTGGTTCTGACATAAGAAAATTTAATTGAATCCAGTATACCAGTTTCTCAATCTGACATCAGTAATATAAAAACAAGGCTCATGAGGCCTTGTTTTTATAATTCATCTCCTCAAGAGGATAAGTTACTGAGCCAGGTATTTCTCGATCGTTGCTTTGAGTGAAGCAAGCGGCATAGCGCCAACAGCGAGTTCGCCCACGACATTGCCCTTGGCATCGAGTTTTCCAATCACAAACGATGGAGTGCCTGAGACACCGGCAGCCGAACCATCACTCATATCCTTAGCAATCTCATCCTTGAACTTCTCACTCGTGGCACACTGAGTCACACTAGCGACATTCACTCCGAGCGACTTCAAAATTTCGTCCTGCTTTCCTTCTGGGAGACCCTTAGCATTGGTCTGGGTAGCCCCAAAATAAGCGTCGTTGAAGGCAAAGAAAGCTTGGTCACCTTTGGCTTCACGAACGCACTGAGCCAGATTGGCAGCCTTACTAGCCATAGGCTCATGGAATGGAAGTGGGTAGTCGCGGAAAGAATATACTGCTTTACCGCTATCCACAAACTCCTTTACCAGCTCTTTATAGGTTTCCTTGTGAAACTTCTGACAAAATGGACATTCATAGTCACTAAACTCAACAATCGCCACTTTCGCTTTTCCCTTATTACCCAAAACAGCATCATCATCAAGCGACACAGTAGCCTTCTTGTCCCCAGCTGGCTGCTGCGCTGTCGGAACATTTTGAGCCCCCTGATTACCCGTTGGCACTAGAGCAGCACTTCCTCCGGTCCGCGAAGACGAGGTAAGGATACTAGCTGCCACAATCAAACTTCCTAAGAGAATAGCTCCAGAGAGAGTCCAGACTGCATTCTCCTTTCGGCAGGAAGTTCTGCAACCCTTCCCTGACTCACAAGAACCCTCACTCGAGCAACCACAGCCAGCCTTAGAGCTCGTCTCGGCCTGAACCATGCTTGGCGATTCCGACTTCACGTCTTCCATAGTGCAAATAGAAATACAAGTTACTCTTTTAGTATACCAAAAACGAGACATTCGTGGATATACCTATACTAGAGGGCTCGCAGCCAGTTTGGAGCAAAGATAAGGATACTCCCCAAGATAAGCATCAATATTCCCCCCACCAGATTGGACCACTTGGCATATTGGGTAGTCATATGGAGCTTCTCTGCACCCCAAAGAGCCAGTCCAAAAACAAGAAAGTCATCAACCATGTACCCGAGAATATAGATAAACATCAAGCTCTGAGTACCCAGAAAAGAGAGGTTGTTCATTTCGAGGATCTTGGTAAAAGCCTGCGGAATACCAATAGAACAAGCAAACTCGATAATATTTACCGAAAAAGCTAAGAGAATAACTCCTCCAGCCGTTAGCCACGTAAATGGTTCAGTAGCCAGTTTCCGAATTCTTCCAGAAATCTTTGCACGTTCTTCGAGATTGACTACTTTGCAAGTGCCATCCGAGGTATACCACTCATAGAGGAAGAAAGCCCCTCCTCCCAAAGAAAGGAGACCAACAAAAGGCGTTACCCATCGATCCAAGCCAACAAAATCCCATGTAGTAAACCAAACATTGAGGATGAGATAGTACATTACTGTCTCAGCCAAAATAAACAGTCCGGCCACGGCCAGAAGCCTCTCGCGGGAACGCATTTGTATCAATACCAAAAGGAACGTCACCAAAACCCACATAGCACACGGATTGAACCCATCAATAAGACCGAGTACGGCCGCTAGCGTTGGCAGTGAATAGCGCGTTACATCAACCACTCCCATGAAAGGAATCTTAATCAGAAAGGGTTCTTCTTCCAAAATACAGCCCTCCCCCGTATCACAAGTGCCAGCTTCTACCCGCTCTACCACCCCTTCATCCTGAGACAAATACGTAGCGAGACCCACTCGAGACTTACCTATCTGATTCTCAATAATCCGTTCAAGCATAACCCCAGTGGTATCTGGCTGGTCAAAACCCTGAATAACATGATTACCGATCAGAATGATCGGGGTAGCCTGGGAGAGCCCCTCCTTTTCAGCAATCTGACGAAAGAATTTCATCCCCTCCTCAGTCCGAACATTGTAGGAAACAACTTCAATGTGGGGATTTTCTGGAACTAATTCAAACGATTTCAGAAACTGTCTCAAATCCTGACAATGCTGACAGTCATCTCGTTCAAATACCTCGACTAGCACTGCTCCAATATCATTTTGATGTACTCCTCCGTGAGCTAAAATCTCTCCAGGAATAATGAAGGATAGAAACATCACTGGCCAGAGCCAGAGCCTCAGGCTCCATGCATGAGAAGAAAAAATCATACTTTAATTTATCGTCATACTAGCATAATCAGTAAGAGACTTTTTGGACAATTGGTACTCACTTGCTATCCAGCTATTCACCCGCACCAACGGGGTGAGAAAGTTACGCCAGGCCAAGATCTTGACTATGATGTACGCCGTAACTAAGATAATCATTTCCACCAGTGCCTGTGTTGAAAGTCCATTGATAAGAAATCGGTGAATAACAGCAAAAAGAGCCATAACGTAAACGCTACGGTGAAGCCATTTCCAATTGCGCCCACCCAAAAGACGATTGGCAATATTATTGGAGGTAAAGAGCAGTGGCAGAGTGAGAGAAAAGGCCAGAAACCCAAAAAGAAGTGGGCGCTCCCACCATGCGAGCAGTGGTGAGCTCAGCTGTTCCAGAAAATATGGGGAAAGAAGTGGATCAGTGAGGTAGCCTATACCATGAACAGCAGCCAAATAACCAAACATGATCCCAAGCTCCCGCCGGAGACCCATGAGTTGTTGCAAAATACGCATACGAAAAATCTTGGAGAGAGGCGAGAGGAAAAGGATGGCAATCAAAAGATTCCCTGAAAGCTCGCCAAACTGATGACGGAGATCAGGAAAAAAGAACCCAAAGAGACTCAGATGAGCCAGAACTAGCAAACCTCGCTTCACCTGAAAATAGTAACGTCCCAACCAATCACACAGTGCATCATGAAGATGGAAAGATATTTGAAGGAAAGAACGAAGGGAAATCATAAAAATAGTAATCAATGTTTGAGCTGAGTAAAGAAGAGTAGCAGGATAGTAAGCAAAATACACTGGAGTACTCCCATCAGAATAATAGTACGCGTCTTGAGTGAAATACCAGCCATAATAGTTCTATCATACCGAGAAGGGCGGTACAGGACAACAGCGAAGAGCTCCTCTATATGATAGAATAGAGAAAAATCTCATGTCCGATACCCCTGAAAAAATACCGGTTTCTTTAGTTCGACCGGCAGCCATTCCTTCGCCCGCTGCTCCTGCTCCCAATGTCGATCCCCTTATCGTGATCGATAAATTGCGTATTATCTACAACCAGGGGAAATCCAACGAGACAAGAGCTCTTGAGGAAACTAATCTTACCATCTACCCACACGAATACGTTATTATCTTTGGGCCATCTGGTTGTGGTAAATCAACCCTGCTCTACTCCATTTCTGGCCTTCAGCGAGCAACCTACGGTGAGGTTCGCATTAAAGGCAAGGCTATCTCTAAAATGAGCGAACAGGAAGATCTTGAAATGCACCAAAAAGAAATCGGGATGATTTTCCAGGCCTTCTACCTTATTTCCTCCCTAACCATTCTTGATAATGTTTGTCTTCCGCGTGTATTCCGCGGAGAAATACCGGCTACCCGTAAAAAAGATGGTCTCGCTCTTTTGAGACGTTTTGGTATTGCCGAACAAGCCGACAAAATGCCCAACCAGCTTTCTGGCGGACAAAAGCAGCGCGTAGCCATCGCTCGCTCCATCGTAAATAGCCCAGATATTATCCTTGCTGATGAACCAGTTGGTAACCTCGACTCGGAATCCGCTCAAAACGTACTGGATATCCTCAAGGAACTCAATGACATCGACAAAAAAACCATCATCATGGTGACTCACAATCCGGAGCACCTTGTTTATGCTGACCGAGTAATCTACATGAAAGATGGTCGCGTAATCAAAGAAGAGGTCTTTAAAGAGAAACGGCCAATAGTCAAAGAAAAGAAACCTGAGGAAATTGAGGAAGAAAAGAAAGCTGAAGATAGCGAGCTCAAGCTCCTGATGAATTCCTTCAAGAATCTCTTGCCTCAGCAGATCGACATGCTCCTCATTCCCTTCAAAGCCAAACAGCTTCTCGCTCATTTGCTTTCACAACTCTCAGAAGAACAGGTTTCTATGGCCGAGGCTTTTCTCAAAGAGCTGCTCTTTAAAAACATCGACCTCTCAACCTTTGAGAGCAGGCTCGATCTCGATATTGATCAGGGTGGAGCTGGTTGGAATCGAATGCGTTCCAAAGCCTTCAGCGAGCGCGTCCAAGAAATCCTCGATGTCACTCAAAAAATTCATCGCGCTCCAAGCGAGGCCGTCCTTACTTTATCCCAGTACATAGAGCATTACTTCAAGCTCAAGCTCTCTCCTGAACAAAAACTCCGTCTTCAAGCCGCTCTTAAACAGCGCCTCGGAAGCGCTATTGGCCAACTTGAACTCGCTCGTAAGCTGGATAAGTCCCTCCCTCAAGGAGGGGTAGGTCTCCGCAAAGACACTGTAGAGAAAATCACCCGGGAAGTAGAAATCATTATGCTTCTCAAATACAGTTAGACTATGCGCTTTTTCGATATTCTCAAACTTTCTCTTCGTATGTTCAAGGCACGTACCATGCGTACGCTCCTCACTATTCTTGGCATATCCGTTGGTATCGCTGCTATTATGTTTCTCGTTTCTTTTGGCTATGGACTTCAGAGAACTCTTCTCCAGAAAATTACGACTTCCGACGCCCTCGTCTCACTCGATGTAACCAGTGGTAAAGATCAAGAGGTAAAACTCAACACTGAGACCATAGAGAAAATCCGTGCCATTGAAAACGTCATCGATATCATTCCCGCTCTCGAACTCTCTGGGCAAGGAAAATTTGATAACCTCACCCTCGATGTTGCTACCGTTTCTACTGGACCAGCCTTTCTCAAAAGTGAAGGGCTCAAGATTCTCCACGGTCGCCTTTTTGATGCTGGCACTAGAAGAGAAGTAACTATTACCAAAGGAGTAGCTCAAGTATTCAACGTCACTCCAGAAAGCCTCATTGGTAAAACTGTTGCCCTCACTCTTTTTCAGGGCGAAGCCAGCGGTAAACGAGGAACAAGCTACAATCTTGGCGAAGCCTACACCATTGTTGGAGTTGCTGAGGGAGATGAGAATATCGTCTATATTCCTATAGAATCCCTCCAGGGAGTACCTATTGGAAGCTACACGAAACTCAAAGTAAAATGCCGATCTACCGACGTTATTGAGCCAGTAAGGCAGGCGATCGATACACTTGGACTAACCGCATCCTCCATTTCCGAAACAATCGACCAAGCCAATAAGGTCTTCCAGGCTATCCAGCTTATTCTCATGGTTTTTGGTATGATTGCCCTGATTGTTTCTGCTATTGGTATGTTTAACACCATGACCATTACTCTTCTCGAACGTACTGAGGAAATTGGGATCATGAAAGCTATTGGGGCTTCAAAAAAGGATATCTCACTCATGTTTGTAATGGAATCAACCCTTATGGGTTTTCTAGGAGCTCTGGGTGGTGTTATCATTGGTTTCTTAAATGGGGTGGTTATTAATATACTCATTAACGCTATCGCCACTCGTTTTGGTGGTGAAGCCGTCTCCCTCTTCTACTCACCACTTTGGTTTATCATGACTGTCGTTGGTTTCGGTGCTTTTGTTGGCTTTATGACTGGAGTCTTTCCGGCGCGCAAAGCAAGTCGCATCGATGCCTTGGATGCTCTCAGATACAAATAACCTCCTCAACAGAAAAAGCGGCCTCAGGCCGCTTTTTCATAATGAACGAAAGTAACCTCCGCTTTATGACTTCGATACCAGACCAAAAAGATTTGACCACTGCTCTGGCTTGAGAGTTACCAAAAGCACTCCAAACGTAATAAAAAGAACGCCCCAAAACTTTGCCCACGTAAACTCTTCGCCGAGAAAGAATACCGCCAGTACCAACAAAAAAACAAGGGAAAGTCGATCAATGGCATTTACAGCCGTTGCATCACCACCCGCTTTGAGCGCCATAAAGCCCCAAAGCCAAGAGAGACCGCCAAATATCCCAGTGAGAACAATAAAAAGAATAGTTTTAGGAGAAGTCTCCATCACTCCTTGAAACTTACCAAGAAGCAGCGCCGTTCCACCCATAAAAACAGCAATGGAGAGGCCACGAATGGTAGTGGCTACGGTTGCATCAATACCAACAATACCAATTTTTGAGAGTACCCCAACAACTGCAGCTGCAAGAGCCGCTAAAAATGCATATACTACCCAAGACATAAAATAATCAATAAATTAGTTTCAACCCCCACCTCATAATCAAGATTACCAAATATCATAAGTGGTGTTCATGTTCATCTCGGTCAGCTTCTTCTTTGGTCTCATGATTAGTTCCTGCAAGATGTTCACTCGGAGCATAGACAGTGAAGAGTTTGAGCGGGATAGCTCCGGTATTTTTGAAATTATGCCTCGTTCCTGCTGGAACGAAAAAGAGATCTCCTTCATCAAAAGATTCTGTGACTCCATCAATAATCGCTTCCCCCTGTCCGGTAACAAATACCAGTGTCTGATCAACGCCATGTATTTCCTCGCCAATCTCTTCTCCGGGTAAAATCGACATGAGCATCACTTGTGAATGAGTCCCTGTCACCACCTCACGGCGAAACCAGTCATTCTGCCGAGTAAGCTCCAAAATATCTTTATGCAGTAATGTTTTTTCCATATGTTTCCTTGATAAAGAATTACCTCCACCTGAAGAATACCCTATTTTTAGTAGGGCAAATAGCCCAAATCATCACCATTCCTACCTCCCTGAAGAAGATGAGATACATAGGTAACACTCTGAAAGGAGCGGATTTGAAGA
>CAZRXW010000003.1:0-57254 GCA_964604195.1 uncultured Bdellovibrionales bacterium
TCCACCTCCACCTCCACCTCCACCTCCACCTCCACCTCCACCTCCACCTCCACCCCCACTCCCATTCACAATGACTGTGGCTTCAGCTTCACTTGAGAGATCACCGTTCCAACAGCTCAGCACGTAAGTAGTTGTTTCATCTACCAGCACTTCTATCTCATCATTGGCTTCTCTGTGAGGGTTGATACCACCGTAATGACTCATAGTACAACGATCAGCATTTTCTATACGTACATAGATATTCACTCGACTGCCGGCTGGTACCGTAATTTCTGAACCACGATCATCTCCATAAGTCAAAAACATCCCCACTGTTGGCGCTTTGGATGGATCAATACCAGGATACAAAATAATATCTTTGGATTCATACAAAGGAGTCCTCCCTCCATCTTCGAGCGCACAACGAAGGGTTATTCGCTTTGTTCCTGACGGATAGAGGTAGCCAGCTCCACCAATCTCACTCAGGGGTAGTGAGGCCGCGCCAGTGGTGCCGGTAATCCAATCAGTTTTAGCACTAAACCAATTGGCATTAACTTGATACCCCAGTTGACAACTCGGCCTGGGAAGATTTTCTGGCGAATACGAAAGTCTCCAAGAAAAAGATATTTCATCGCTTTCCGCCGCTCCAAAGGGAATAGAGTCTGGTGCCGTCGAGTCAATATTGAGTTCGATATCAGTATCCAGTCGTACTCCTACCGAATCTTCCACTGATTTCCCCCCTGCGTCATAGCACTCAATACGATAATTTTGAAAATCTCTCGTAGGAGTAACAGTGACACTCCCCGAGGTAGCGATAGGATTGTTGAATCCCTCCCCCCCCTTGGCTTCACAGCGTTCAGCCCTGGTAGAAGACCATCTAATATTGACCGTCTCGCCCGGATCATAGGTATCTGGTCGAGCACTAATAGAAACTGTAGCCACTGAGTCACACCCGTTTTGATTCTGACAAACATCGTCACAACGTGATGGGCAAACACCATTACCACTCCCCAAATCACATTCTTCACCAGTATCAAGAGTGCCATTGCCACATAATGGACTAGCAGTACCTTCGACATTGATAGTTACAGAGTCACTCGCACTTTTCCCTGAGGCGCCGGTACACGTTAAGGTAAAGGTAGTACCTTTATTGAGACTCCACACTGGGGTACGGCCACCATACACCAGATCGAAATCATCAAAAGATCGCCAGTCGGTCGTACCACCACTCGCCCGGCAAGAAGTAGCTAGTCGTACAGCATAGTAGAGCTGATAAGAGCCACCGCCTACTAGCAAAGAACTGGGCTCACCCCTAAACTTTTCAATCACTGGTCTATCGCTCACAGTAATTTTGGCGCTACTAGAATCACTCGCGCCAACAGCGTCAGTACAGTTCAAAGTATATGTTGTCGTTTCATTTGGGGAGACAGTAAAAGTAACTGAGTCTTGCGCTGATTCTTTGATCCGATTTACACTACTCCCATCAGTACCAGACAAGGTGCATTGATATGGGAGAGTACCGCCAGACATCGGTGCTTGTAGCGTCGCACTACCCCCAGGAGCAATCGTCTGATCGGGATAAAGGGTAAATCCAAAAGCTCTTGCTTGAGCGAAGTGAGGCCAGGCAAATACCGCCAATCCAACAAAGAACGCCACCGCACCTATTCGAAACATCCTCGCTACAAGAAACTGCATAAATGCCCAATAAACTATTTATTTTTCCTACTTACAGAATAGTATAGCATGAAAAAATTGATCAGAATAACCTAATCATCCAATACACAACGACAAAATGAGCATAAACTGCTTTTTGTAAAAACAAACTACTGGTCCATAACACAGCGAATGGAGGCTGCTACTATTTTTTCCTCTCCTGTAACGCGACTTATTTTCGTTGAAGCATTTGTTATGAGACGTCGATCTGCGCCATCATCATCTTCTTCAGTCGATGTCCAAAAGAACGCTAACTCGCCACCTATGCCATTACCACCAATAAAACCATTATCCGGATCAAAAACCCCAGCGTATTGAGCTTCAAATCCAGAGTTTCCCCCCACCAACAAATCAGCCCCACCATTAGTACCCCTAAATCCAGTGGCAAGCGGGTCATTGATTGTTGGATCAATATTATTTTCCAAGTCGTACCACTCCCTATCAGTCGGAACATGCCAACTACTCCCATCACCAAGACTAGTACAAATGCCTCGTGCCCCCTCAGTTGTCACGTACTGCATCGCCTCATCCCAGGTATAGAGACCACCGAATAGATCACATGTTCCTAGATTATCATAGCAATAGTATTCAATACTTCCATTGTTTGATTGAGCAGTCCCCGAATTAATTCTATTACCCGCCTTCATATTCTGTTTGGTCCAGCACATGCCTGCAATCTCTACTACGTCATATGTATTCCCATCAGTATCATTTACCATGTCACTCTCATCACACTTTGGTCTTGGTTTGATACCCATCTCAATCACACGAGCCGTCTGTCGATAAAAGCCGTCAACTCTCATTCGTACCACTTTGTCCCTCCACGTAGCATCTGCACAGTCAATGAGTGTATCAGAGCCATCCAAAAAAGTAGCCTGAAAAGTATAGGCTGGTGTTGAGTCGCTCGTCGCCACAATAGCATCGATTGCAGTATCACAAGTAGCTCCAATATTAACCATATTTTGTGCCAGATCGTTCAGGGTAGCGTCAGTCATAGTCCCATTCTTGGCGACAGACATGATGGAGGGAGAGTTATCAATATACATCCGCTTCAGAATACGTTCCGCTCCACTATCAGCCGCCTGAAAAGCTACCACGGATTTTTGGGTCACGAGACCGCTTTTCCGCTCAAGCGAGGCCACAGTAATCACTGCCAAACCAGACGTTAGGATAAACGACAAGACAATTAGAGTAAAAGCAATGATAGACCCCCGCTGTTTTTCTTGCATGGATATAGTATACCATTTTACTACGCTATTTTATTCTCCGCTGCTATTTCAGCTACCCTCCTCAAAAGACAAGCGATAGTAAGTGGGCCAACCCCTCCTGGAATAGGTGTTACCCAACCAGTATAGTTTTCCTTGTCACCAGAAATATCGCCCCGCACCTGATCACCAACTCGAGTTATACCAGCATCTACCACGACAGCATCTGATCGAAGGTAAGATAGATCCAATAATCCAGGCCGACCACAGACAGAAACAACTACTCGGGCATTACTCAGCAAAGAATGATGTTTGGCCACTTCTAACGACTTTACCGTCATCACTTGAAGCCCGAGAGCACTCAGTGATTGCTGGATCACCCTACTAAAAAGATCTGAGTTTACCAGAGC
Source organism: uncultured Bdellovibrionales bacterium (assembly GCA_964604195.1). Classification (GTDB taxonomy): domain Bacteria; phylum Patescibacteriota; class Minisyncoccia; order Moranbacterales; family UBA1568; genus SSEF01. The sequence continues at coordinate 3,308 of CAZRXW010000003.1, forward strand.
AACCGCTCTCTCCCCCTGAAGGGGCACCCTTGTAGAAGTAATCAATGTTTCAATAGCTCTCGGTAAGACCGGCACTAAACGAACATTACCAGCTAAATATTCTTTGACGACTTCTGGATGAAATCCGTCCGCATCTTTTCTGGGATCAATCAGAGTGATGAATTCATCGGGATTCCAACTAGCAGGAAGTGGGAGCTGGATAATAATCCCATGGACTTCTCTCTCCTGATTGAGACGAAGAATCAAGTCTCGTACTGCCTGTGGATCATCTTCTTTGAAAAAACGGTACAAATTGAAACGAATACCCATCCGCTCGGCCGCTTCCGATTTTAGCCTGACATAGATTTCGGAGCCAGCATCATTACCCACCAAGATAACCGCCAAACCAGGATGAAGATGCTGCTCACGGATAAAATGAGCTGTTTCCGTCAGTATTTCACTCGCTCTCTGTTTTCCATAAAGAAGTGGCATACGTCCTACAAAAAGAACAAAAAGAAAATTAACGCCAAAACAATTCGATATATCCCAAACACGACAAACGTATTGGTCTCGACAAATTTGAGAAGAAATTTTACCGCTGCTATCGCCACCAAAAAAGCCGTCACGAAACCTGTAAGGAGGAGCCATACATCGGCCTGAGAAAATAATGCTCCATGTTTCCAGAGATCAAGAGCGGTAGCAGCAAGCATGGTTGGTACTGCCAAAAGAAATGAAAATTCCACGATGGCCTTCCGCTCCAACTCCAGAGCAAGGCCACCGAGAATAGTCGCTCCTGCTCGAGACACCCCTGGAATTACCGAAAATGCCTGGAAAAGACCAATACCCAACGCTTTTTTATAGGAAAGTGTAGAGAGGGTTATTCTCGCTGTGTCTTGATGTTTGTATATTCGCTCAAAAACAACAATTATGATTCCCCCAACAAACAAAGCCCCTACAACAACAAGAGGAAAGTCAAAGAGTCTCCTGATGAATGAATACAGGAAAAAACCAACCACAAGAGAGGGGAAAAGTGCTACTATAAGTTTCATCAAAAGTTCGCGATCGAATAAAAGTTTCTTCCAGTACAAAACGACAATGGCCAAAATAGCACCCAGCTGAATAGCTATCTGAAATGTCTTGAGGAAATCAGTTTCAGGAAGACGAAGAAGTGATGACGCCAGAATAAGATGGCCCGTGGAAGAAATTGGGAAAAATTCTGTTATTCCCTCCACGATCCCGAGGATGATCGCGTCAATGTGGCTCATAGTACATGAAGCTGAGAGCGCTCGTAATAAATTAGCAAGTTTTTAGTTTTGCGTTCAAAAGAGAGTCCCCGAAGCTCTGGTAACCACGGGAGTATGTTCTGTCTTGGCTGATTCGAGTAGCTCGCGCCGTCCATGGAGTTCGGAGAGGTACTGCCAGTCACGAAATTCTGGGTAACGCTGAAGCTGCTCTTCGAGAATTTCTACTGTAGCACGAACATCGCCGGCACCAGTATGGGCAGTAATATGTTCCTTACTACAGTACAGCTTGTAAGCTGCTGTAAGATTGCGAGGAGCAAATATATCCTTAGCTTCTTTACTATGATACAAAACCTTCACATCAACCACTCTCTTCGAGAGGAAATCAAAATTTTTACCAACCTTGGAAAATTCTGCCTTCAGAAAAGGGAGGTCAAAACCCACTATGTTAAACCCCGACACATCAGCTCCATCAAATGTCGTCCAAAGTTCATAGGATAGCTTAGCAAAACTTGGGGCATCAGCCACATCAGCATCCGTAATACCATTGATCAAGGTCGCTTCGGATGGAATAGATCTCCCAGGATTGATACGATGCACTGCCGCTACGATTTCTCCAGAAGGAAGAATCTTTTCGTAGGCAATCTCAAGAATTTTATCCTCACCAGTTGAAAGTCCCGTTGTCTCAAGGTCAAAAACAACTAGTGGACGATCAAGCGGGAGAAGCTCTGGAATAATAGTTTGCATGCAGTCTATTGTAACCTAAATAACCTTCCCTGTCAGATAACTATCTCCTACACAACGAAGCTCAGGATACGGCCAGGAACATAAATGCACTTGCGTATCGTCTTATCCATAAGAGATTGCCTCACTTTTTCATCAGAAAGAGCTACAGCACGAGCCTCATCTTCTGAGGCATTGGGGTCAAGAGTAACAGTCCCCCGTACTTTGCCATTTACTTGCACAGCAATCTTGACCGTCTCCGTGACTATTTTCTTGGCGTCGTACTTCGGCCAAGGGGCAAGGAAGATAGACTCATCCCCCCCAGTCTTTGACCAGAGCTCTTCGGTAACATGAGGGGCAAATGGGGCAAGCAGAACCAAAAGTATCTGGTAAGATTCTCGATCAATGGTTTCCTGTTTCTCCAAATCATTTACAAGAATCATCAGCGAGCTGATGGCCGTATTAAACTTAAACCCCTCGATATCTTCCGTCACCTTTTTGATGGTTTTATGAAGCAGGCTTTCAGAAGATTTATTCCTCATTCGTACTTCATCATTCGTGATTCGGTGAGAAAGCTTCCAAACTTTTTCGAGAAAACGCCGAGTACCAACAACACCATTTGTATTCCAAGCAATGGATTGTTCAAATGGGCCCATGAACATTTCATAGAGTCGAAAGGCGTCCGCTCCAAATTCAGCTATCACCTCATTTGGATTAATAACATTCCCCCAACGCTTCGACATTTTTCGTCCATCAGCAGCCAAAATAAGACCTAAGAACTCGAGTCGCTTGAATGGCTCTGACGTACTGACTATCCCTTGATCATGGAGAAACTTATGCCAAAACCGCGCATAGATGAGGTGCCGCGTAGCATGGTCACCACCAACATAGACATCCACCGGCATCCATACCTTCTCCTTTTTCTTATCAACCAGTGCTCGCGTATTCTTGGGATCAATAAAGCGGAGATAGTACCAGCAGGAACCTGCCCATTGTGGCATAGTGTTAGTTTCTCGCTTTGCTTGACCCTTGCACTTTGGACAATTCACATTTACCCACGAAGTAATAGTTGCCAGTGGGGATTCGCCGGTACCGGTTGATTCATAGCTCTTTACATTCGGAAGTTTTACCGGGAGCTCTTTCTCGGATACTGGCACCACACCACACTTCTCACAATGAATAAGTGGGATAGGTTCACCCCAATACCGCTGACGCGAGAATACCCAATCGTGCATTTTGTAATTCACCACTTTTTTCCCAAGTTTTTCCCGCTTGAGCCAGGCAACCATCTTTTCCCGCGCTTCAGCTGATGCAAGTCCTGAAAATTCACCGGAGTCAATCAGTCTACCATCCTCAATGAATATTTCGCTCGTTGTAACTGATACATCAGTGTTCTCAATCGATGGTCGAAACTCAAGCCTATATTTCTTAGCAAACTCACCATCACGCTCATCATGAGCCGGAACCCCCATCACTGCTCCAGTGCCATAAGTTGAGAGAACATAATCAGCGACAAAAACTAGCAAGCGTTCACCAGTAAATGGATGAATAGCTTCTATTCCATTGAGAAGAACTCCCGATTTATCTTTGCTTAGCTCACTCCGCTCGAGATCAGTTTTTTTCTTGGCAGCTACCAAGTACTTTTTGACCTCGTTTTGATTCTTGATTCTTGATTCTTGATTCTTGACCAATGGATGTTCCGGTGCCACCACTACATAGGTACAACCATAAATCGTATCTAGTCGTGTGGTGAATACTCGAATTTCCTCCTCGGTATCAGCTACACAAAACACGACTTCAGCACCTTCTGAACGGCCAATCCAATTTCTTTGTGCCTCCTTGATACCTTCTGGCCAATTGAGCTTCTTGAGATCTCGAAGCATTTTGTCAGCATAAGTCGTAATCCGGAGTACCCACTGCCGCATCGGACGCCTCTCTACAACACTGCCACAACGTTCACATTTTCCCTGTTCCAAATCCTCATTGGAAAGTCCAGTTTGGCACGACGGACACCAATTGATCGGATCATAGGATTCAAAAGCCAATCCCTGCTTCCAAAGCTTTAGAAATATCCATTGAGTCCACTTATAATACTCTGGATCAGTGGTATTTATCTCACGATCCCAATCATAAGTAAGGCCAATTTTCTGCAACTGATGCTTAAAGGTTGCAATATTTTTCTTCACTGCTGCACTCGGATGAACCTTGTTTTTGATAGCATACTGTTCAGCTGGTAAACCAAAGGCGTCCCATCCCATCGGATGAATCACACCATAGCCCTCTAACTGTTTGAAACGCGCATACACATCCGAAGCAATATATCCTTTGGGATGCCCTACATGCAAACCAGCACCTGAAGGATACGGGAACATATCCAAAATATACTGCTTCTTGGGACGCTGATACTGGCGATAGGTGTCCTGGGCATCCCAATATCGCTGCCATTTTTTCTCGATTTTTCCTGGTTCGTATTTTGCCAACATAGATAGCTGTAAGGAATTTAGAGCACTCCCCTGTATTCTTTGACTCCCCCACTCTATCCTAAAACAAGCCTTTTTTCAAGGAAACATCAACTGCCTCTCCGGACTAATCACCTATAACTTCCTTGAGTGGCACAAAACTTTAGAAGAGACGGGTTCGTTTGAGTGCTCCTTTCTTACCTTGCCACTCGATGCACCGTTTCACCTACGTTTCGTTCAAGCCAATGGTAGAGGAGAAATATTCGACACTCCAGATACTATCTTTCTCGAGGTACATATCTCGGATAAATTTGAACTGGACACAGAGATACCAGTTGCCTTCAGCCTTCAGTTTGCTAACGGTATCTGAGATGGCAATATTCGGTGGGACTCATTTCAGGTGGGGTTTTCTGGTGTATAAAAAAACAACCACCCAGAAAAAGAGTGGTTGTTTTTTCTTGTCGGCCGAAAAGAAGCCTAGAACGAGTTGCTTTCACCACCGAGCCAAGCCTGAACTGCCTGAACGATAACCCAACCCATCAGGGCGACGATCACACCAACGATTGAATACGTCATGGCACTCTTTGCTTTCTCAATTTGAGACTCATTGCCAGCAGCCGTCAAATAAAGAATGCCAGAGATGACAAAGCCAATAACAGCAATGAAACCCAAGATACCCAAAAGCCAGGCCAGTGTCTGGGAAATAATATTGTAGATACTTCCACCACCAAGACCCGTGTTGCTTGCATTCGTTGTACCACGTCCCCTCCAGGCGTCTTGACTAGGAGCATTGGCAGAAACAACAGCTGGAGCGAGAAGCACGAGACCGTTCACTGCACCAAATGCAAGTTTGCGTAATTTTTGCATACCTCTCACCTCCTTTCGCTGCGTTCTGGATATCAGAAGACGCATTATGTTTTATATTTCTTTTTTTATTATGACAAAAGCCGAGCAATTATCCAGACGAGCACCATACTTCCCAAAGCAATCACTACTCCGAATACTCCTGATTGAAATGCTCGTTTGGCGAACATAATTTTTCTCTCATCACCCTGAGCAGTAAAGTAGAGCACACCAGCAATAATCGTCCCCAGTATAGCAATCAGGCCAAAAATGAGCAAGAGAAAATTAAGAATTTTTGTAAGACTTACCGAAAGAGGTTGGGCCTCACTAATAACACCCGCCAACACCCACTGGGGCACAAGCAAAACCAACCCCACGATACTCGCAAATAATTTCATACTCAAATTATATCAAATCTTTCGCAAATAACCTCTATTCTACGAACTTACACTTGGGGTTTCCTCTGATGAAACGCTCGAGTGCGAGACCGGCTTCGCTCATCAAAAATGAGCTTGTAATCGTTCCATTCATCCTTGCCCTTCAGTCGCCCTCTGTGATGAAATTCCTTACAAGTGGGGTTTCCTGGTAAGAACAAAACACCCCAAAATTGGGGTGTTTTGAAGAGAGAGAAGGGAAACGATTAGGCCTCCTCTTCTCCGACACGATATCCAGTACCGGCAGGGATAAGACGGCCAATAATAACGTTTTCCTTAAGACCACGCAGGCGGTCCTCTTTGCCCTGGACAGCAGCGTTAATGAGCACACGAGCAGTTTCCATAAAGGAAGCAGCTGAGAGGAAGGACTCTGTCGAAAGCGCTACCTTGGTGATACCCAGCACCATTGGCTCACCCGTGGCAGGACTCCCTTTATCAGCCATCGCTTCTTCATTGGCTTCGAGGAATTGATCCTTCTCTACGATATCTCCAGGGAGAAGTATAGTATCTCCTGGATCGGCCACTCGAATACGCGAGAACATCTGACGAATAATCACTTCGATGTGCTTGTCATTGATACCCTCACCCTGGCTGGCATAAATCTCTTGGATCTCCCGAATAATGTATCGATGTACTGCCTCAAGACCCATTACTTCGTGGAGCTTCTTGAGATCAACGTGTCCCTCAGAAAGCACTGATCCCTTACCAATGAGGTCACCCACCTTTACTTTCACCGCAGCATTGGCTGGTGCCGAATACTCGTATTCTTTCTTGTCATTCCCCAAAACAGTCACTTTCACCACTTTGGTTTCTTTGACGATTGACTTCACCTGACCTTCCAATTCAGAAAGGATGGCTTCCGTCTTGGGAGTACGAGCTTCAAATATTTCTTCGACACGAGGGAGACCCTGGGTAATGTCAGAACCAGCGACACCACCAATATGGAAAGTACGCATGGTAAGCTGAGTACCTGGTTCACCGATGGCCTGAGCAGCCACCACACCCACCGAAGCGCCCAGTTCTACCAAGGCATTGCGACCAAGATCAAGACCATAGCACTTGCGGCATACTCCACGGCGTGATCGACAAGTAACGAGGGTGCGAATCTTGATCTGAGGAATACCCAGCGTTTCGATCTCTTTTGCCTGAGCTCTTGAGATCAGCTCACCTTTTTTGGTGATAACCTCCTTGGTCTCTGGGTGCTTGATTGCCTCGACGGTTACACGGCCCTCGACACGTGAAGCAAAGGAAACACCTACCTTATCAGAATCTTCACGATAGAGATAAGCTCCCTCAACATCACCACAATCCTCATCACGAACAATAATATCCTGTGATACATCAACCAAACGACGAGTCAGATATCCAGCAGTAGCTGTACGGAGAGCGGTATCAGCCATACCCTTACGAGCACCGTGAGTCGAGATGAAATATTCCAGCACGTTGAACCCCTCTTTGAAACAGCTTTTGACAGGAAGTTCGATGGTTTCACCGGTTGGTCCAGCCATGAGCCCCTTCATACCAGTCATCTGCACTACTACTGATTCGCTACCACGGGCCTTGGAGTACACCATTGAATACACCGGGCCTTCTTTATCGAGAGAATCACGGACTGCATCAGTAATCTTATTCTTGGCATCATTCCAGATCTCGATGATTCGATCCTTACGCTCATCGTTGGTCAAAAGCCCCATATTGTACTGGTCCTTCACGAGAGTCACTTTCTCTTCAGCAGCAGCCATAATTTCTGACTTCACTGCTGGTACCTTGAGGTCATCAATACCCCAGCTAATTCCTGATTTGGAAACAGCCTTGAACGAAAGATCTTTGAGACGATCAGCAAAGAGAGCCGCCTCATCTTGACCCATCTTCTCCAGAATGTGTGCCATAAGAGCCTTGAGGTTCTTCTTTACCATTTCCTCGTTCACAAAGCGGAGTTCTGTCGGGAGAATGTCGTTGAGCATGATTCTTCCTACCGACGTTTCAATAAGCTTTCCTTCGAACAAGAGTTTCACGGCTACGTTCACATCTACCAAGTTGTTTTGATGAGCCAGGATAGCCTCGTCCATAGTTCCAAACACTTTCCCCTGTCCCTTACCTGCTGGCTTAATATGAGTGAGGTAGTAAGCACCCAGCACCATATCAAGACGAGCTGACACAATTGGTTCTCCTGAAGCAGGCTTGAGGAGGTTCTTGGAAGACAGCATGATGTTGGCAGATTCTTCACGGGCCTCTACTGTGAGCGGCACATGGACAGCCATCTGGTCTCCATCGAAGTCGGCATTGAAGGCTTCACAAACCATTGGGTGAAGGCGGATAGCCTTACCCTCGATGAGTACCGGCTGAAATGCCTGGATAGAGAGACGATGCAGTGTCGGGGCGCGATTGAGAAGAACGTAGTGATTTGGAATGATCTCATCAAGAATCTCGTAAGCTTCTTCTGTCTCAGAATCTACCATCCGACCAGCGGTGCGCACATTGTGAGCCAACTCCTTCTCGATGAGCTTGTTGATGATGAACGGCTTGAAGAGCTCCAAAGCCATTTTCTTAGGCAGTCCACACTGATAGAGTTTGAGTTTGGGACCCACAACAATTACCGAGCGACCAGAATAATCAACACGCTTACCCAAGAGGTTTTGACGGAAACGTCCTTGCTTTCCTTTGAGAGCATCAGCCAGTGAGCGAAGAGCCCGACGCTGACCAGTAGCTGCTGCTGTCGAGGCCTGGCCACGGCGAGCAGAGTTATCAAACAGAGCGTCGACCGCTTCCTGGAGCATGCGCTTCTCATTACGAGTGATCACTTCTGGAGCGCCAATAGCGAGGAGTTTCTTGAGACGATTATTACGGTTGATGATACGTCGATAAAGATCATTGAGATCTGAGGTAGCAAACCGACCACCATCAAGAGCCACCATTGGACGAAGATCTGGTGGAATAACCGGAATAACAGTTGGGAGCATCCATTCAAGCTTGAGGTCAGCCTTTTCAAATCCCTGGTAGACCTTGAGGCGCTGGAGCAGTTTCTTTTGGTCGAGTGAGTCATCCTGTCCAACCTCTCCCTTGAGCTCTTCTACCATGGCAGAGGCATCCATCTTCTCAAGAATCTTTCGGACAGCTTCAGCTCCAATCCCAGCAGTAAATACCTGACCAAATCGGCTTGAGAGATTGAAGTACTCCACCTCCGAGAGAATCTGGAATGGACGAAGATTCTTGATATCTTCCTTAGTTGAGCGATACTGATCTTTGAGATCCTCAAGGATTTTTTCGAGTTTTTTCTCATCCTTCTCCTCAGCACGCAATTCTTTCTGCTTGGCCTTATATTCTTTCTCCAGAGCTTCCAGTGATTGCTCTTTGAGAGCTTCCTTCACTTCGGTAATGATATAGGCTGAGAAATAGATAACTCGTTCCAAATCCTGAGGACCAATACCAAGAGCAAGGCCGATCTTGGATGGCACACCACGGAGGAACCAGATATGTGACACTGGGGTAGCCAATTTGATATGGCCCATCCGTTCACGACGAACAATAGCCCTCGTCACCTCAACACCACACTTGTCACAAACGATACCCTGGTATCGAATCCGTTTGTACTTTCCACAGTAACACTCCCAGTCCTTCGAAGGACCAAAAATGCGCTCACAAAAGAGACCATCTGGTTCATACCGCTGGGTACGATAGTTGATTGTTTCTGGCTTAGTGATCTCGCCCTTGGACCAGAGGAGAATGTCATCTGGTGAGGCGAGAGTGAGTTTGACTGAATCAAAGTCGCTCACCTTAGTAATGTTTTCAATTGGTTGAGTCATAAGAGTAGGTGTTATGGCGACTTAGACAGTTTCCACATCATCATTTTCTTCGTCCTCAGACGAAACGGTCTTGGCCCCCTTGAGTTCGACATTGAGACAGAGACCCTTGAGCTCATTGACGAGCACGTGGAACGAAGCTGGGATGTTTGGACTCTTGATCGGTTCACCCTTGATGATAGATTCGTATGCCTTCGATCGACCTAAGACATCATCAGACTTGATCGTCAGCATTTCCTGAAGCGTATGAGCAGCACCATATCCTTCGAGCGCCCACACTTCCATTTCACCAAAACGCTGTCCACCAAACTGAGCTTTACCACCAAGTGGCTGCTGAGTAATAAGTGAGTATGGCCCAATAGAGCGCATGTGGATCTTGTCATCAACGAGGTGATTGAGCTTCATGATGTACATCACTCCAACCGTTGACTCATTGTCATAGGCTTCACCCGTCTTACCATTGATCAGTCTTACTTTTCCGTGTTCGGGAAGACCAGCCTCCGTAAGCTGAACCTTGATATCTTGTTCCGATACACCATCGAGGGCCGAGCTTGCCACCTTGTACCCTAATCTCATTGCTGCCCAACCAAGATGAGTCTCGAGAATCTGACCAATGTTCATACGAGAAGCTACACCAAGTGGATTGAGGATCACATCAATCGGGGTTCCATCTGGGAGATACGGCATATCCTCAACCGGAGCGACGTGAGAAATAACACCTTTATTTCCGTGGCGACCGGCGAGCTTGTCACCTACTTGAATCTTACGGAGCTGAGCTACCGATACTTGGATCTGCTCAAAAACACCCATCGGGAGTTTGTCACCCTTCTCACGAGAGAAGATTTTCACATCAACTACTTTTCCGTGCTCACCATGAGGGAGGTAGAGAGAAGAATCTTTCACGTCACGAGATTTCTCACCAAAGATAACTCGAAGCAGTCTCTCTTCAGCAGTAAGATCCCCTTCACCTTTAGGAGTAATTTTTCCTACCAAGATATCTCCTGAAGAGACCTCGGCACCAATTCGAATAATACCGTTTTCATCAAGGTGCTTGAGGCGATCTTCACCGATATTAGGAATATCACGAGTCACTACCTCTGGCCCAAGCTTGGTATCACGCACATCAATAGAGAAATCCTCAATATGGATAGAACTCCAACGATCCTTCTGTACCACGCGCTCAGAAAGAATAATGGCATCTTCATAGTTGTACCCTTCCCATGGGACAAAGGCAACCAACATGTTCTGTCCGAGAGCCAGTTCACCATTTTCGGTTGAAGCTCCGTCAGCCAAGAGGTCTCCTTTTTCCACTTTCTCACCTTTCTTGACACGAGGCACCTGGTTCATGGAAGTAAAGGCATTGGACTTTTCAAAGCTCTGCAGGAGATATTCGTGGTCAGTATATTCTTTCTTGGCACCAGCTGGTGACTTGGCACGGACAACGATATGGTTAGCATCCGCTTCAACAATTTCACCAGTTTCGAGAGCCAAAACTACCTGCCCAGAATCACGGGCAGCCTTATCTTCGATACCAGTACCAATAATAGGCGACTCCGGAACAATACATGACACTGCTTGACGTTGCATGTTCGAACCCATGAGAGCACGGTTGGCGTCATCATGCTCAAGGAATGGAATAAGGGCCGTTGCAATCGAAATACACTGTTTGACCGAGACATCAACATAATCAATGGTTTCTGCTTCAATCGTTTCTGGATGACCCTTTACGCGAGCTTCCACCATCGCCTCATTAATATTGCGATGATCATCGAGCACAATCCCTGCGTGAGCAATAATTTTTCGGTCCTCAACTATAGCATTAAGGTATTCAATTTCGAGAGTCACAAATGGCTTCACAGCTACCATTTTCCCCTTCATTTCCTTGGCTACCTTGGCAGCAGTTTCAGCATTCAGTTGGGTGCCAGCCTTAAAGCCAGCCACCGCTTCCGCCAAAATACGATGTTCGAGTGCTTCGACAGTTGCCTCCACCTCTTTCTTCACCAAGAGATACGGGGTTTCGAGAAAACCATACTCATTGACCCTGGCGTAACTCGCCAAGTGTCCAACGAGACCAATGTTTGGACCTTCAGGAGTCTCAATCGGGCAGATGCGTCCATAGTGAGAATGGTGTACATCACGCACTTCAAACCCAGCTCGCTCACGAGTAAGTCCACCAGGACCCATAGCTGAGAGACGACGCTTGTGCTCGAGCTCAGCAAGGGGGTTTACCTGATCCATGAACTGCGACAATTGAGAACTGGAGAAAAACTCCTTGATAGAAGCAGCTACCGGCCGTGGATTGATGAGCTGCCCAGGAACGACCGTATTGACGTCACAAGTACTCATGCGGTCCTTAATATTTCTCACCATGCGGTAGAGTCCGACACGGAGCTTGTTTTGAATAAGCTCACCCACTGCACGAACACGACGATTGCCCAAATGGTCGATATCGTCAGCCTTCCCTTCGGGATCATTATTGAGACGAATCACTTCGCGGATAATCAAATTGAGATCTTCTACATTGAGCACACGATTTTCTTCCGAGTCCTTGCGATCTACCTCAAGACGCTGATTGAGACGATATCGTCCCACCGCTCCAAAGTCATACCGTTCAAAGTTGAAGAACATCGCATCAATCATCTGCTTGGCATTCTCTTCGGTAGCAAGATCACCCGGCCGAAGACGCTTGTAGACTTCACGATAAGCATCACCACGATCGCTCGTCCCATCCTTCATGAGCGTTGTCTCAATGTACCTCACTTCGCCAGTATCGATATCAGCAAAAATCTTACGGATATCCTTGTCATTCTGTCCAAAAGCCTTAAGTAAGGTCGTGATTGGGAGTTTGCGCTTACGATCAATCTTTACTGAAATAACACCATCGAGATCAGTTTCAATTTCGAGCCAAGCACCACGATTTGGGATAATCTTGGCACCAAAGAGTTTCTTCCCCTTCTGGTATTCCATGGTAAAGAAAACACCAGGGGAACGGATAAGTTGTGATACAACAACACGTTCAACGCCATTGATAATAAAGGTACCGCGATCAGTCATGAGCGGCACTTCACCCAAATAGATTTCTTGCTCTTTTACTTCACCCGTTTTCTTCATAACCAATGTCGCCTTGGCTCGAAGGGGTGCCTCGTAAGAGATGTTTTTAGCCTTAGCAACGCTCGTCGAATATTTTGGTTCGTCGAGATAGTACTGATCGAGAGTAAGCTCGAGCTCTTTGCTGGCAAAATCCCCGATAGGGTTAATTTCATCCAGAAGTTCTTGAAGCCCCTTGTCCCAGAACCATTTATAAGAAGCCGTCTGTACCTCAATCAAATCCGGGAGTGACACCGTGATTCGATTATTGAAAAACTTGCGTTTGGAGAGCGATGAACTCGTCCCGATGGTATCCTTCACCCGAAGCCCTTTGCTACCTTTCGTCATAGAAAAAACGCCCACGGCCGTGACTTTCTTTGGCGATACAAGAAAGTCAGTCCAGTAGGAAAGCTAGTGAATTAGTTGTGTCCCGAAAAGCCCTCGATACATCACCCGTACTTTAAGCTTTTGAGTCAGTCGAAAAACGACTTTCGAGAAATTTTTCAAAATACCCATTCACAATTTTGAAAAACTCCCCACGATTTACCACCTTACTGAAAACAGTGTTTCGACGGACCTCGATCGTGAAATCGAAAACTTTCTCTCGAAGGTACTTGTCAATATAGCAAAAAGCCAAAAAACTGTCAAACAAGACAGCTCACCACGGAGGGCGTCAACCCCCGGTGGAAAAATTATACTTTTTTGAGTTTATCTTTAGCTTGCACACTGACACCCCAATTGTACACCTGCGCTACTGTTTCAGCAATCTTCACACTCGTAAAATTGTCTGAAACCTCGGTTTCAAGCCAAAAATTCTCCACATCAGTTGGTCCCAAACTATTCTCCTGAAGCAGTACCTGAAGAGCTTCAAAAAGTTGTTTCCCCATATCCCGAGACTCGGCCCATGTTTTCGTGGCTACTCCCTCCCCATCTTTCTGGAGTATGAGCGCAGCATCAGTTTTGGTAAGTTTAAGAAGAAAAGAGTACATAGCATTACAGTTTTCCTGATTATATCATCAGCATATTATGATCTGAAACGATGCTTCTGAGAAATAGGTCAAGGACCACGAACAGGGACTGAAAGCAGGTTGGAACGCTACAGTAAGCATAAAGGTTACCTCTCCATTATTTCATTCCCTCATCATAAACAATCCTCGCTTGGCGAAATAGCCTTTGGATGTTTAAATGCGGGGAAAATTGGCTATAACAAGACAGTAAGAAGTAACCCAGCAACAACTGGAAGTATAAGATTATCTAGCCCATTGATCAAAACAAATTCTACCGCAGTAAGTATAAGTGGTAATACAAAAATAATTGATAATAATTGAGGTACAAAAATAAATGTTATCACCAAACTTGTTATGTAAAAGACCATTGCCCCGACCAATGTTTTCGAATTATTAAAAATTTTCAATGTTTTACGACCCCATCGTTCACCGACAAAGCCAGCTAAAGCATCAGAAATACCCATAATCGCCACTCCATACTGAAAAGCCGTTACATTGTCTGGCAAGAGCACTACAGCTGCCACAATAATGCCGAGAGGAAAGTAAACATCCCCATAAGTTTTTCTATTAGTAGTTTGAATTGATGAAAAGTTGTCAGTATTTCTTCCTACTAATAGCAAACCTGCAAATAAAACATTAACAATGATAATTGCAACATGTGATACAAAAAGCGGAGCGACAATGTTGATTACTCCAGCCCCAATATGAGCCAGTCGTCTCGATAAGTCATTAGAGATAAAAGACTTGCGTTTCAATACCTCTACTAAAATAAGGAGTATCGATGACAAGATGATAAAAAACGCTATGTTCATACTGTTAGTTTGTATTCAAAAACCGAATATCTTCGAAAGACCCTGACATCTTCCATGGGATAGTTATGAACCTGGTTTCCATCTTTGATTAAGACATACATAATCTTTTCCATTTCATCAATCTCTGCTTCCTCATGGACTCTGAGTGCTAAAGCGTTACCAAGACCTTTTCCTTGGAATTCTGGAGCTATGCAAATTGTTTTGCATACGAGGTTTAGCCCCTCCTTCATTGTACTGCAATAGCCCACGAGTACATCATTTTGGTATAGCAAGAATAGTTTATAAATATGTTCGTTTATTTTGCTCAGGTCGTACAGATTTGAAAATTCTGCAGTATCTAAATTGGTGTAACCCCAACTCCTTTCATTGAAAACAACGGCTGAAAGTTTTGCGATTGTGAATAGTATTTCAGGTGAAATCTCTTTTGTGACTTCTATTTTAAAATTTCCTTCACTGAGTTTTTGTGTAATGGTGTCCTTGTGCTTTTTAAGTAACTCGAGAATATTAAGATATGAATCCCTGATACCAGAACTATACGTAACTTCATTTGTCGGATTTACCTGAGTTAAATAATCGTAATAATAAATGGGCGTCACAGGTTCGGTCTTAAAAAACGGCGCAGATGAATCTTCCTTAATGCATCGATACTGATGCCAGATACTGCCATTAATTGGACCTTTAAGCATTTGTATCTTGTGCATGTTTGCTAGCTCTGTAAGCTTCCGCCACACTACTTCAAAAACTGTGACATCATCTACAACTTCAAGGAAACCAAAAAACGCTTCGTTCTCTCCAAGGCGCTCATCTACAACCAGAGCTACATGAGCGATCATTTGACCATCATTGTAGATAGCTATAGGGAAAAATTTTATATGCTCGCTTGTGCAACAGAAATCGTAGGCTTTTCCGTATTCTTTAAGAAAAAAATCAAAGTTGGTATTTGAACCATAAAGTGACCTGAGGAAGTCAATAAGATCCTTTTTTGTGTGAAAGTCTGCAGGTCTGTATGTTTCTATTTTCATATAACTTTTATTTTTCCGGTTGAGCCATCAATTTCTACTTTTTGTCCATCTTTGTACCGGTCAGTGGCACCTCTCACTCCGATAACTGCGGGTATACCAAGTTCTCGAGCAACGATCGAAGCATGTGATAAAACACCACCATGTTCAATTATGAGTCCTTTTGATAAAGCTATCAGAGCAGTCCATCCCGGATCAGTATGTTTGGTAACCAGAATCTCAAAATCAATTTTATCTGGCATCTCAAATTCTTTCATGACTTTTACCCTTCCTGAGGCAATGCCTGCCGAGACACCCCGAACAGTAGATGGTTCAGATTGTGTCTGACCTACCTCATCTATTATCTCGCCACCGAGCGTCAAAAAGTGTGAAGGTGGTGTTTTATCTTGATACTTAAAGTATGTTTGTTTACGTTGCGATATCTTCATTGGAAGGTCTGGGATTTCTTGTCCATCAGCCACTGCCAAAACTTCATCAACAGACATGTAGAGAACGTCATCAGCATGCTTGAGTACTTTTTGATCTTCTAGGATCACTCCTACTCGCCTAAATACACTGCGTGTGATAGAAAACATATTAGATCGGAATAATCGAAAATCTTCTCGTTGTGAAGCATATTTTTTAAATCTTTTGAGCGAGTGCTTGAATAGAATATTCTTGAAAAAAGGAAGTGGCACGGCCTTCACTTCACTTCGTTCAACTTGTTTTGGGGTATAGTTTTCGTATGCCCGTAACACGGTCATGAATTTCCTGGTATCTTCATCGATACCAACAGTTTCCAGCTTAAGCTCATTAGCGAAACGTCCTCCAAATTCTTCAAGATACTGCTCATACTGAGCCTTGATGTATGGCTTACTATCAAGAACGATTTTAAATTCTTTGCTATTTCCACTTTGTACTACTTTCCATAAATCTGGCTCTCCTTGGATTTGTTTAATCAATTCTATTAGATAGCCGACTTGCTCAGTTGCCTTACTCTTAAAGAGAAGTATTTCTTGCAGGTTTTCCTCTGGGTATAGCTTCTGTAGAATTCCCAAGTAAGTCATCACAAAGAAATCATTTTCAAGTGTAACGTACCACTTTCGAAGTAGATCATCCTCTAAGAGATTAAAATGATCACGGCACTCTGGAAGTGTAAGTTTTTCAAAGTCTGTTTTTTTCAGTTCTTTAATATGTTTTGAAACATATTTCCTAAATCGTTTTTCAGTGATTCTAAATATGAGGACTTTAACTAAGACAATAGCTGGATAGGCAATTGTAAACAGTAAGCTTGGTTTTATTGTGGTCGCAATCTCTTGTCTGTGGTTGCTGGTAATCATTGTCTCAAAGTTCTCCTTGTTTCTTTTATAGCCTGGAACAAACTGAGCCATGCGGTACCAATTATTCATGTTGTAGTACATCCGGCCATGAGAAAAACCGAGCAATTTTTCAAAAACGTATGCATGCTTTTTGAGAGTCTTTTTTGATACGCCTGACATCCTCAAGAAATCTGTATAGACAACCTTATATATACGCTCAGCAAACGAAGCAGTGAGTGGGAGAACAATTCCAGAATAGCTTTCTGCTATGTTGGCGCTGTCAAAATATAATTGCTCAGGGATTTCTATATTCTTGGTGACAGGACGTGATTGCAAAATATACAGAGTTTTATTCTGAAAACACCACTCAATGTCCTGTGGTTTATTAAAGTGTTTTTCAGAATTATTTGCCAGCTCTACAACTTGTCTGAGTTGATCAACAGTTAATGATTCGTCCCCATCCATTTGCTCTTTTAAGATACCAGCATGAAAAGATAGGACGGGCTTTTCTTTAATAATAGATTTTCTGATTAAAGTGCCGTCTTTCTGAGTAAGATATTCATCACAAGCCTTACCTTCAACAACATTCTTACAAAGTCCAAAGTTAGAGTTAATGACAACAACACCTTCACCATTGTCTGAAAAGGCGATACCAGAAACATCACTTGGTACAAACTCTTGAATTATGACTGATCCGTCTAAGTCTCCAAATGAACTAAGTACTCTCTGCACTTCCTTAAATACGTCACTTTTAGTAACTGCTACAGCAGAATAAAAATGTCCAGCGTAAGATTTATTATCACCGTCCTCGCCAGAAGCTGATGATCTAACAGCAAAGTAATTTTTGTTAGGTAATTTTTCATCTAGAGTCTGTAGTATTCTTTCCTTATCCCATGATTCATCGCAAACAAAAAAAGGTGGCACGTTGAAGCCTGCGTTCTGTAATTTTTGTAGTGATTCTGCTTTACCGCCGATATTCATAAATAATTTCTATACTGCCAAGAACAACAAGATATTAAAGCTTCCGTACATCACCATAAACGAGAGTTGCATGAGTTGGTTCGTCTTTTCTTCCTTGCGCATTTTATTAATAAACAAAGTGCTGTACGTGCCAATTACTAATGCTATTACCACAGGAATCCAATACGTTATTTCGGTCTGAATCAAAACCATTGCTTTTACAAAAAGTAAAATGTTAAAAGTTGCAAAAGCCGCGTAAATCAAAAGAGCATTGTTAAGACCCAAGAACCATGTGTACGTATCTTTCCCAGTACCATCGTTACCAGGGCTTTTAACTTTTCTGAGAAACTCGAAAATTATTGTTCCCGTTGTTGTAAACAGAAAATGTACCGTAACGAGTGTAGTGAAAGAGAAGGAGGGATTAGCTATGGTATATACCAGAATCTGCAACAGAAGCATTTGAACTAAATTGACAGCATTGTATAGGTAAAAATATCTTCTAAACTGCAAGCCTAGAAAGAATTCTTTTCGTGCGAAATATGAGTAAAGCAGCATCGCTACTGCAATGAGTAGAGCTTTAGGGCTTGCATATAATGACGCTAGAGGAACGGCAACTATCGCAAGCCAATCGATGACTCTGAGTTCTTTTAAGGAAATGATTCCAGACGATACGGGCCTTTCTTTGTGATGTCTCAGATCATGCTCATAGTCTCGAAACTCATCAATGATTCTGACATGCAAAAGGTACGCAACAGAGACAATGAGCGCAATCAAAACAAACTTGAATTCAGCTTGTGACGCTACAACTGCGCCAGAGCTGAGAATAGCCGGCAAGAAACTGAGACCCAGAACAAAAATCGGAAAACGCTCCTTCTGATATACGTAAAAGTTTTTAGTTGTGGTTAATAACGTGCTCATTTTGTAATTGTGTAAATATGAAAACTTTTATAAAAATAGAGTCTATCCTGATCTTCAAGTACCTTTTTAAGGTCGATATCAGGGACGACACTCTGTTCTATTTCTCTCGGTGCTGTATGTTCAATCTGGTTACACCAATAGACAACCTTGGCCCCGTTTTCTGCGGTGCGGACAATCTCCCCCCAGACTTCTAATGCATCATCGGTTGTTAAAAACTCAAAAGCGTCTGAAAGACTATACTTTGTGAGAGAATTATCAGAAGTACTTTTGAGAAAGCTCAGTAAGTCCTCGTTTCTAAACTCACACTTGTTAGCGTTGTATTTTCGCAACTCAGTATAGTTTTCTCTTGAGAGATAATCTGGTAGTGAATCTCCGTATTCACCGGTCAATGCGTAGTTTATATAAGGGTTTGTTTTTAAGTGATTGCGATAAATAAGCCGCTCAAGTTTTTTTAGGTAGCTTTCATTTTTACTTTTCTGCCTGTGTGCACCTGCCTGACGTGCAAGTCTTCGGAGCAGAGAAGAATTAGTTGCAACACTAAAGAAGAATCCCCATCGCCGCGTATTCCAGGCTTTTTCATAAAAAGATATCTGGTCCTGTAAGCTATTTTGATTAACAAATTGAGATATTGTCCGTTTTGAATGTACTAATGGAAGTACATATTTTCTGAAGCCATTTAAGTATTTTTCAAACTTACCGCTATGGATGACTCCATGCTTAATAAGGTTCATGTTGCTTTCAAACCATAAACGAGCGTTATCAGATAAAAGCTCAGAAACCTGGGTGTAGTAGCTCATTCTCTTTCTAGAATCTGTTACCCCTAATAACTCCAGATACTCTTCATGACTCAAAATCTTTGATGACTGGAGTTTCAGTTCTGCTAGATAATTCTGAGCTGAATTTATATCAATGGAGAAAATCTTTTTTGGATTCTCAAGGAGTAAGGCAAGAGTGTTGTCTCCTCCAGAAGTGATTGATAGTACTACGTCATCATTTGAAATAGTGAGAGCGCGTTTTAGCAAGTTGGTATCTTCCCAGCACTGACTGTAATTGATTGTACTCATACAGTGCTGATGTTATTGGAGCCTTGAAAAGAGCTGAGTGTTCTCTT
Organism: uncultured Bdellovibrionales bacterium; assembly: GCA_964604195.1. Taxonomy (GTDB): domain Bacteria; phylum Patescibacteriota; class Minisyncoccia; order Moranbacterales; family UBA1568; genus SSEF01. The sequence goes on from CAZRXW010000003.1 coordinate 22,999, forward strand.
GATATATTCTTCTTTTATCAGATTTTTATCTAGAGCTGATTTTGGGAAATTATATGGCAGTGACCAATAAGGACTAAAGTGCTTACCAGAGAAATAGAGAATTTCTTCTGCCTGTGTCTTATCGAGCTTTTCATACTCTGGAAATCCGATGTCTAGAAACTCAAATTTTTCTTTGATTCCAAAAAAATCTAGAGTTACATCAAGCACCCACTGTGCTTCGGGCGGTTCTGGATTAGTCACATAGACTAGTTTATCCAACGTATTATTGATGACGGTTTCAGAAATTATTTCTGCCGCCTGATTAACAGGGACCATATTGGACGTTCCGGCCAATATAGGAAACCTAATCTTAGATCCACCCGCAACCCCAGCTGCTTCTAAGAACTTAGCAACGAGTAAGTAATACCCGCTCCAATTTATGAGCTGGCCTGACTCACTATTACCGACTAGAACAGAAGGGCGGAATATCGTATGAGGGACACCGGAGTCTTGTAGGATTATTTCAGACTCAGCTTTATCGGTTTCATATACATTGCGGAGTTGTTCAGTACTTCCAGGTTCACGCCAGAGAAATGCGGTACTAACATAATAAATTGGCACCTTATGTTCTTTTGCAATCTGAATTACTGATTGCATCATCTTAGAGTTACTGTCCCCAGACTTTCTAAAATGAACATTTCCGGCACTGTGTATGATGCAATCTATCCGACTCAATCCTATGCTTGGAATCTCTTTCGTGAGATCTGTCTCGATTGCGTGTTTGAAATCTATCCCCAATCCATCTAGCGACTCTCGATTTCTGACAACAGGAAAAATTTCTACCCTTTTTTTATTAAGGCTGCGTGCTATCTCAAAACCGAGATTACCTGTTATTCCTGTGAGTAATACGTTCATATAAATTAAGAATAGCTCCTCCGCAAAAAAGGAGCTATTCTCGAATCATTCTGTCGTGCTTTGTCTAAACTAGCTTTGCCAGATATCTTTGCGAAAGAGCAGTGTCGTCCAGAACGCGAAGTAGGTCAAACCGATTGCCCAACCCGCAACAAGAAGTGACAGGTTGTCGGTGCTAGTGATAAGCACGATAGCTCCAACTACCTGAATCCCGAGTGCGAATTTTACGAATGTTGAATACCCAGACTTAAAGAGTTGAGCAACTTTTTCAACTAATGGAATAGTCACCATAACTAGAATAGTAACGTACATGAGCTGTACAAATGGTGCCAGATTGAACATGAGGAACCCTTCATCTGAGATAAATTTTGGGGTTGGGAAAATGTATCGCCCAGCAATAAATGTTGCGAGAACAAATATACTTCCTCCTACCAGAAACAAATTTTTCAGAGCAGGATTAATATCGTCAGTAGCGGCACGTAGAAATGCAATAAATGAAACGAGTGTGAGCACAGCGCCGACGGTAACAAATGTTGCCAAGTTGTCTGGCATCATTACCGCCAAAGCCCATGAAGCAAAACCGATAGTCTCGAGTAGTAGTCCAATACCGAAGTACTTAGCTACATCGCCTCCTTTTTTAAGAAAAAGTCCACCTACAATTGCAGTCGCAAATGTGGTATGAAGAAAGAAGGCTAACACAAAAAGGCTCATACTTGTTAGTTTAGCTATTAAAATGGCGCCTAGCCATAACATAATTATATCACGATATTAGGAATAGCCAGTGTATTAAGTTGTTCAATATGAGTATTTACCATACAACCGGAAATATCATTCAACGTGTCGCCTGGCTACCACTCCGAATGATTTTTTCTTGTTTTCTAAAGATGGAGATTCGAGGGATTGATCATGCAAAAAAAATAGGCACCAATGCAATTTTTGCTGCTAACCACGCCAATGAATTTGACCCTCTTATCATTGTTTCTTGTTTACCATTCTTTTCAAGACATATACCGTTAATTTTTGTTTCAAGGGAAAAGGAATTTTATGAAAAACTAGGTTGGAGAGGAAAAATATATGGCGGACTCTTTTTTAAACTAATGGGGGCTCTACAAGTGTATACGGGCTTAAATGACTACCGTAAGGCACTCAAGCACCACATTGACGCTTTGGAGTGCGGTAAGAATGTTTGCATCTTTCCAATGGGCAAAAAACATCTTGACGAAGACATTCATAAAGCCAAGGGAGGAGTAGCATATTTAGCGGGAGTAAGTGGATTGCCAATTGTACCTGTTCGCATTACCGGCATTGAATATATGAAAGATGGTGATTTCTGGGGACGTCGAAGAAAGCTTGTAGTTACTTTCGGAGAGGCCGTCTATTTTAAAGAATTATCAGGATCAGATAGTACTAATCCCGATAGAAACTTATGCGAACAAACAGCCGTTACTTTAATGGAGCGAATTGTCGCACTAAACAGTCACAGCTGATTTATTGCGAGCTCGAATCAAGAAGTAGTATATGATTAGGTATGGAATACCACCGAATATTAAGGCTGCACCACCTAAGAGTTGGATGAAAGGTATAAAGTTTAAAACAAAGACAATATTTCTCAGGGTAACTAGGGCAACAAACCATGAGTCAAGTTTAGAATCAGAGTTTGAGAATTTTTGCTTAAGCTTTCTATTCTCATATAAATAGAAAACAATAAAAATTGCAAGTACAGCAAGCATTGCAAAAAAGAATGGTGCAAGTTCAGGACTTTGGAAAAGAATCATTAAATCAAGTCCAAACGCTAGCAGAACGCAGATGACCATAAAACCATTATTCAATTGAGGGATAGTCTTTGTCCATTTCTTATTATCAGCAATGTAAGCGCCTTGCCCTTGCGCGCTAGAGGATGACCAGGTATTTGATGGGGTTTGAAAAACAAAGTAGATTGCTGCAATTTCCAAAATAATTGGTAACGCTGTTACAAGAAATATTGGATTTGAGAAAGCATAGAAAAAGAATCCAAAAATTGAGAAAGCGTTTAATGCCAATAAGAGAACTAGGACTATACGCGCCCATTCTGCACGATGGTATACTACTTTATAGACACAAAAAAACTTCAGGAGAATCCCGATTATTGGTACAGCAACCGCTGTGAGCATGTATGCCTGAAATCCAGTAGAACTAAATTGAAACACCCAAATACAAATACTTGCCAAGAAACTGGCATACATTAACCACTCAAAGTATTTAATTGTTGCTGGTGCTTGGGTCATCTGTAAGACGGCCGCCTGAGACGACATTTGTGTGGGAATATTCTGCTCTACGTACTGAAATGCTTCATTGATTTGTTCCATGGTCCATCCTCCTTGTTCAAGCAGGTCAGTGGTTATTTTTTCACGCGAGACGCCACTGGACACCCGCGTCTTCACGTAGATAATTAATTCTTGTGTAATCATATACTCAGAATTATACCAGTTTTTCAATCTCAGTCTAGGATTTTCTAAGCAATACCCTAAATAAACTCATATCTCCAATTTCAAAATTGACATGCGCTCCGTGTGTCCAAAGTTTCCAGAGACGAAAGAAATTTGTATCGAACATCCCTTCGATAAGGCTTTGATGAGACTCAATTGAGTTAATCCATAGAGACATAGTCTTCTTATAATCATCTGTATGATCTTCAAATTTCTCGATTATAAATCCTGACTTTTCTGCTGCCTCAAGGAACTCTTGCTTTGAGGGTAGATGCCCACCTGGGAATACATACTTGAGAGTCCAAGGATCTACCAGTTTCGGCTTATAACGACCAGTGAATTGTAGGTAGAATGGCGCACCAGAGGGCAAATACCTACCAATACTCAAAAGAAAAGCTTCTAAATCATCCTTACCTACATGCTCAATAGCCTCAATCATAACAGCTCCATCATAGATTTTGTCAGTTTTAATTGATGTAAAATCTTGATATTCAATAGAAATATCTTCCTCTAGTTTATGCTCTCGTATGAGCGCTCTACAGTACTCGAGCTGTTTCTCACTCAAGGTCTTACCATCAATCTTCCAACTATAATATTGAGCGGCATGAATAGCAAAACCACCCCAGCCTGAGCCTAAGTCTAGTATTCGTGAACCCCTTGGAAGGTTTAACCACTTGCACACAAGACTGAGTTTATTTTCCTGTGCTTTACCAAGGGTATCTTTGTCTGATTGAAAAAGAGCAGCAGAATAAGACATCGTTTCTTTATCTAAAAAGAGAGAGAAGAAATCATTATTCAAATCATAGTGATAAGAAATTTGACCACTGCGCTTTTTTGGCTTAGTGAATTCAGCCCACAATTTAGCAAGCACTAATCTCAGTGATGGCTTTACATGATTAAATTGATGCCTCAATTGTAGATAGTCCTCTAAGTTACCTTCAATATCAATGGTTCCATCCATGTAGGACTCTCCGAAACCCAGTGCACCTTCTGCTAAAAGTCTCTTAACGGCACTTGGTTTCGCTAGGTAAAGTATGAATGTAGGATCGTCGACTTTCCCATAATAAGTGATCTTATTATCCCCGAGTCGAACGCCAAATCTTGGTCCATTAAATTGATTAAAAACATCATCTAAAGCCTTAGAGTAGTCCATATATTCAATTACGGTATGTGATTCAATATTATCAAAAGTGTTTCTCCGTTACTAAAGTGCCATTTTTAGTACAATAAAACAAATAACTCCATAAAACTAGTCCTACTGAAAATAAGTCATTCTTCTACAACTTCATCACAACGTATGGTGGTTAAAATGGTGCATGTGATGAATTACTTTAACCTTTTCCAGTCGAATTTCCAAGGGTCGGATTTTCGCTTGGGAGCAACGTCGCCATGACCAACAATGTCCTTGATAGGGTGGCGGGTTTTGATATCAGCAATGAGATCGTTCACTGCTTGGTATTGTTTGTCAGTATAACCACTTTCCTCGGTAGCAACGAGCTCAATGCCGATCGAAAAATCATTAACATTTCTCCTCCCATCGGGCATTTTGCTCTCCCCAGCATGATAGGCAATATCTCCTTCCTCTACCAGCCTTAGAATACGGCCACTCCGCTCGATAAGATAATGCGCCCCAACGCCATACTGTTCGTATTGACCAATAATCTTTTCTCGATCATAAGCATCTCCGCCAGAAGCATTGTAGGAAGAGTGGAGCACGATCGTATCAAGAGTACGCGGACTCGGCGGTGTGCGATGACCAAAACCAATCAAACGGCTCTCAATAGAAAGAGAGGGGGCAGGAGGAGGAGAGGTAGACACTGGGTCAGAAGGAGATATTTCCTCTCCGTCATTTGCTTCAACTTTGATAGGAAAGTTTTCAGAAAGTGACGTTTCAGTAACCAGAGAAAAACGCTCTTCTCCTGCCGATTGATTAGCTGTGTCCAAGACCCTCTCAAAAGAGTTGGACTCACTCTTTTCTTCTAGTACCAATGGATTATTTTGAAAGACACTCGTCGCCCCCTCTTTTTGAAGAGTAAACCACCATCCACCAATGAGAAGAACGGCGAAAAGTATACTTCCCAGAAAATAAAGCCATTTTTTATCCATACGCCCTCATTATACCTCACTCCCCCTCTTCGAGGAGAATTCACAAAAAGCCGGGATATTCTCCCGGACTTTTTCATATTGCTATACTCATTTTGATAACTAACGCTTTTTCTTCTTAGCACCCTTATTCATAAAGAGCGCCATGGCCGCCCCAAGAGCAGCGCCAATACCTGCACTGATAAGAGCTGCCTTCTCGGGATTTTTCTCTACAAACTTCTCTACCTCTTTCATCTTGCCCGTTACTGTTGTCTTGATCTTGGCTAGTTCCCGCTCAGCCATCTTGCGACTCTTCTCGAGTTCTTTAGTCACCTTGGCCTGCAGCACTTCTGGAGTCATCTTTTCCATATAAATTATTATCTCACCAATTAATATTTAAGGCCTTCTTCTGGTTGCCAAAAGCACAATCGACGTAATAAAAAGAATGAAGGCTCCTACAATAAGCTCCCCTACTCCAGGAAAGCGAAATATCTGATTGAGAATCTCTGCTCCACCAACCAGAACAAATACAATTCCTACTCCAAGAAGCAGGAGCCCAAACAGTCTCTGTACTGCTCGGGCAACCAATGTTTCGGCTGTATCCGAAAGGAGATGCATCAGCCTCTCGGTAAAAACCTCCACGGTATCAAACATCCGGTCGAGAAAATCTGGAACAAATGACCAGCTTGTTTCTGTATTTTTTCGGCGAGCACGAGTTTCTTCTGGCATACTTTATTTCTTTTTTATCTTGATAACGATATTTTATTGACGAAACTGACTGATCCGCGAGCTAAACACTGAAAGTGCCTCAACAACGGTACGCTCTCCTCGATTCACCGCATTTATCGCATCCACCAAAAGTGATTCTGCTGCTACAGCGTTGACTCCAGCCTTCCAGCTTTTGGCAATGAGATTTCCCTGAGCAAACGGGGCGAGTGCAATACTGTCTTGCTGTGTTCCAATCAGATCTCGTCTCGCAGCTGGCCGTTTGGTTTTCTCCAAGTATTTTACAGCAGGGTCATTCTTGAGCATTGCCTCTCCAGAGGTATGAGAGAGAGCGTTGTATAGAGTAAGTTGATTGTTGGGATGGGGAAATGTGAGGTAATGGATAAGCTGCCATGATTCATGTGTCCGAACGGTCTGATATTGATTTGGATCAAGAGCGTTCTGCCCGGCTGGATCGGTAGGTTGCACTTTATTCTTGGCCACTGCGAATCCCCAGTAATTGGCAAAATTTACCGGGCTTTCACCAGCAAGTTGCGGGAGCGGTGCCACCGCAAAATTAAGCTTGGCATTTTTTTGACGAAACGTCTCGTGATGATACGAATAATTGATTGTCATCCCCAATGTCCCTTCATAGAATGCATCAATGGAGTAATGTTCTCTTGGGCTCCAGGTATAAAAAGGAGAATTAAGGCGAGCAAACTGCGAATAAAACTCAAAGGCCTTACGTGCTTGAGCATCGGTAGCAAAATTTTCATCTCGAATATCTACTCCCATCTGAAGCATCAAAAGAAGTAAGAGATCGACAGAGCGATTCACATTGTCGCCAGTTCCTATGGCAATAGCTGAACGATTGATATTGCCGTATTGATCTATCTCCGTCAGTTTTTTTACTAAAGCAAGCAGATCCTCCCAAGTCTTTGGCGGCTCAGCGATACCAGCGGCATTAAAAATATCTTTGTTGTAATAGAGAGCAAGTGAGTCAACCGAAAGTGGGACAGCATACACTTCGCCTTGGACACCTAGAAAATCACCCGAAACCACATCAACGAATGTCTCTCGAAATTTTTTCTCGGTTACAAAGAGTGATGGAGCTGGGACAACTTTGTCAGCAAAACCATCTCGCCAGGTATTCTGGACCATAAAAATATCCGGCCCCTTTCCAGAAGCCAGTGCATCCAAAAGATCTGCTCGATACGTCTCCGGGCTCATCTTCCGATAACTGATCTCCTTCACATACGGATTGAGCTGCTTGTATTCCATAAAAATTTCTCGAAGAGCATCCGAGTCATCAAACACCCCCCAAACCTCGAGCTTTACTTCATACGGAATAACTTCAGAATCACCACAACCCGAAAGAATAAGTAGGGCTGCTCCGAGAAAAAATCGAGAAAAGAAAGCTGGCCACCGCATACATCTCATCTCATCATTTTTTAACAATAAAAGCATAGTGAAACCCTCCAACACGAGGCTCTTCCACTACTTCGAGCCCTGCTTCTTTGAGCCAGATCTTTAGCTGCTCCGGGGCAATACGAGTCTCACGATCAGGACCAACTGTCTCCTCATGAGGATGCCACTCAATAATAATAGCTCTCCCATCTGGTTTTAATACCCGTACTACTTCCCGCAAAATAGTAGCTTTATCCTGATTTTGCATGAGTACATCTTTTACGATTACCCAATCAATACTGTTAGATCCCAATCCTGATCCATTTGGCCTTTCAAGATTTACTCGCTGCGGTACTACATTAGAGAGACCAAGCGTCTTGGCACGACTTGTTATCGCCTCAAGAGCACTAGGAAGCACATCGAGGGCATACACCGCCCCCTCACTTCCAACCACTCGAGCAAATTCAAAAGAAAAATAACCCGAACCGGCACCAAAATCTGCCACCGTATCACCTACCCCTACTGAAAGTTGTCGTATTACCTGCTTTGGATCAACAAACGCAAGTCCTTTTGGTACACTCATATAATCTTTATTTTCTTCATTGTACACCAAAGAGACTTGAAGAGAAAACCATTTTACGGTACAAGAAAGAAGCTACTCTTCGGTGAGATGGCCGAGCGGTTTAAGGTACTTGCTTGGAAAGCAAGCGTACGGGCAACCGTACCGAGGGTTCGAATCCCTCTCTCACCGCCAACAGCAGGTAGCACGACACGCTATCTGTTATAAACAACAAAAAACAGCAGTTTTTCAACTACTGTTTTTTGTTGTTTAGATCCCGTTTATCCTTTCAGGGCATCCAGCTTTTTCTTCACTTCGTAAGGATCACTGATGTGTTGCAACACGATTTGATCATTTGTTGATCCTGCCGTGATAACGGCAAGATTTCCGGTATGTGTCAGAACCCTATCAAAGAATGGCTCCATAACATGGATGTCGGTAATTTTTGAGTAGTCAACGCTTATCGTGTGAGTCGAGAGCCAGCCCCGATGAACAAGCACTCGCTTATTCGTGAAAGCAAAGGCGTTTGCAACTTTTAGGTAAAAGGCGAAGTAGAAAAGAGCTACTAAGAAAGTAAGCACCCCAAGTCCCATAACTAGTAAAAGAGGAAGACTGATTATTCCCCAAACGATTAGTTGGAACTTGATATATTTACCGCCGATCGAGAATTCATACTCTACTTTCTCATCATTCGCCAATGTCTTCTGCCAAATCTTTTCGTAATTCATAAAATTGTTGCTTAGGATTAATTAACTTTCAATTTTCAAGGTACACAAAAGGTCCCGCGAATCGGCGGCAACCTTTCGGCCACCCAGTAGCCCTTTCGGGTACTGACCTAAGCAACAAGTACCGGTCGCGAGACCGTTTCTGTTGCTTAGGAATTTCCTTATTTCGCCATGCTCGAGTCAAAAGACTTGAGTTTAGGCAATATTGTACTTTCAATCTTAGCTTTTTAAGGGACAAAAATCAACCTTGGCTTTCTATGGCGGTTTCATGTTGTTATAGTTATTTTCTTCTCCGCAAGATAGATCCGGCTTTTAAGGCAACCCAGTATTTCTCTTTTTTCTTCATTGGTTCCTTCTCGGAGGACATACTTTGCATAGCCTCGAATATCGACGCTCGGGACGCTAATCTTTTCTTTTGTCCCGAGAAAGAACTTTTGCATTTTTGAAAACCGCTCAATCTCTGTCTTGATCTTTGATTTTACTTCAATCTCATTGAGGCTTATTCTATCTATCAACTCTTCAAACTGTTTTAAGATTTCTTTTTCTTCGGTGTAGCCACATTTACAATCGGCTCCTCTAGCTTTGGTGCAACCGTAGTACACATAGCGATGAACTCCGCCACCTCTTTTCTTTTTGAACTTTTCGTCGGCACATATGCCTGATCCACATAATCTACAGGTCATCATTTTAGTGAAGGCAAATTCTTTTCCTTCAACTCGTAAAACCTGACTTTTTATCTGTCCCTGAACGAGATCAAAGAGTTCTTTGGTAATGATTGGCTCGTGCTTTCCCGTGTACCAATTTCCTGATTTCCTTGGATATTCGAATACTCCATAGTAGAAAGTGTTATCTAGGAGTCGGTAAATATTTCCAAGACTCAGATGTTTCTTTCCGTAGGCACTTCTGAAATTCAGGTCGAATTTGAGCCAATTGTATATCTTTCGTCCGCTCCAATGTTCGTAGGCCACTTTTTCGAACATTTTCTTGATGACAGGTGCTCGTTCCGGATCAATGAGCGTTTCGCATTTCCGATCCATTCGTTTCTCTTTGATATAGCCGGTTGGTGGTGGGCCTGGCCAGAGTCCCATCTCTACCCTCGTCCGCAGGCCTCGTTTCACATTGATGCTCTTGTTGTCGTTTTCAAGTTTTGCCTGACTACAGAGGATCATCAGAAGGAATTTCTCGTTTGGAGAGTTTTTGAATACTTGCCCATAAGTGCGAATTTCCATGAGGCGTTGTTGGTCCATAAGATCTACCACGCTCCCCAAATCTCCGGCATTCCTGGAAAGGCGATCCGGTGCCCATGTGAGAATGCCATTGAACCTACCGCCCCGAATATCCTCCAAGATTTCTCGATAGACTGGCCGTTGCCCTGATTCCTTTGCGCTATGGGATTCTCGTCTGATTTCAACTACTTCCAGATTATCCCGCTCGGCCTGTTGGAGCATCTCCTTGATCTGAGAGTCAATGGAGAGCACTTGTTTCTCCTCTGATTCGGTTGATTTTCTGGCATAGAGGACATACCTGACCTTTTGGACAGGCTGGACTATTTCGTCACCAATTCGGGCTGTGGTATAGGTTTCCATATACCTATTGATGACGCAGATAGCTGTTTTTGCTAAGTCTATGCAAAACTAGCGATTTATTGCATAATAGCGAGATAGTTTTTGAGCCATTTTTGTAGTTTTTCGATCACATTAGTTAAGATAGCTTTGTTGTAGTAAAATACAACAAATGTTGTATACTCCTTTTATGGAAGATTACTCGAAAAAGCTTGGGGAAAATCTCAAGAGGATCAGAACAAGAAAAGGCGTTACCCAAATTGAGATTGCCAAGAAACTAGCAGTCAACCGGTCTTTTGTTAGCAATATCGAGAACGGGAAGACAAACCCGACTCTTTCAACTATTACCAACCTTGCCAACGCATTGGGTGTTCCTGTTAATGAACTTTTGAAATAGCTATGAATCAGATCGTTTACATACTGATCAATGAATCGATGCCCGAATATATCAAAATCGGGTTCACGCATGGCGACGTGAAGGAAAGAATGAAGCAGCTGGACAGAACAGGGATACCGCTTATTTTCGGGATTTATTACACAGCTTTTGTAGATCGGAGAGCGTAAGATTGGAGTGTTTTGGAGAAATTAACAGGATTCTTCGAAAGATTTTTGATATCTCAGGTGGAAAGTTTCTGGAATGAGACCTCGTTGTGAGATAAGAAGTCATTCGACTATTCCACATCTACATAGTCGGAATGATAGATATTGTTGCTATTATCACTAAATCCGCGAAACCACACGATGATGGCTTCGCTCGTATGTTTGTCCGTAGCAACTTGTTTACTGATTACGCTTCTCGTCTTCTTTTTATGAATCCATCATCACTTCTCATAACATTTTTTGTATCTCTTATGCTCTTGGCATGGGGCTCTTTGCCTGTTTCTGCTAGCGCTTATCCGAATGTCACAATTTCTGTTGGAAATACCATTGAGATTGTTCCGAACGAGAGGATTTCGGAATGGTTTCGAATAATCACATCGAATGTGTTTGACTTTAGCTATCAATCGGAAATCGAGGATCGATCTTTCTGCCCTTTGCCATACGGTTTCTGTAATTTCAGCATGTCTCGGAAAAATCGAGATCACGTACTGACGAAGGTCTCGGTAGTTCTGGATGAGGGCTCAGTCAGAGACTATCTTCGGGAATTAGCTCAGAGAACGGATACCGATCCTCAAGACGCTGTCTTCGGTACTGACAAAAACGATAAAATTATCCCTGAAATACCGGGAGTATTCGGACAGAGCCTCGATCAGGAAAAAAGCCTGGATATTTTCAGAGAAAAACTCGTAACACTTAATGGGGAATCGCTTTCATTGGAACTGCCAATCCGCGCGCTTGCTCCGGAAATCAGGATGGAGGATCTCGATCGACTCGGAATCAGTGAATTGATCGGGAGTGGTAGTTCGAATTTCCGGGGATCGCCCAAGAACCGAATCTATAATATCAAACGCTCGTTGGAACAGTTTCAGAGCCTGATCATCGCTCCGGGCGAAGAATTCTCTTTCGTTGAACATCTCGGAGAGGTTGATGAGGTTAATGGCTATCTGCCTGAACTGGTTATCCGCAATAATAAGACCGAGCCCGAATTTGGGGGCGGCGTCTGCCAGGTCTCAAGTACCGTCTTTCGGGCGGCTATTTATAGTGGGATGAAAATCACCGAGCGTCGCAATCACTCGTATCCTGTGCAGTACTACCTGCCTTACGGCATGGATGCGACGATCTATATTCCAAAACCAGATTTCAAATTCCTCAATAATACCGGAAACGCCGTTATGATGCAGTCCGTCATCGAGGGTACCAAACTCACTTTCCGTTTTTTCGGCACGAAAGATGGGCGTGACGTCTCAATAGATGGCCCGTATATTCTTGAGAGAAATACGGATGGGAGCATGAAAACCACTTTTACGCAGGTCGTAAAAAGTGCGTCTGGCCAGGAAATTATTAGGGATGAATTCAAGAGCAATTACAAGTCACCGAGCCTATTTCCTCATCCGGGTGAAGAGCAACAGCTAATGGCTAAACCTGCTGATTGGTCGAATCGCCAGTGGCGCGAATACAAGAAGCTTAATCCTTGAGGAATATTTCCTCGATTGTTGTTGCGACAAATACGATACCTCTGAAAAGAGTCGAATCAGAACTCTATGTTCTAGCCGAGGTAAGTGCTATGAAGAAAATAATCGTTATTTTTGTTATCGTTCTCGCTCTCATGGAGGGTGTTTCGTGGTGGGTTTATAAGTCGCTCTCTTCCAAAAAAACAGATGCATCTCCCCGGTCTAGAGAAGAGAAACAAGTGTCAACAACCACTCCTGATTCTCCCGTCAGTCAGCCGCCAATCGAAAAGTCTGAAAGCAGCTCTTCGAATGATGACCAAACATCAATTGTTCCCGAGGCCCCTTCTGGCGCTCTTCCTCCGAAAGGAACGGTTTCGGATTTTGCAAGTTTCCCGCCTCCTTCGACTGATGTAGTGAATGGTAGGACAGAACGAACCATTCATATGGGCGTGAGGCAGTATGTGTGGGAGCCAGCGACCATTACAGCTAACAAAGGAGAGCTGGTAAGGCTCATCATCCATAATGCCGATGTGTTGCATGGTCTCGTTATTCCTGATCTAGGCGTTATGGAGGGAGATATACCTCCTGAGGGAGCGGTAATAGAGTTTATGGCGAGCAAAACAGGAACATTTGAGTTTTTTTGTTCCGTTTATTGCGGTGAAGGACACATGGAGATGCAAGGGAAAATCGTTGTCGAGTAATGGGCATTCCGGCGTTTTGTCGGTACGTATTTTCCGTGCTAAAATGGTCAGTATCGTTTTATGAAGAAATCCAGGCTGAAATTCTCTCGATTTTTCATGGGGTTGGCGTTTGTCGGCTTTCTCTTGGGCGTCTTTTCTTTCGCTCTTGAATATTCGATGGGTGTGGAGGCGGTGCAGATTGCCGAACAGGACAACTGCTTTGCCGTTCCCGGCGACCACGACAAAGTATGCAGGAATGCCTTCGCTGAACACTTGAGCCTGTGGCAGGCGATGTTCACTGCTCTTCCTCAGGAAAAATTCTTGCTCGGCGCTTTGGGAGCTACCGTTATCATGGCTCTTGCCTTCATTTTTCAAAGACGATACTTCTTACTCTCTGAAACTCTCACCATTCGCCAAAGGCAGTATCTGAAACGTCACCCGTCTTTCTTGCTTTTTGATTTTTTGAGAACCCTCTTTTCTCAAGGAATCCTCAATCACAAGGCGCATATCTTGAACATCGTCTAGATACTTGCGAGTTTTGCCTATTTCGGATTTTTGGCAAAGCGTTATCGTAAGTGTTTTTGTTTGTCTCCCGTTACTTTTAAATTTTTTACTTTCATATGGAACAAGAGATTCCGAAACCGTTGGACGAATCAGCTGAACCGAGAGCCTCTTTTTCGTCAGAACCCCTGATGCAAAAAACCAGTTTCAATAAAAGCGCGCTTTTGGTCGCCGGAAGCATTCTTCTTGCTTCTTTCGTAGTGAGCGCGGCCATTCTTTCATCCGGAAAGTTTTCTCTGAAAAATTTGGATGATGCCACTGCCGTACCAAGCGTTGGGCAGCCGACCGCGGGCGCTCCGCAAGCTCCTAGCGGATCAGTAGATGTGTCGGCGGATGACGATGCTTTCCTGGGGAAAAAGGATGCACCTGTCACCATTATTGAATTCAGTGATTTCCAGTGTCCCTTCTGTCGAAAGTTCGCCGAGGATACGCTTCCTCAGCTGAAAAAGGAATACGTGGATACCGGAAAAGCCCGTCTCGTTTATCGTGACTTCCCACTCTCATTCCATCCCGGAGCGATTCCGGCAGCACAGGGAGCTGAATGTGCCAAAGAGCAGGGAAAATTCTGGCAAATGCATGACACCATATTTGCGGAACAGGCAAAGCAAGGTTCCGGAACTGTTCAGTTTACCGTAGATGATATTAAAAAGTGGGCGGTTCAGGCAGGCGTGAATGCCACGAAGTTCAACCAGTGTCTCGATTCCGGGAAGTACAAGCAGGAAGTGGAAAAAGATATGGCGGATGGAACGGCTGCGGGTGTGAGCGGAACTCCTGCCACTTTCGTCAACGGCCGCGCGGTTGTGGGTGCCCAACCCTTCTCGGCTTTCAAGGCCATCATCGATGAAGAATTGAAGAAAGCTGGAAAATAACCAAAACACTATGGAAGAAAACTCACTGACCAAAAAAGAGCGCAAGCAGTTGCGCCGTCAGGAAAAACTTGAGGAGCGGGCGCAGCGCGAAAAACAGGCTGGTCTCATGAGCGAATGGAAAACGGTGGCGATACCGCTCTTCCTCGCGTTTGTCGTCATTGGAGGCGGGTTCTGGTGGTTTCATTCAAATCAGAAGGGATCGGACGCGACCTTGGCGCCGACGGCCTCCAAAGACGCTTCTAAGGGAAAGACGGATTTGTTGCAAGTTGTTCAGGACGATTGGATCAAGGGAAACAAAGAGGCGAAGGTAACCGTCATCGAATACCTCGATTTCGAGTGTGAAGCCTGTGGCGCGTATTATCCTCTCGTCAAGCGGATTGCTGAAGAATATGGCGACAGAGTATCTTTCGTTACCCGTTACTTCCCATTGCCCGGACATAAAAACAGCATGACGGCGGCCCGTGCGGTCGAAGCGGCCGGAAAACAAGGCAAGTACTGGGAGATGCATGATGCCCTCTTTCAGGATCAGAAGTCGTGGAGCGAGCGGCCGAAAGCCGATGCGAAGATCTTTGAGGGGTATGCCGAAAAGCTCGGACTCGACATGGAACGGTTTAGGAAGGATGTTGATTCTAAAGAGATTAAAGATCGAATTGAGAGAGACCGTAAGGCAGGAGTGAAGCTTGAAGTTGAGGGTACCCCAACCTTTTTTCTCGGCGGTGAGAAGATAGAAAATCCCCGTGGGTATGAAGACTTCAAATCGCTTCTTGAAAAGGAGCTGAACCAGTAAAAGCCATGGATCTATTCGGTAGAAAAAAAGATGATACAGCGAAACGGTTCCTTCCAATCAGGAAAGACTTCGAATTTGTGTCTGAGGAAATAATCTACCTAGACTCGGCTTGCCAGACCCTTCGGTCACAGCCGGTTCAGGACGCGATGTTTTCGTATTTCAAAGAATTCAATGCGTGTGGCGGAAGAGTGAAGTACGAATGGGGTAAGCGAGTAGACGAAGAAGTGGAGAAAACCAGAGAAAAGACTCTCGAATATATGGGCAAGTCGGCCAAAGAGTATCAGGCGGCGTTTACGCTAAATACAACCTACGGACTGAATCTTCTTTTGTCCCAGCTTCCCGAGGGAGTGTATCAGCAGATTGTGACATCGGAAATCGAGCATAACTCGGTATTGCTTCCCACACTCATGGCTGCCAAAAGACTTGGTATTCCGCGGAAGATTCTTCCAAGAGCCAAAGATGGGTCGCTCGGGTATCAAGTAGAGGACATGTCCGGCACGATTGCAGTTTTGAACGTAGCCTCGAATATCGACGGCAGGGTTTTGCGAAATATGAAGGCTCTGGCTCATGATCTTCACAAGGCGGGCGGCATCCTGATCATTGATGGTGCACAGGGTATGGTTGATCATGCGGCGCTTTTGCGCGAAGCTGATTTTGATGCGCTGTGTTTTTCCGGACACAAGATGTATGCGCCCAGTCTCGGTGGGATAATTGTGAAAAGACAACTTCTCGATTCGCTCGAACTCTCGTTTGTCGGAGGAGGTATGGTGGAGAAACTCGATGAACGAAGCTTTTCTGTTCCTTTAAATGATCCGGTTTGCAAACTTGAGCCAGGACTTCAGGATTTCGCTGGCATTATCGGTTTGGGTGCAGCGTTTGACTGGCTTGAATCGTACCGGCCGGAAGGGTTGAATCGAGAAGAACAGAAACGAAAGCTTGCCCGCATGGTTTTTGACGGACTTTCTTCCTTGCCGGGTATTCGTCTTCTGAATGTCGAGCCGAGTGCCACGATCAGCTTTTATTCTGAAGACATTGATGCACACCGGCTGGCGACCGTGCTTTCGCAGCAGAACATCATGGTGCGGAGCGGATACTTCTGCTGTCACTATTACTTGCAGAACGTAAAGAATTATCCGCCGCTCGTGCGTGTTTCCCTAGGTCTTCATAATACGGAAAACGACATCAGAAAATTCCTTGAGGTTATGGGAAAAATCATAAGAAATATCCGATAAGAGTATGTTTTGTATTGCCGCCTTCATCATTTTCCTGATTCTTGGTATTTTTTCGGCGCGCTACCGCAAGCTCGCCAAGAAAGCCTGGGTGTGCGTAGCGCGAAAAATGACGTTTCGCCCGTGTGAGATCGGTTTCAAGGAAGAGGCGAAAAACGTGCTGATCGGTTCGCTCATTCTGACTCGGCCGAAGCTCGCCAAGTTTCTAGACAGATGGATCGAAGTTTTGGCGACGATTTTCGTGGTGCTGAGTCTGTGGAGTCTGCTCATAGTGTTCCAAAGCGGACTGAACCTTTTCGTATACGATACGTGCACTCCGCAAAACGCCGAATCCTGTTCTCTGAGCGGTGAAGCCTGCGGAGTGACTTCCGGTCGGCAAACTTTTTTTGAAGCCGTGAAAGCATTCGAGATATTCGATTGGACAGCAAACGAAGCGGTCTTCTTTGCGGATACGATTTCCCGTATCCCTGATCGTTTCAAGGACTGGAAGCCGGAAGAATACATCGACGAGACGGCGACATATTATCAGTCCTACGATCCGAAGAAACAGCTTGCTCTCGAGGTCATCGATCCGGGCTGTAAATATTGCGCCAAGCTCTTCGGGAATATCAAGGCGGCAGGGTTCGAGGAGAAATACAATTTGACCTATATACCGTATGCCATTCCGAGTGCGGATGCATCGAGCGGATATAAATTCCCTCATTCGTCGCTTGTCATATCCTATCTTGAAGCCGTAAAGCTCATCCCGTTGGATTCAAAAATCCCGGCTGATTGGCAGATATTGGAAAAACTTTTTACAGGCAAAGCGCTGAACGGCTCATCGTACCAGGAACAGTTCAATCTCCTGTACTCGAAACAAGAGGCTGAGGAAGCCCTTGTCGGATGGCTGAGGGAAATGGGTTACGACGAGGAGCGGATCGGGAAAATACAAGCAATGGCTGGAAGCGATACGGTGAAGCAGAGAATTGAAAGGCAAAAAGAAACCGTCGAGGAGCGTATCCGGACGATCAAGATACCGACCATCATGTTTGATGGACGACGATACGATCGGGTGATCGGCGAAGAAAAGCTTAAGTAATCGAAGATTTAACCAGTAAACATTTAGATGAATAACTCTATGATCAAAGTCGACCATCTTACAAAATCATTCGGATCCGTCAGGGCGATCAGCGATCTCTCCTTTGAAATACGGAAGGGCGATATTGTCGGATTCCTCGGACCGAATGGCGCAGGGAAAACCACGACGCTTCGTCTCATTACCGGCTTTCTGTCTCCCGACAAGGGCAGCGTGACGATCGACGATATCCCGGTCGCGGACCGAGCGTTCGAGGCACAGAAACTCATCGGCTACCTTCCCGAAAACAACCCACTCTACAAGGATATGCTTGTGTCGGAATTTCTCGATCTGTCTGCCGATCTCAAGCACATCCCAAAAAGAAAAAGGAAAGCCGCCTTTGATTTTGCCGTCAAAGCGGTGGCCATCGGCGATGTTTTTTATCGGCCAATCGGCGAACTTTCGAAGGGCTACAAGCAAAGAGTCGGTATGGCGGCAGCGCTCCTTCATCAGCCACGCATTCTCATCATGGATGAGCCGACCGAAGGTCTCGATCCAAATCAGCGCACCGAGATCCGCGCGCTTATCAAGGATCTCGCCAAAGACCGGACCATCATCATGAGTACGCATGTTATGCAGGAAGCGCAGGCCGTCTGCAATCGGCTCATCATCATAAACAAGGGAAAACTGGTGGCGGATGGTACTGCAGATGATCTTTCCCGCGCCGCAAAGCACGAGCGGGTGCTGCTCTTGGAACTCGAAGGCGACGGCATTGAACCTGCCCTGCGTGCGCTATCCGGCTTGGAACGCGTGGATATCGAACCGGCTGGAGCAGGACGAGTGCGTGCCAAGCTCACGACTGGTCAGTCGGTCGAGCTCCGTCCCGAACTTTCCAAAATCGCGCGTGAGCGCGGGTGGACGATCTGGCAACTCGCCGAGGAGGAACACGGCCTCGAAGATACCTTCCACAAACTGACCAGCGAACTCTAACACTATGAAAACCATCAATCTCCAAAATATTCTCGCGATTGCACGCAAGGAACTGCGAACATCTTTCAATAGTCCGACCGCCTATATCGTCCTCGTCGTATTTCTCCTTCTTTGGGAATTTCTTTTCTTCAGCAACGTGTTCCTCATCGGAGAAACCTCGCTTCGCCCGCTCTTCACGTATTTGCCGTGGCTTTTCCTGTTGTTCGTTCCGGCTATCACTATGGGGAGCATCTCTCAGGAGCGAAGCGAGGGAACGATTGAACTCCTCCTCACGCATCCACTCCGGGATATTGAGCTCATCATCGGGAAATTCTTCGGCAGTCTCGGGTTTGCGGCGCTCACGCTCATGGTCGTATGGCCGCTCGCCTGGAGTATCGGTGCATTCGGCAACCTCGACTGGGGTGTCGTCGTGGGGCAGTATTTCGGGAGTCTCTTCTTTGCGGCGACTCTCATTGCACTTGGTATCTTTGTTTCAACCCTCTTCACAAGTCAGATTTCTGCCCTCCTCGTCGCGACAGCCTTGAGTTTCTTCTACATCATTCTTGGCCTTGATTTCGTGACGGCGACCGTGCCATCGTTTCTTGTGCCGGTCTTTGAGCGACTGTCTGTCCTCTCGCATTTCGAATCCATGTCGCGCGGGCTGATCGATCTGCGCGATCTCTGGTATTTCCTCTCGGCCATCGTCATTTTTCTGAGTTCGGCTTACCTCTTTCTCCTCAAAAGGCGTTATGGCAACCGGCGTTCTCTGTATCGGAGTTATCAGATCGGAATTACGCTGTTTATCGGTATCGCTGTCCTCACGAATATTGTCGGATCGCGTATCCCAGGCCGTATCGATCTGACCGAAGACAAACTCTACACCCTGACGGATGTTACCGAGAAGACAGTCGGTGGACTCGATGATGTCGTGAATATTACGCTCTTCGCGTCCGATGGGCTCCCGGCTCAGCTCCAGCCCGTACTCCGCGATACGAAGGATATGCTCCGTGATTACCAGACGCTTGGAAAGGGCAATATTGTCCTCTCTACTAAAAATCCTGCCACTGATTCGGAAGCAGTCTCCGAGGCCCAGTCGCTCGGTGTCGAGGAAACACGGTTCAATGTCATTGGCGAAGGTGAATACCAGTTGAAGACCGGCTATCTTGGCGTGGCGGTCGCCTATGGTGGTAAGAACGAAGTGATTCCGTTCCTTCAAGATACTGCTGACCTCGAGTATCAGCTCACGAGCTTCATCAAGAAACTGACTGACAAGGACAAAAAGGAAATTGCCTTTCTTTCAGGACACGGCGAAAAGAGTCTTTTCCAGGATTATCGGGCACTGAGTAGCGAGCTTGAGAAGCAGTTCGAGGTCAAGGAAGTGACGATCGATGAAAAGACCCCAGGATTTTCTGAAAAGACAGTCGCGATTGTCGTTGCCGGACCGAATCAGGCAGTCGACGAAAAGACAAGAGCGGCCATCACAGCTTTCTTGTCAAAAGGCGGCTCCGCCTTCTTTCTCCTTGATCCGGTTACCGTCACGCCACAAGCTCTCATATCGTCGGCCACTCCGGAAAACTTCACGGATTTTCTGAAGGAGTACGGCGTCGATGTAACGAGTGACCTCGCCTACGATATCCGTTCTAACGAAGCAGTCAATTTCGGCGGAGGCGGCCGCAACTCCCTGTCATATGTGCTCCCGTACCCGTTCTGGGCGAGAGTGGGAGCAGTTGACCAGACCTCACCAGTTACCGGGAAGATCGAAAGCGTGCTATTCCCGTGGGCGAGCCCAGTAGTTCTCGATGAGGCAAAGCTCAAAGGAAAAGGATTTTCCGCGACCAAGCTCCTGGCAACCACTCGGTTCGGCGGGAAAGTCGCTGCCGGTGCTTCGATCGCACCCGACAAGAAACTCCCTCAGGAAAAACTCGGCGAACAGCTGATCGCGGTCGGTCTCGAGGGGGCAAGCGTTCAGGCAGGCGGACTGAGGTCTCGTATCGTCATCGTTGGTGATTCCGACTTCATCTCTGATCAGTTCGTTCAGAATGCGCCTGAAAATATCGCCTTTGCCTCGGGTACGCTGGCTTGGCTCGGGCAGGAGGACTCGCTGGCTGGCATTCGAATTAAGCAGAAAGCGGAACGCAGGCTCCTCTTCGAGGATGCGACCCAGGTAGCGATGGTGAAGTATGGCAATATGGCTCTCGCGTTGCTTTTCCCGGCTGGTTACGGTGCTTTCCGTCTCATGCGTCGCCGTGGACTGAGTAAATTGACTTATGCTTCAAACAACTATGAATAGAAAAACATTGCTCATTCTTTTCGGGATCCTTATCGCGCTCGGTGTCGCGACCAGTTTCCCGTTCTGGCAAAAGGAAGCTGGTTTCATGCGATCGGCTCCGTCCAAAGTGGAACTCGACTTCTCAGCGTTTACGAAAGACGCTACAGGGAAGACTGTGATCGCGAAAAAAGGCGAGGAAAGGAAAGTGTTGGAGCGCAAAGACGGTGTATGGATGATTGATACTTTTGAAGCGGCTCCGAAAACCGTGGATACGTTCTTCGATTCGGTAACCAGTCTCAAGGTTGGCGCGCTCGTCTCCAAGAACAAGAATAACTTTTCTGGATTCGGCGTCGGAGAGGAAGGGTATGAAGTGACATTTTCGGCGAGCGGGAAAGAGGATTCCTTCGTTATCGGTTCGCGCGGACCCTCCCTTGGTTCGTTCTATGCTCGGAAGAAAGACGGCGTAAATGTTTATCTGGTGGAAGGCAAGCTCCCGGACACTTTATCACAAACCGTTTCTTTCTGGCGCGACAAGTCGCTCCTGAACATCTCGAAAGACGAAATCGGAAAGGTCGAGATTCTCTCGAAAACCGCTTCGCTCAGTATCACCAGAACCCAAGACGGGAAGTGGCAGACGGAAAGCGGTGGTAAGAAAGCCGTTCTCGAAGAAACACTCGCGAAGCAGCTGACCGAGGCGATCGGCTCTCTTGAAGGATCCGATTTCCTGACAAAAGAACAGGAGTCGGAGTTCAGGAAAGCGAGCGGGAAAACCATCCTGCGCCTGTCTGACGGCACTGGCAAAAAGCTGGCGGAAATTCAGCTGCTGAAAAAAGAAAGCGATTGGTGGGCAGTCGCGGAAGGTCGACCGTTTATCTACAAAGTGCCAGTATATCAGCTTTCGGATATTCTCCTCACGCCTGAACAGGCGTTTGGCAGTGGCAAAAAATAACTACGACTGAAAGATGCAAAGACTCCGGTTCGGAAAAATTATCGCGATGACGCTCGCTGTTGCCACTCTCTATGTGGTAGCGATGGCTTATCTTATGAACGCGAGCCTCGTGCAAGACGCGATATTTGGCGACCATACCCTGGAATATACACGCGACATTCTTTTCGCCCTCCTGTTCGGAATAGGAACGGTGATGAGCGGAGTCAGTCTTTTCCTCCTCTTCACGATAGCGCTTTTGACGGGAGCGAATGTCTCGCTTCTCGTGGAACGGATACGGAGCGCCCGCGTTTCGGGGAAAATGCGGGCAACGGTCGGCGGGAGTTCTCTGCTTGGTATCATTGGGGGTGGTTGTGCGAGCTGCGGACTTCCCATCCTCGCCCTGCCAGGTATAAGTGGTGCTATCGCGTACCTGCCTTTCCAAGGAATGGAACTGTCGATCGTAGCCATTATGTTGCTCACGATTTCCTTTCTCTCTCTCATCAGAAGCCGCTCGGGAGAAGTCTGCCGGATTGTCGCGTTGGAAAGAAAATCCGCAGAAAACGGATAATGATAATCTGAGAATTTCGAAACCCTATGTTACAAAAAATTGTAAAGAGATTGCCTCTTCACTCGCGTTGGAGATTAGCCTTGAAAACTGTTCCATTTGTCATGATGGTTGTCCTGGCGAAATTCTCCCTGCACTCTTTGGGGTACGAGTTTCTGACGCTGAACTCTCTTTTTGCAGCACTCATCTCGGCCAATATATTCCTGATCGGTTTTCTCATATCCGGCACCCTGGTCGATTACAAGGAGAGTGAGAAGCTGCCGGGCGATGTAGCGGCCAGTCTGGAGACAATGGCTGACGAGGCGTTGATTCTTTACAAGAGCAAGCAGAGCCCGGAAGCGAAGGATTTTCTTCGGAAACTCTCGGAGTTCAGCGGATCTCTCGTCGACTGGTTTCACAAGAAAGAGCGGACGAACCAGGTGATGGCAACGCTTCGTTCTTTCAATGACGACTTTCTCGCCTTTGAGAGTCAGACGCAAGCGAACTTCATCGTCCGATTGAAACAGGAACAGCATTCGCTGAGAAAAATGATCAACCGGATCCATACGATCAGGGAAACTTCTTTTCTGGGGACCGGCTATGCGATCGCTGAGATCATCACTTCCATTCTCGTGGTCGGTCTCATCTTTGTGAAGATGGACCCGTTCTTTGAAAGTGCATTTTTTACTTCCTTCGTCAGCTTCATCATGATCTACATGATTTTTTTCATTAAAGACTTGGACAACCCGTTCGGGTATAATGAGGAGGATAGTCTCGTTGAAGAGGTTTCTCTGAAGCCGGTTTTTGACAGTCAAAAAAGAATCAGTTCGTATTATCAGGAGTTAAGCAAGTAATGATATGTGCCAAGAAAATTCCGCGAGCTGCTGCTCAGAAGAAAAAAAGACTCCTCCGCTAGAGCTTTCATTCATCGATCGAAAAAAGATGCTCACGGCGCTTTCCGGCCTCAGCACCGGTGTCGCGTTTGTTTTGAGCTTTTTTCCGGTTTCGGAAGCCATTCTTACCGCCCTCTACCTTACTGGTGTGCTCCTTGGAGGTATCTATGTGGTAAAGAGCGCACTCAATGGATTGATGAAGCAGCGGTTTCTCAACATAGACTTCCTTGTGGTGGTAGCCGCGCTCGGAGCCCTTTATATAAATCAGTTGCCGGAGGCCGCCGCGGTCGTTTTCTTTTTCTCGCTCTCGGAGGCTTTGGAAGAGTATGGCGTTGCGAGATCGCGCAAGGCGCTCCAGGCACTTCTGCATAAAGCGCCGAAGCAAGCAAGATTGACCGACGGAACCATGATCGTCGTGGATCAGGTTTCTATTGGGGCAAAGATTGCCATCCGCCCTGGCGAGCTCATCTCTCTTGACGGGAAGGTCTTGACGGGCGATTCCGCCGTGAATGAAGCCACCATTACGGGCGAACCTCTTCCTCACAACAAACGCACAGGAGACCCTGTTTTCGCCGGAACGCTCAATGAGAACGGTTACCTGGAAATCGAGGTGACCAAGGCGAGCAATGACTCCACCTTTTCGAAGATTGTCCGCTTGGTCGAAGCCGCGCAGCAAGCCAAAGCACCAAGCCAGGAATTCATCGACCGCTTCGCCCGGTTCTATACCCCTGCGGTCGTCATTTTGGCTTTCGGCATTGCTGTTTTGCCCCCGCTCGTCTTGGGAGCACCTTTTATGGATTGGTTTACGCGAGCCCTTGTGTTGCTCGTCATCGCCTGTCCTTGTGCGCTGGTGATTTCAACGCCGGTCGCCATCACCTCGGCTATCGGAGGCGCTTCCCGGAGAGGCGTTCTCATCAAGGGCGGCAAGCATCTGGAAGCGATGCAGAAGGTGAAAGCGATTGCTTTCGACAAAACGGGAACACTGACGGTTGGAGAGCCGTATATTTCTGAGGTGATCGCTCTCAATGGTTTTTCGGAGCAGCGTATACTCGAGGATGCGGCGGGTGTCGAGCAGTTTTCCTCACACCCACTCTCGAAAAGTATTCTCCAGTTTGCCAAAGAAAAAGGTATTACGCTCCATCCGATGAAGGATTACTTGAACATAGCTGGCAAAGGAGGAAAAGCGATCTGCACGGTTTGCGACGATCAGGAGCACTGCGTTGGTAACCTCAAGCTTATGAATACGCACGGGGTTCCGACACAGGAGGTTGCTGAGAAAACAGAAAGACTCGAACGTGAAGGGAAAACAATCGTGCTCGTCTCCGGCGGAGGATCGCTTATGGGCATCATCGCTATCGCCGACCGGATCAAGGATGATGCTAAAGCAACTGTAGATCGACTGGTTAGTCTCGGAGTCCGGCCAGTCATGCTTACCGGGGATAATCAGCATACAGCATCCTTTGTCGCCCAAGATCTGGATATTCCCGAGGCGTACGGAGATCTTCTTCCAGAAGACAAGGTTGCGAAAATTGAGGAACTGAAAAAGAAGTACGCTTACGTAGCCATGGTCGGCGACGGGGTGAATGACGCGCCTTCGCTCGCGCTCTCGAATGTCGGCATCGCTATGGCCTCGAAAGGCTCGGATGTCGCTATCGAGACAGCCGATATCGCTCTTATGAGTGAAAATCTTTCAAATATTCCCGATCTTGTGAATTTAGGAAAACGAACGGTGCGGACTGTGAAGCAGAACATTGCGGGAGCGCTTCTGGCGAAAGTGGCATTCGTAGTCCTTGCAGTCTTTGGTATCTCACATCTCAGCATCGCCATCGCGGCTGATACAGGGATGGCGCTTCTTGTTATCCTGAACAGCTTACGACTCTTTCGTTTTAAATTGTAATTGTTTCAAATAAAATTTTTAGAAATTCTTGTAAAAGTCTGTACTATTAAGACTATGTAGATTAAACGAGGTGCCGCCAAATTGCGCTTCACTAGCGTACATTTACATAATCGGGATAATAGACAATGTTGTTATCGTCACCATAACCCCCGATCCAAGCAATAAGAAACGTTCCCTCATGCGCATGTTTATCCATCGTTGAATTCACAAGAAGTGAGAATGCATCAGCTAGATCATCATGTTTTTCGACCCCAAACCCGATCAATTGTTCAATAAGCTCTTCGCAACCCTTTCGTGGGAACTTGATAATGCCTGATTTGATCGCCGTCGATGTCAGTGCCAGTCTCGTCCGTTTGTCTCCCTTTGGCTTGATTGCTTCGGCGGTAATTTCCTGCATTTCAAGCATTTGTGGCAATGCCTCCTGATAGGCAACACTTTCTACAAAGATAGTGTCAGAACGGTTGGGCATGGTGGTATTCTTGATGTTCTTGAGTAGATCAACCTGAGCGGGAAAATTCAGTTTCTGTGATATGGGATTTGGCAGGATATACATCCGCATTTTTTCACGCCGGGAATAGACCTGTGCTGAAACTACCGCTGTGTAATCGGCGGAATCCTTTTCTGAGATTGCCAAATCTACTCCAGCATAGGTACCCCGATAGCCTGTATGATCTTCACCGGGCAGTTCATCATAATACTGGATCCATTCAGGATAGATAACTTGATCATCGCTCGGGATAATACGCAAGAGATATTCGCGTTGCCACGATATCTCGCTGGCGACTTTTCTCCTCTCCTCCTCAATATCCTGTTCGCTTGGATATTTCCCAGACCAAAGACAGACACCGTCCTTATCAATCAGTGGATACTCTTTGAATACCCCTCTGGTTTTCTCTTGGGCTATTTCTTCCTTGATCCGCATAAGGAGCGAATCTTCGTGAAGAAGATTACCAACGATGATTAGGCGGGTATTCCTGTCGCCGCCAGGGATGACTTCGCCTCGAAGCCAGTGATATATTTTATCGCGACCTTCTCGGGTCTTGGTGGATTGCACATCTTCGACATCATCGCAGATAATCAAATCCGGTCGGTGTTCATTGTGCCGAATGCCTCGGATGCTTTGGTCGGTTGAGGCTACTGTAATGCGCGCGCCATGTTTTTTGAACACGAGCGAATAGGAGCCCCATTCCTCGCTCTCTTCTTGGAACGGCCCGAGGTCACGTTTCAAAACGTCGTTTCCTTCCAGTTCCGTACGGATATTCATCATGTGTTGTTTCGCTTGGGCTTTGGTTTGACAGAATACAGCACAGAATTTCTTCTGCTGTTTTCCGAGAATCGCCCAGATCGGATAGGCGGTCGTCACCATGGTCGATTTTCCAGATCCACGAAAGGCAACCACAAAGAGACTCTCTGTTTTGCTGCGTTCGAGGTAGTGAATGATTTCCTTCTGAAAATCTGCTGTCTCATACTTCACATAGTGGGCATAGTAGAAGTGGAAGAAGTAAAGGAAACTATCTTTCGTGATGGAGGTGCGGACAAGGCGGTCTTTGATCATCTTGTTGACCAAAGTGTTTGGAATGATTTTTTGCATAAGAATTTAGTTAGAGTTCTTTAAGGATTTTGATTGAGTGATTTTCGCCAGCTTGAGAGCCTGCTTTACGACCTTGGCTTGGGCAGGTGTTAGTTCTTCTGGGTCGTCCTTGGTGGTGATCTCCAGCTTATTCTTGTAATTGTCATTCCGGTGCCGGAGCCAGAAGCTGATAGCTGGCCAATTCTTTTCCTTGATGAGATTGAGCAATTGGCTTTCGCTCATGTCGTTTACGAGCGCTACACCATCTGCAAGAGCCTCATCCATTTTTTTGGAAAAGACGGAATCATCTTTGCGCCATCGGTACACACTATTACGGGAAAGCCCAGTTTTCTCGCAGGCCACCTGAACGATCGGGATGCGTGCCAGTTCTTCCAGAAACTGGTTTTGGTATTTATTTTTCTTCATGGTGTTCGATAACCGGTTTAGTTCCCGTAAGGGCTTCGTATCGATTGGCAATGAGGTCACAGAAGCGAGGTTCTAACTCGCACCCAAACACCCGGCGTCCTAGTTGTTCTCCGGCCAAGAGAGTGCTTCCCGACCCGAGGAAGCTATCTAAGATAATGTCGTTTGGGCGCGTACAACGTTTTATAGCCTTCTCGTGGAGTGTGATTGGCTTTGAGGTGGCGTGTTGGTACTCTTTGGCCGAAAGACGTTTAGCCGTCCAAATTTCGAGAAAGTCGTCCACTTGGGATACCAAGTCATTACCTGTGGTGAATTCCCGATTCATCACCTCGTTGAGGTTGGTGACGGACTCGGCAAGATAGGGCTTCCCTCGGGTGCCGTACACGGCCGGTTCATAGGCTTTGTTGCAGAACACTTTCGGGACAGGGTTTTGTGAGTTTTTCAGCCACAGACAAACCCGCTTGTTCGCGATGCCAAGGGAGCGGTAGATGTCTTGGATGAGACCGATGTAGATCTGGTCACAGTAGTAGAAGACATGGGTATCTGAATCGGAAACTGAGAGAGCCGCCGTAAGACTATTTTTGATAAACAGTCTGTATTCTTCGAAGGTGCGGGTGTCGTTCACGCTTCCGCCGTATTCTTTGTTTCCACCGATTCCACCATCGTAATCAATGGAAATATTGTAGACGGGATCTGAATAGATCATGCTGACTCGTTCATCTCCAAGAAGGCGAATAAGATTTTTTGGATCGGTTGCATCTCCGCACAGAATTTTGTGCTTTCCAAGGTGGATGATGTCACCGAGTTTTGTTTTCGGTTCCTTGATCTTCCGGAGTTCCTTTTCAATATCGAAGGAATCATCCTTTGTCTCGTTCTTTTCGTCCCAGAAGTTGGCGAGTTCGATAGGATCGAAACCCGCGAAGGAAAGGGTTTCGAAGTCGAAAACTTTCAGGAGATCATAGTCCCAATCACCACCCAACTTATTTGATCCGATCAAATATTCTTTCGCCTCTTTTGTGGTGAGCTTCCGATTCGGTACCCGGATATCGATCTGCTCTTTCCCGCGACCAAGGAGCCGTAGAACCTTGACGCGTTGGTGTCCTGCGAGAATCGTTCCGTCAGAATCTACCGCAGGAATTTCTACTAGGTTAAATTTTTTCAGACTGCGCTTGAGATCCAACAATTGCTTGTCGGTAATCTTCCGAGGGTTGATCTCTTGGGGAATGAGATCGTCAACACGTTTTTGGACCGTCGTCCATGAGAGCTTTTTCATACTCCTTTTATGACTTACTGATAAAAGGATGTATGGAATAGAAAATGCCTATCCCACACACGAAATAAAGAGAGGAAACCTCAGATTACTTCTTGCGCGGAATAGGCATGGCCTAAGGCGATACACTATTCTACTTTCTACTACGCAGAAACAAATTGTTCAATTACATTTTATCTCAAGTTTTATTTTTGTCAAGACCACGGAGAAGTCGCCTTCCATTTTTGCTGTCCAGAAACTCGATTGTGTCCTTTCCAAGCAGAACGGGAATGCCTTCGTTTGGCATGCCTATGAGTATTTTGTATCCTTTGGCTTCCTCTTCCTGAACCATTTTCACGAAATCCGGATCAAATTGGAGAGCACGAAGAATGAACGAGTTATCTTTTTGTATTTCAAGAGATTTCGAGAGATGGTCGTATACTCTTCCCGAGGTATTGTTCTGAAAAGACTCTCGGACTTTCTTCCCAAGGGAGGGCGTTGGTTTTTTCTTGGCAGTATGAAACTTGATATCGGTCAAATAGATCACCTTGTATTTTTGCCCATCTTTTTTCACAAAGGGCTTCAACTCTGCTTTGTACTGCATATGTAACGAGATTACTTTTCGATAACTGCTACCACTTCTCCATTGACCATATAATTATCGCTACTAGAAATATGGATAGGCTTATGGGTATCTTCAGTGGATTCTGATACTAAACGGATTCCGTGAACATCTTTTTGAAATTTTTTTATATTCGCTAGGCCATCGATAACCGAAAGAACATAAGTATTGTTATCGGGATTGGTGTTGCTGGGATCAATAACGGCAAAATTCCCGCTGGTGAGAAGAGTGCCTTTCTTGGATGCTTTATTCATAGAGTTCCCCTGAATTCTAATCGCAAAGAAGCCTTTTTTTGGCTTTAAAAGTTTTTTGGAGACCTTAAGATATCCCTCAGCATGTTCTTCTGCGAAATTCACTGCTGAACCAGCGGTAGCGGCCCCTAAAATTGGAATAGTAAATGCTTCGAATGCGGGGGATGTCATGGTATTTTTAGGAGTCGGTTTTTCTGCGATTTCAAAGTCGCGCCTTTTATTCTTTGTACGGAGAAGATAGCCTTTTCTTTCAAGGGCTGAAACGTGCTGGTAAATGGTCGGGACACTTACTTCAAAAAAGTTGGCAATTTCCTTTAAGGATGGCGAGTGGAGGTGATTTTCTTGGAAATCCTGAATAAACTTGAGTACCTCCGCCTGTTTTTTTGATGGTCGATCCATGGTCATTTGACAAAATCTTAATACCTAAATTATAATACCTAAAGTTAATGAAAGCAAGTGGATGTTATCCACACTTAATCAAAAGTATTAAGTATATGGCAGGCAAGAAAAATATTCATACGGTCTATGATTCGAGGCGGAAAATGTGGGAGACCAAGGAGGAAAAGACGGAGAAGCCCTTGAAGTCAGCTCATACAAAAGAGCAGGCTGTGAAAAATTCCATCAAAGTCGCCAAGGAACGCAAGGTGGAACATGTTATCCACAATAAGGACGGAAAAATTAGCGACAAAGACAGCTACGGGAAAGATCCTAATCCACCGGAAGATAAGAAACAGTAAGTATGTCCCACGTCCATACTGCCTTAGAAGAGCTTATCGGTAGTGAGGTTTCTCTGAGTTCTCCTCAAATTTCCCAGGGCTCCAAAAGTCATAACTACATTCGACAGATTCTCGGAAACAAATCCGAAACGATGCCAGGATTTCCCCGTCTCCTTGTGGACGCTGATTTTTTGAGTGGTTCATACGCTCGAGGCACAAAAAATTATCCTTTGGATGATATAGACGTCATGATGGTTATGGATGGCACTGGATTGTTTGCATGGAGCAAAGGGCAATTATTGGACGCAGAAGTAAATGGGACAGGAGAGCGAAGTAATCCGATTTTACGACACCTGGACCATCGAAATATTCTCAGCTCCAAGAAAGTTCTCCAGCTGTTTCATGACGCTTTGAAAAAATCCCATCCTTCTTCTCGGATATCGAAAGACAATCAAGCAGTTAACGTCTGGCTTGAATCCTACAAATTGGGAATAGATATTGTGCCCGCTTTTCATATTCAGCCTCGGAATGGTGCCCAAGACCTCTACTACATTCCGGCTGGAGGAGAAGACGAAGGCTGGCTTAAAACCAATCCAAAAGTAGATAGTCGAATTTCCGAAATGTTTGTCCAAAAGCACGGTGAGGATTTCAAGAACCTCGTTCGTCTAATTAAGTACTGGAATGATGTATACAACGCCGGACGGCTTCGTTCCTATCATCTGGAAACGGTGATATGGTATGTTTTCATAAATCATGAGGGAAGAATTGCGAATTACGAGCAGGGGCTAAGGTATTTTTTCCAAAACTGTGCAAAGTTCCTTACCGGACCTTGCCCCGACGCTACTCAGATCGGCGATCCTGTAGATCGATATCTTAACCCCGCTAGCCGATCCCTTTCTCTCCAAAGAGTTGAGACAGTTTGTAAAGCTCTTCGAAGTGCTGAACTTTCAAATATTCTAAAGCCAGGTTCTGGAATTTCTTACTGGGGGCGGATCTTTAATAAAAGCTGGTAATAAGCGAATATGCCTGAAAATCAAGTAAATCAAGGAGTAGAACTTACTAGGCTATCCCAACTTCTTTTTGACAAAGGAGCGAAATTATTTTACGGAGCTATTGTGATCGAGTGTATTACCGTTCTCGGTAGCGTAATATTTAGTATTCTTGAGATTTCAGAGCAGGTAAAGCTTTTCGTGGCGGTAATAGGTTTTCTGTTGCTGGCAATTGCTTATTCCTGCAAAGTGGCTTTCGAGAACACATACGACAGCGCAGAAACTATGCGCAGACAGTCAGTTTTGAATAGCGGATTGGGCTGGCCCATAACGAAAACTCAGTTTAGTGAATGGCGATGTTTAGCTGGTCCTAGAATCCTTCAAGAAGCAGAGGATAAACCTCTTGATCCTAATTACTTTGCCACCGGGAAAGAGCCTGGAGCCGAACGACTTTTGCAAATGACGCAGGAGTCATCTTTTTGGACGCGACATTTGTACATAACACTAAAGAAATGGCTCTGGCCGGCTTTCATTTTTTCTGCCTTCTTTTTTGTAGTTGTGATTACATTTTCTGCCTCCGGGTCTGTTCAACCGACTCTTGGCATGAAAATAGTGTACGTGGTTTATCTAATTTTACCTTTAGTTTTAACACTAGATATTTTAGGGTGGGCTCTCCGTTTAGGGCGTATTGTAAGATCGCTGAAGGCAATCGAGGATGATTTGGAAAGTTTAGAAAACAGCGGGAATGTATCTAAGGAACACGTCCTAAGACTCGTGGCAGAATACAACTGCCAGGTCGTTAGAGGATTTCCTATCCCGGGTTGGTTCTTTCGTTCACAGCATGATTACATTGCTGCTCTGTGGGCGAAACATGGAAGTTAACCGCCGATTTGTGACACTCTCTCCCGAGAAAATCCAAGAGTTAAAGGCCCTTTTGGAGAAAGAGCATGGAAGGGAATTTTCTTTAGCGGAGGCAGAAGAAGCTGGGCGCACCCTTATAGGGTTTGCGGAAATTGCGTATGAAGGCTGGCGAGAAGACCAGAGAAGACAAAGGAGGCTCAAGGAAAGCCCGAAAGGCCTTATTCTTGAAGGCGTTGGATATACCTGTTTCATTTGCCACAATAGTACCCAGAAAGACGAGAATTGGTATGACAAATGGGGTATCAAATGCTCTATTTGCCAAGAAGCAATTAATCGAAAAGAGATACCTCCTTCATTGGCAAAATACAGGGATAGTTGGTACACGAAATACGATCTTGAGCGAGCCTTTAACTTGAAAGGAAAATCTTGAATTCGTGGATCAAAGAAGGAATCCTCAAGGTAAGAACTGTTTCTAACAGAGGAAAAGGTGTTCATGTGCAGTTGTTCTTGATAAAAGATAACAAAGGTATGCTTCCACCAAAGAAAATGGTCGAGGGGCATACGGCAAAGGAGGACCGGGGCGATGGTAAGAACTGGTACTCGACGCATCCCTGGTATCATTTTGTTGATCCACGGGAACATCTCAAAGGTTACAAGATTCTGGACTACCTGAAATTTATCAATGGAGAAGATGAGAAATAGTTACATGGGGGTGTAACTTTATATAACCCAACCAATGTCACTTTTGTCACTTTTTAGTGCGCTCGAGATGCGTCGAAAAGGATATCAAAAATATGCTAAAATCTCCTTGACTGGCTTGATTTCTGGAAGTTCTAACTCGAGATGGCCCGCCAAAATTGAAAATCCGAATCGGAAGCCGAAATGGGGTCGCGCCGCAGGCGCGACACAAACGCATTCCCGCCAAAAATTCCCGAATCCAAAAGGTTTTTCCACGCTCCGCGTGGCTCAAAAAAGACGGTTCGATCCTTAATTTGAAAGTTCGAACCGACTTTTTTGAACAAATGAAGTTTTTCTTCATTTGTTCCCTCGTTTGCCAATTCCATATTGTATTTCAAAAACTTTTCGGTAAGTTCGAACCGATTATTCGCTTTTTGCTCAAAAGCCGATAATTTCTCTTTGAGAAGCTGTTTTTGATTGACCAACGCGCTTTTAGCATCCCGATATTCCTCAAGCGTTAGTGCGTTCTCTAAATAGGCGTTCATCAGCTTCTCTATCTTGGTATCCAAAAGAGAAATTTCGGCTTTTGTTCTGCCTGCAAAAAGCGTAGACGATTGGGCTTCTACCAATTTGTCTTTTTCATTTTCCTCTAACATCCATTTAGCCCAATCGTCTGGCAAAGAAACTTTTTTGATTTCCTTTTGAATTTCGGAAGTGATGATTTCTTCGCGCGTATACTTTTGTGAACAAGGATTTTTCCGTTTGGTACATCGTAAATAGTTATGACCTTTTTGCGTTTCAGTAGTAATGAAGCATCCGCACTCGCCGCAACGGAAAAATCCGCGATACAAATATGGTTTCAAACCTCGCGACTTCGGCTTAGATTTTCTCATCATCACTTCCTGAACAGAATCAAAAAGTTTCTTTGTGATAATCGGTTCGTGTTTGCCCTCGTGTATTTCACCGTTATACAACATCAAACCTGTGTAAATTGGATTTTTCAAAAGTTTTTGATAATTCGACACCGCAAGTTCCTTTCCGCTTTTTCGCTTCAATCCAAGTGCGTTAAATTTGTCGCGAAGTTCCCGCAAAGTGAAGTTTCCAGTTGCATAGGCCTCAAATGTTTTCTTGATTAGAGGGGCGATATTCTCATCAGGCACAATTCGTTTATTTTTGTTCACATAACCAAGTGGCGACATTTGAGGCCATATGCCTTCCTTCACTTTGTTGCGATGTCCGCGCTTGATATTCTCGCTTAGGTTGTCCACATAATACTTGGATTGCGAAAAAGCGATTGAAAGCATGAATTTGCCTTGCGGTGTCGGATCAAACCAAAAAGTTGGAAATTTCATTTCTGAAATGACGCCAGTATCAACGAGGTAGATGATTTTTCCTCCATCTACCGAGTTGCGAGCAAGTCTATCGGGATGCCACGCCAAAATACCAGTCGCTTCGCCACGCTCCATTCGTTCCAACATTTCACCAAACACCGGACGGCCTGGTATTTTGGCGGTCTGCTTTTCGACAAAGACATCAACAACATCTAACTGCTCTTTTCTCGCTAACTCCTTTAACTCTGAAAGCTGATCAGCGATACTACGAACCTGTCTGTCTTTGTCGTCCGTAGACTTGCGAGTATAAATGAAAAACTTTTTGGTTTGATTATTCATAGAATTGTATTGGCAAACGAGGAGCCACGAGGAGCGTGGAAAAAACTTTTGGATTCAGGAATTTTTGGCGGGAATGTGTTTGTGTCGCGCCTGCGGCGCG
>CAZRXW010000004.1:0-55917 GCA_964604195.1 uncultured Bdellovibrionales bacterium
GGAAAATCCGCGCCTCTCAGAGAAGAAAAAACACCTAAGAGAATACATTAGACCACATTTGAAGGCAATAACAAACCTCCGCATCAGACATACGTGAAAGCGGCTCGCTGGCCCAAATAGGGTAGACGATGCCATATTCTGTCCCATGTTTGCCTTGTTCGTTCGCCGCTACACGCCACGTTTTACCTTCGTAAACAACTTCACCAGCGCCACTATAGTAATTTCCATCATTTGAAAGAAATCCAAAGGAACTTTTACCCAGCTTTAGCACCCCAGACTGTACTGCCAATTCAAGCAACTCACGAGATGAGGTTTGACTAATCATTTCAGCCTCCTCCAAAACTTTTTGGTCGGAAAAGATATTTTGCACACTTCGATCTTTTTTCTCTTTCAAGCCTACTTCAAACAACTGGAGACTGTGTTCCTTTCTCTGCGCTTCTTGAAAGGTGTATTTCTTTGAGCGTGCGGATTCTAAATCTGTATCAAACCTTTGGTTGACTCTAAACCCTCCACCTTCACTTTTTGGAACCGGCATAAAGTATCCCCTCGCCTCTTCTGGCATATCCTCAATACGTTGGTATTGGGATGGGTTAAAGGTACGGATATCAAACCCCACCTTATCTTGTTTCTGCCTTGAAACATCATCTACTCCTGGAATGACCGGCATTTCAACGCCCATAATTCGATAACTAATTAATTACATCTCAACTCTACCCCTCCCCCCCCCGATAGTTTCTGTCAAAAAACAAGAATCCTCGTTTCGAGGGATTCCAACTGCTTAACTCTGTAATTGGGACTATGCGCGGCGTTTTTCGAGGACCGTCACTCGTTTCTTGAGTTCGGCGATATCAGCAAAAGCAGCGTCGGATTAGTTTTGAGCACGGAAATCGATACGAGCTACGGTTTGCTTCAGTTCACGCATATCGTGTTTCACTTTCCTCAAATTCTTGCTTGACACCATGAAGATCTTGTTTGACGGCATGCAAATCATCCCGAAGAATACCCAAGGCTTCCGTTGTAATCTGAGCCAATCTCTCGAGTGTCATGCGTTTTTTCAATATTTTATTCATAGTTCTCTCATCATACGTTACCCCAAAAAATGTTAAAACCCCGATCACTCGGGGTTTCTTGATACATAATACGAAATACCAGCGCTAACGCTTCACCCGCTGTGGGTCGCTTCGCTCCTTGAGAACGCCTCCGCTCTCAATGCTCGTTACACTCGCTGCTCTCCACTTACGGGGAAACTCCCGTTTTCCAGATTTCTTTCACCCCTCACTCGTCACAACTAACGTTTCGCCCACTGGGGTGCACGACGAGCCTTGTGGAGACCTGGTTTCTTACGCTCTACCGCACGAGGATCACGAGTAAGAAGTTTCTCAGCCTTGAGTGGTGCCCGAAGGAGAGCATCTCTTTCAACCAAAGCACGAGCGATACCCAGTTTGACAGCATCAGCCTGACCCGCGAGACCACCACCATTCACATGAACGGTGATGTGTACTGACTTATCCTGACCAACGGTCTTGAGAGGTGCCAGCACTGCTTCTCGCTGCGCTGTAGTATTGAAATACCGATTAAATGGACGGTCGTTGACTAAAATCTCGACGGTATCAGCTTTGGCCTCTGGGTACAACCTGACCTGAGCCACAGCTGTTTTGCGTCGGCCAACAGCGTATACATAACGAGCCTCCTTGGGAGTCGTTTCTTTGACTGCTGTTTTCTTGGGAGCTATTTTGGTTGCCGTTGCCATACGTATCAAAATAATTAGTGAGTCACATCAATTACCCGCTTCCCATATTCTGCATCGCGGAAAAGCTTGAGTCTCGTGAGCATCTTAGCTCGGAGAGAATTCTTGGGAAGCATACCATAGACCGCCTGCCAAATAAGCTTCCGTGAATCTTTCTTCCGCTGATCCTTGAAGGAAATAGCCGTGATACCACCTGGATACCCTGAAAATCGATTATAGATCTTGCTATTAGCCTTGTTGCCAGTCACTTCTACTCCGTCGGTATTGATCACCACAATAGCGTCCCCTCCATCAATATGTGGGGCATAATTTACCTTGTTCTTACCAGAAAGAACGGTAGCGATCTCGGTAGCCAGCCGCCCCAAAACCTTCCCCTGAGCATCAAATAAGTGGACGGTGCGCTTTGTAGATTGCATAGTAGCTGACTTCATAAACACGTATAAGGGAGTATCAATTATTTCTCAGTGACTTTCTTAGGTTCCGTCTTCTTGGTCACTTTCTTTTTTTCAGTTTCAGGCAAAGTATCAAGGATAAGTTCCAGGACGGCCATCTCAGCTCCATCACCCTTACGACGATCGAGCTTTACAATACGGGTGTAACCACTTTTACGACTAGTCAGGCGAGCTGCCATATCACCAGCTATTTTCTTAGTGGCTTCCAGAGAAAGCCTCGTCCTCAAGAGACGCAGTTTGGCGGCTCGACGAGCCTTGTCAGCATAAGCAACCTTACCATGATTTACCAACTGATCAATATGATTCTTGAGTTCTTTGGCCTTAGCGAGAGTTGTTGTCATGCGCTCATGCATGATAAGACTCCCAAGCATGGTCTTCAGGAGAGCATGTCGCCCCTTTCGTTCTCGACTCAGTATTCGACCTTTATTGCGATGCTTCATACGGGTAAGATGGGAAACTTAAAAAATCATTACTATTCTTCTTCTTTCTCTTCCTTCTTTGACTTCTTGGTCTCTGTCTCCGCTACATCCTTGCCAAGAAGCACGGAGAACTGCTCTACCAAAATTGTCACTGACTGATGAAAGGCCTCTTCTGGAGACAGAGTTCCGTCGGTCATTACTTCGAGAGTAATCTTGTCATAGTCAGTACGCTTTCCAACGCGCATGTTTTCTACTTCATAGTTCACGCGCTTCACTGGAGTATAGATAGCATCGATAGCAATCTCACCAATTTCGCGTTCCTCATCCTCCCGGCTTTCAACAGCTACATACCCAAGACCGCGATCAATAACGATATCCATTTCAAGTTCAGTCTTCTTGTCAGTAACCGTAGCGATGATCTGATCAGGATTGACCACCTCAACTGATGAAGAACATCTGATATCCTTACCGGTTACTACACCCTCACCTTTTGATTTGAGAGTGACCGTTACTGGTTCATCGCTGTGTGAGCGGAAACGCACCTGCTTCAAATTAAGAATAATCTGGACGGCGTCCTCCATAACTCCTGGGATAGTCGAGAACTCATGAGATACTCCCTTGATCTTTACTGAGCGAGCAGCAGCACCAGGCAAAGAAGACAAAAGAACGCGACGCAAGGCGTTACCAAGAGTAGAACCATACCCGGGATAGCAACCACCAATTTCAAACTTCCCGTGATTCTGAGCAATCTCGGTATATTTTGGCTTGGATGGGAGAGCGATTTGCTGCATAGCGTTGTGGGTTTCCAGCGAGCGGAAACATTATTAACAAATGATACGAATTACTTCGAGTAATATTCTACGACTGCCTGAGCGTCAACGAATACACCGACATCCGATTTTGTAGGGAGAGCAATCATTTTTCCTTCGAGTTTCTCGATATCAAGATGTAGCCAGTGAGGTACGTCTTTTTTATTCTTCAAAATTTCTTCTTGAGTTTTCATGATACTCTTGCCAGTCTTGGTAGTCTTGAGAACTATCACATCACCGATACACACTTCATACGAAGAAACGTTCATGCGCTTGCCATTGACAGTAAAGTATTGGTGCCCAACAAGCTGGCGAGCCTGGGCTCGCGAGTTGGCAAAACCAAGACGGAAGATAACGTTATCAAGACGACGCTCGAGCCGCTCGATCAGAAGATCACCAGTAGCTCCCTTGCGTTCCTGACTCTCTTCGAAGTGATGGCGGAATTGGCGCTCGAGCACCCCATAGATACGCTTGATCTTCTGCTTCATAGCAAGCTGACGACCGAATTCACTCTTATTTCGTGAAGGGTTCTGTCCATGTACACCAGGAGCATACGGACGACGAGTCATCGCACACTTCGGTGAGAAACAACGATCTCCCTTGAGGAAAAGTTTTTCCCCAGCGCGACGGCAGAGTTTGCATTTAGAATCAAGATGACGAGCCATAAAGCGTTATAGAGGTGGAGAGATTACATGCGACGTGGACGACGTGGACGACATCCGTTGTGCGGGATTGGAGTGATATCTTTAATAGAAATAAGATTGAAACCATTGTTGGCCAAAGCACGAATACAAGCTTCACGACCTGCTCCAACACCCTTAACGAATACTTCCAGCTCCTGTACTCCGTATTTCTTTACCTTTTCTGAAAGCTCAGCAATAATCTGGGTGGCTGCATAAGGAGTTGATTTCTTAGCTCCTTTAAAACCAAGATGACCCGAGCTTGACCAAGCTAGAACTCCACCATTCATGTCAGCAATAGTCACGATAGTATTGTTGTAGGTGCACTGAATATTAGCACGACCCTTCTCAACAGTTCGCTTTGACTTTTTGACTCGCTTCTTCGTTGTCTCCTCAGCGGGAGTCTCGGGAGAAACGAGAGATTCAGTTTTGAGTTCTTCTTCAGCCATACTATACGTGAACGAATAAATAAAATCTCATGTTCTAGCTTAGGTCTTGTCTGAGGCTTTCTTGCGACCGCTACCCATTGTCTTGCGAACATTACCACGAACAGTACGGGTGTTGGTCTTGGTACGCTGACCACGGACAGGGAGACTTTTAGCATGGCGTGATCCTCGATAGCAACCAATTTCCTTGAGACGCTTGATATTCATTTTTACCTGATGCCTGAGATCTCCCTCTACGCGGTAGGTCTTTTCAATAACCTCACGAAGTTTGTTGGCATCCTTTTCAGCTAGATCCTTGGTACGGGTATTGGGGTCAATACTGAGGGAGACCAAAATTTTGTTACTGGTTGGACGACCAATGCCATAAATGTACGTGAGTGAAATCTCAATACGCTTCTGGTCTGGGAGGTTGATACCGGCGATACGGAGCATAGCTTAGCCTTGACGTTGCTTATGTTTAGGATTCTTGCAGATGACAAAAATAACCCGCTGTCGCTTCACGATTTTACAAGTGGCACAGATTTTTTTGACTGAAGCGCGAACTTTCATAACCTGATACTATTTTAGCCTTTGAACTATTCTTCCCTTGGTGAGGTCATACGGACTCATCTCCACTACCACTCGATCGCCCGGGAGGAGTCGAATATAATGGACCCGCATCTTGCCAGAGATATGGCCGAGAATCTCATGACCACTCTCAAGACGAACCTTGAAGGTGGCTGAAGGAAGTGATTCAATCACTTCTCCTTCGAAACGGATGAGTTCTTTCGTATTTCCCATAGTTGGCATGC
Organism: uncultured Bdellovibrionales bacterium; assembly: GCA_964604195.1. Classification (GTDB taxonomy): domain Bacteria; phylum Patescibacteriota; class Minisyncoccia; order Moranbacterales; family UBA1568; genus SSEF01. The sequence goes on from CAZRXW010000004.1 coordinate 5,345, forward strand.
GGCGGTCTCGTGGAAAAAAGTGTAGCGCTTTGGCAAAAAAGAATCAGCCAACGCAAAAAGAGAGGTGTGTGTATAATTCCGTGCATTCCTCGATCTTGCGTCGCGTCAGTATACCCTCTCCACGGGAGTCGTATGCAGTTTTCAAATGTGCTCACAGTATAAGGGAGCATTGAAATCTTGTCAACAAGCACCCATTTCCCCTCTCTGGGAATTGTCACCCAGCTGTCTCTTTTTGCAGCAATCTTGAAAAATACATAGGGGAGAAGTGCATTGTTCACCCCTCCCCGCAAAGCTAGTCCTGGATAACAAACACCCCCAGAACCCGCTGGCGAATCAGTTGAGCAAGAGATTGTGCCGGATGATTATCACCTACAGACACGTAGAGAAGATATTGCTCGGTCGATCGAGAAAAAGTACGCCAGTAGAAACTCCCACTTCCTGTTCTACAGATTGCTGCCACAGCCTCCAGTGAGGCAATCTCAAAACTTGATATCCGAAGCATCTCAACACCCTCCATGAAAAGACCTGTTATATCTACTCAAAAAAAACCTCCTGCCAACGATGGCTCTACTTTCCAAAACGACGTTCCTTTGCTGAAAAATCAGCAACAACCTGACGAAAAGCCTCTGGACCAAAATCAGGAAAATAACAGTCTGGAAATGAAAGAGCTGCATCCTTAGTCTCCCACATCATAAAACCAGTAGAGAGATGAGGATCACCCCCTGTACGAATAAGAAGATCCACTGGGGCGACCTCAGCTGTCATGAGACGCTCTTTGAGAGCAGTTTCCGTTACAAATTCTGGAGAGAGCTGATCTCTTGCTATACGCCTCATAGCCGAGAGCATATCATCATCACCGCTATATGCAAGAAAAAAGTTTAGAAAGTGTCGCTGATAGCCCTTGGTGGCATCCATACCTTTTTCCAATAAAGACTTCAGGGATTCGGGAAACTGCTCTTGCCAATGACCAATACACCGAATTTTAACCTGATAATCATGAATCTCTGCTGAGTGAAGAAGACGAGTAAAATTCTCCGTGTAAATCTCAAGGAGAGCCATTTTTTCTTCCATGGGTCTTTTGGACAAATTCTCCAGTGACGACCCCCAAAAAGAAATTTCGTGAATACCCATTTCACGAGCAGTCTTAATCAACTGTTCGGTGACCTGAGCTCCTGCTCGATGACCTTCCCATGGCTCAAGACCACGCCCCCTTGCCCAACGACGATTCCCATCAGGAATAATAGCGATATGTCGTGGTAAGAGTGCAGGATCGAATTCATTCATAGCAAGCAACTAGTATTCACGCTTGAGCATATAATCTGTCACACCAAAGAGAAATGTCCGCGAGGCGTCAGGAATCGCGACACTACTCAGAGAATGTTTGGCTCGCTGAATTGACGACTGAGCAAGACTCTTCACTCGGTCTACTGATCCAGACTCGGTAACAATAACCCGAAATCGATCGATATCAGCCCTCGTAAGAGCCTTGCCCTTACACAAAATTGCCATCAATTCATCTCGATATGCCCTCGCTTCCTCGAGAACAGTAGTCACTAATAACGTTAGCTTTCCTTCCTGAATATCAGATCCAAGCGGCTTTCCAATGCGCGCCTCATCCCCAAACACCCCAAGGAGGTCGTCTTGAATTTGAAAGGCTATTCCCAAGGGAAGAGCATAGAGGGAAAGCTGTTCGAGAAGCTCTGGCTGAGCTCCAGCCAAGAGAGCCCCTAGATGGAGCGGCCCCTCAAAGGTGTACCTGGCCGTTTTCTGCTCGTACATTTTCAGGACCTCCTGAGAGGTTGCTTGCTTCTTGTATTCAATATAGATATCACTCGCTTCACCAATGCCAGTATAGGAAACAATCTTCTGCGTTTTTGAAAGAGCAGCAAGTACTCGATCGTGAGAAAAACCAGATTGAAAAAGCACATCATTCCCTAGTGCAAACAACATATCACCTACAATCAACGCGATAGAATTGCCAAAATGTTCAGGATTAGAAAGTCCTAATCGTTCACGACCCCACACTGTATACCATTCATGCAAAGTTGGTACCCCATGACGTAAAGCATCTCGATCGATAATATCATCGTGTATGAGAAGAAACATGTGGATAAGCTCCACAGAAATGGAAGCATTAATCAGACGTTCCGTATCATCTCCCCCGGCTGCCTGGTAACCAGCAAGCATAAAAGCTGGCCTGAGGCGTTTCCCTCCAGAAAGAACTATGGTTTTGACGTGTTCAAATGCCTCTGCTACTAGCACATCTTCTTTTTGAAACTCTACTATCCGCGCATCAAAATACGCCGAGAGTTTCGGATCAAATGTAGCCTTAAAATCCTTAAGATACGCCTGGACATCCATAGAAAAAGTCTCTCGCATTGTAACAGAAAGCAAGGAAACCACCAATGAATTATTAGCCTTCGTCCGAAAAAGTAAAGAATTGCTGATAGCGACGATAGAGTTCGAGGGTGGCCCAAAGATCTCTGGCATTATAACGAGCAATCTCTTGGTACTTTCCCTCATTAAATAGTCCGCGGACATCATCACCAGTCACCCCCTGAGCCTTGGGGCTCTCGATGCCAAAGGCTCGGGTCCAAAGATGTAAGCTTCCCTTCCGTCGTACTGTGCCATAGAAGGAAAGCTGATCGAGGAGGTCGACGTGCTTGGCATTATACGGCTGGTAATTGAGGTAACGATTGGCCATGAGATTCTTAGTCGGCTTTACTCCGTGCACTGCAGAGCGCGTCCAGAGAAAGGGCACATCAAACTGCCTCCCATTGAACGTTACAAACGTATCGTACTTGGTCGCAATGTCCCAAAATTTCTCAAGCATCGCTTTTTCAGAAAGCGCCTCATACTTGCAGCCGTCTTCCTCGAAGTCCGTATCGCCATCCGCTGGTTGGTAGTAGACCGCCGACTTCTCTCGCTCCGCATCGAGCACCCCGATCGCGACGATTTGGCCAGTTAGTGGCGAAAAGCCAAGACCGTCCTCCAAGTCCTTCAGTGCCGCTTGATACTCCGCGTCATTTCCCGCTTCGCGCTTGATCCAACGTGTGAGACTCTCCTGGGTCGTCTCATCGAGCGCCGCAAAGTCCTCGCCAACTGTTTCAATATCAAAAATGAGGGTAGACATATAAACTACCTCGGAATAAGTCGAAATGACTTTACAGCTTCTTGAAAAGCACTCTTATCATTTCTATTTTCAGGTCGGCTCTGAACATTGAGAGAAATTGAGTAAGTATTTTTTCCATCCTTGGCTACCACTTTATCAATAAATCCAGGGACACAACTTGGTTCATCATCAGAACAAACTTTGGGTGATGCGTATACCCCAGGAATAATCGCTACTGTAAAATCGATGTACCGAGTCAATTTACTCTTCACAAATTCTGGATCAGTTGTTGGCAAATTAAAATCAAGCAACGTTGCTCCATCAGCTGTTTTTCTGGTTTCAACAGTATACAGACCTACTTCTCGGGAATACGAAAACTCAAAACCGTAGTCTTGGTTGGTATAGACAATACTCTCGGGTGCCTGAGTGGCTCGTTGCTTCGGTAGAGGAGTTGATAGAGCATCATTCAAAACAGGTTGCTGACTCACTTGCCAAACAACAACAGCAAAAAATGTAGCGAGACTAGCAGTTACCAAAATTGCAAAGCTCGTACTAACTTTTTGTGACATAGTGATTGATTTAATTTTGTAGCCCAAGGGGAATTTATCGCCTCGCTTTCTACTGAAAGCTCGTTGTCCAGGGCAGCGCTGAATGCTCCGCTCGCTCGCATTCATCGACACTCGCCATACCTTCACGGTAGGGCTCGCTCCTGCCCGTTCGATTCCTCTTGAAGTTAGCATAAAAAATAAACTCCCACAAAAGTGGGAATTTATTTTCTACAGTAGCCCCAAGGGGAATCGAACCCCTCTTTCTTGGATGAGAACCAAGTGTCCTAGCCGATAGACGATGGGGCCTTTTGAAAAATCAAAAAGCAAACATCAAAGAGCCAAAATCTCACCAGCATTTCTCTTTTGCAGGGGCGGAAGGAATCGAACCCTCACTAACGGTTTTGGAGACCGTTGTACTACCACTATACGACGCCCCTCTTTCTATTTTTACCGCCTTAATCTCCCCCCCCTAATATCACCACTTCCAAATAATAGCGAAACCTGCAGAACAAAGAAAGCCCCGAAGGGCTCTACTTCGACTCATTGTGGGAAGTGTTCTTCTGACAAAATTTGCAGTATTTTTTGAGAGAAAGCTTCTCCTTGACCTTCTTCTTGTTGCGCTTGGTGTAATGGGTGATCCGACTGCATACGGAACACTTCAGTTTGGCCATGTTTTCCTTAATCTTGCCCATAAAAACAAAATAAATATGATACAAAGGGTACGGGCTCTACTCTACGTGAGTTTTGAGTTCTCGTCAACTCCTGGAGCCATCTGTCGGGCTCGAACCGACGACCCACGGTTTACAAAACCGTTGCTCTACCAACTGAGCTAAGATGGCAATAACAATCACTCTAATTCCACTCTCCCCGAATTAGTTTCTCTTTCTTCTTCCGAACCCATCCTTTAATCTGTGCCTCTCTCAATCGTGTTTCAGACTTATTCTTAAACGGAGAAGACACATATACCAAAGAGAATGGTCCCTGTTGTGTTTGCCATCCGTGAACCTCTACCGGCATTATGCTTCTCTATACGGCGCTCTGGCGAATTAGTAATGCCAGTATAGTATCTTCCCGTTCTCGCTTTTGCGATATAGACATACCAATTCATAAGTGCCGTTCGACAAACTCACGGTACTTCATCTCACTTCGTACTCAAGGTTTACACTGAGCGAACGAAGTAAGTCGAAGTGTGGGTAGGGAGGGATTCGAACCCCCGAAGCCCGAAGGCGTCAGATTTACAGTCTGATGCATTTGACCGCTCTGCAACCTACCCAAAAAAATTCCGCGCTCTAGACGCTTGAGCCGTTGACCGGATTTGAACCGGTGACCTATTCCTTACCATGGAATTGCTCTACCGACTGAGCTACAACGGCATAAGACCCTGTCAAATCGACAAAAAACGACAAAAGAACTTTTGTAGCATAGCGGAAGAATCGAAGAAGAGCAACTCTAACTGCGATGCTTTTCCCGCTGCACCAAAAGCCTCTCGAGTTTACGCACTTTATCCTTCACTTCCCTGTTCAGGGGGGAAAGTTTGATCACCTGACGATAGCAAGCCTTGGCGTCTTCGAGATTCTCATTGGCGAGGTAATAATCACCAAGCTCCTCGTAGGAAGCCGAATCTTTGGGGTTTTTAGCAATACGATCGATAAGTTCTTCTTCCGAAAGAAGCTTTCTTGAAGGGGCAATAGATTGTTTCTTTCGGACAAAACGCTGCTCTGTTTCTCCCTGAGCAAGACTGGCCACCCTCTTCTTGAGATTACCAAACCTTGAAGTCGGCTTATCAATCAAAACCCCCTGCTCTGAGCGTAATATAGAAACATTCACTGCTTCTGAGTTGCGCCCTACCCCCTCTTTCTCTATTGGTGCAGTACTCTCGCTCTCTTCACACTCAAGAGAGGCTCTGTGACGACGATGCCATCGATCCCAAAAGCGATCTTTATCCTCAGTTCCAACACTCACTAGCCCACCCTCCTCATTCTGAGAGGTAGCTTCATTTCCCACCGTAGCCTCTTGTCGCTTTCGTCTCAGAAAATTAGAAAACTCCTGAAAACGATTATGAAACTTCAGCGAAAGGAGTTTGAGCCGTTGCATCATTCGCTCCAAAAGTCTCAAAGCCCAATCCTGAGAAAAAACAAAGAGAAAACGTTTTGGGCGACCGTTTTGGTCAAGAACCAACAAGCGCTCCTGAAGCTCTGGATCTGCGCTCTTCTTGGAAAGAAACCATACCAAAAACCCTAGGCAGAGAACCAAGACTATCGGTGGAATAATGAGAGGCAACATGGACAAAAAGAATACTATGAAGCCCAGTCACTCGGAATTAAATCTCGTACCGTACAAACTTACCAACCTGAACCTTTTCACCAATACGATGAATACTCTCTGTAATAAGAGCCTGCACCGTTTTGGATGAATCCTTTACAAAAGGCTGCGAAAGAAGAGAAAGTTCGTCGCGAAACTTCTTTTCTTTACCTGCCAAAATCTTCTCAGCAATCTCTGCTGGTTTTCCTTCATTTTTTACTTGTTCCTCCCAGATTACTCGCTCTTTGGCAATTATTTCTGTAGGCACATCCTCTGGTGCCAGATAGAGCGGATTCATAGCTGCTACATGCATAGCGAGGTCGCGACCAAGCTCTTGAAAATCGCTATTACGAGCCACAAAATCTGTTTCACAGAGAAGCGTAAGCATTACCCCCACCCGAGCATTTGAATGAAGATACATTGCTACAATACCCTCATGCGCTTCGCGATCTGTGCGCTTGAGTGCCTTTGCCTCACCACGCTTACGCAAAAGAGCAATAGCCTGCTCCTCATCGCCACCCGCTTCTTCGAGCGCCTTTTTTACTTCAACGATACCAGCTCCTGTCTTTTCACGGAGCTTTTTTACTGCTTCCAGGGTACTCATACACTTTTCATTTTAAATCAAATCAATTTTTGCAACAAACCAAAGGACCCATCTCACGTTAAGCTTGATTTTTTGACTGCGGCGCATAGGAAACAACCTCTCTTCCGAGTCGTCCAAAAATGAGATGAAGGGAAGAGAGAGCATCATCATTTCCTGGGATGGGGTAGTCAATCAAGGCAGGATTCATATTGCTATCCACAATACCTACCAGAGGGATCTGCATACGACGAGCTTCACTAATAGCTAGATCAGCCTCTTTGGCATCAGCTAAAACGACCGCTCCCGGGAGCTCTTTCATGTTTTTGAGCCCACCAACCTTGTGTTCGAGCTTTTCAATTTCCTCACTCTTCTTCTGCTGTTCAAACTTGGTGTACTTCTTGTACTCACCAGCTTCCTGCATACGTTCACTTTCGATGAGGTACTTGGCACGGCCAGAAATTTGATGGAAATTGGTTAGCGTTCCTCCGAGCCAACGATCAATAACATACGATTGGTTGAGACGCTTCGCCAAAGATTTCACGGCATCATGAGTTTGCTTCTTGACGCCCACAAAAAGAATAGGTTTGCCACTTTTAGCCACACTCTCAAGAAACGAGGCTGCCTGTTCTAAACGTTCAGCTGTTTTTTCGAGATTCATGATAGAAATATTCTTACGAGTCGTAAAAATATATTCTTCCATGTTTGGATGATGCCTCGAGGTTACGTGCCCAAAGTGAACACCTGCCTTAAGCAAGGCCTCAACTCCTACATCAACAGCATCGAAGTTAAAACCCCCAAAATAATCACGTTCTAGAGCACGCACTGGCACTCCCGACTCGACAGTCGCTTCCGTCTGACTCATATTTAGTCTTCCTTAGAATAAATTACTTCTCCCGGTTCTTGAGTATCGGACCCCAACTATAAATACATCAGGGCAGGAAAAATACTCGTATAAACTACCGTGGAGGCTGAATTTCTTGCTGGGAGGGACCAAAAGTCCAGCAAAGATAAGCGTCACTAGTCTAGTTGACTTCCTGAGTCTTGTCAATTTCGAAGGCCTATGCTAAACTCCCACTGTCTTATTCCGGCTCGATAAATGAGCCCATTTTGAATTACTTTTTCAGGAACGCTATGAAATCCGGCATCCACCCTACTTATCATAATGAAACAACCGTCACCTGTGTTTGTGGCAAGACTTTTGTCACCGGTTCAACCATCACAAAAATTGCTACTGAAATTTGTTCTAACTGTCACCCGTTCTATACCGGTGAAAAGAAATTCGTTGACACCACTGGTCGCGTAGACCGCTTCAAGAAGCTCGCCGAACGCTCTGCCAAAAAAGTTGCTGTACATACCGCTGTCAAAGAAAAGCGCGCTAAAAGGGTTGAGTCTGAAAAGAAAGAAGGAAAGGCCGTAAAATCCAAGAAGACCAGCAAGGTTGAGGATTAGCTTCTTCTAAGGCACAAAACGACCTCTCTTTGGGTCGTTTTTTGTTTGCCAGAGATACAAAAGAAAGGTAGGCTTTGGAAAAGAACCACTTATGCAAGATTTGATTAGTAAAATTGAAGCAGAATACCAGAGTGTAGAAGAAGAACTCGCTTCTAGCGCTGTTTTGAGCGATCCCAAAAAACTGGCTAGCCTAGGGAAACGTAAGGCTGAGCTTGATACCATCATGGCAAAAGTAGGCCGGTTGAAAACCATAAAACAAAGTCTTCGGGACAATGCCGAGCTCACTCAGGACGAAGCCGACCCAGAACTCAAAGCCATGGCTCTTGAGGACAATATTGCGCTCGCTAAGGAAAAAGAAATTCTTGAACAGGAACTCACCAAACTTCTTCTTCCTAAGGATAAAAATGACAATAAAGACATCATCGTCGAGATCCGGGCTGGCGCTGGTGGTGATGAAGCCAGCCTCTTTGCGGCCGAACTCTTCCGGATGTATGCCCGCTATGCCGAATCACTTGGTTGGCAGACCGTCCTTCTCGACTCACATCAAACTGAAGCTGGTGGATTTAAGGAAGTTACTTTTGAAGTAAACCGCGGCAATAGCACAGCTTCGGTTTATCAAAAATTTAAATATGAATCTGGAGTGCATCGCGTTCAGCGAGTCCCATCCACAGAAAAAATGGGACGGGTGCACACTTCAACCGTAACAGTTGCTGTGCTGCCGCAGGTTGATGACATCGAAATCGTTGTGAGACAAGAAGATCTTCGGATTGACACCTTCTGTTCATCGGGTCCTGGTGGACAATCAGTCAACACCACGTATAGCGCCGTACGCATTACCCATCTTCCTACTGGTCTTGTTGTGTCCTGCCAAGATGAGAAATCTCAGATCAAGAATCGTGAAAAGGCCATGAAGGTCCTTCGCGCTAGACTCTGGGAACAGGAAGAGGAACGACAAATGAAAGAACTCGGCGACGCTCGGAAAAGTCAGATTGGAACTGGCGACCGAAGCGAAAAAATCCGCACGTATAACTTTCCCCAGGATCGCATTACTGATCATCGTATCCATCAAAACTGGAGTAATATCCCAGGTATCCTCCAAGGGAACCTGGCCCCTATTCTGGACGCACTCGAATCTGAAGATATTCGAATGAAAATCGAAGCGGCCGAAAAAAAGACTGTCTAATTTCCTATGGAGATGAGTCAGGCCCTCCTTCTTGGAAGCATAGACCCGTTTGATCGTTTACTTCTTCTAGCAAAAGCTACCAACAAAGATCATGCTTTTGTGTTGGCACATCCCGAATATAAACTCACCGAAAAAGAGGCCCGTCAATATACCGAATTCATCACGCGAAGAGTAAAACATGAACCGATTGCCTATATTCTTGGTGAAAAAGAATTTTTCGGACTATCTTTTCTCGTAAATCGATCTACCCTCATCCCCAGACCGGAAACAGAGCACCTCGTTGAGTGCGTTATTAAATATATAGAAAAAAATAAATCGGAAGATATCCAAAGAAAAAAAATTGCTGTCATCGATGTCGGTACCGGATCTGGTTGTATCATCATTAGCATTGCAAATTATCTTCAATCGTCTTCGAAAAAAAATTTGTCGTCAATTTCATTTTTTGCCACTGATATTTCCAATAAGGCCCTTGGGGTAGCTCGAAAGAATGCCGTTCATCATCATGTCGATACATTAATTTTCTTCTCACTCTCAGATCTCATCACCTCACTCGAAGAAAGACTACAATCATTCGATATGCTTCTCATAACGGCCAACCTACCGTATCTCTCTGAAGCGCTCTATCAAAATACCGCGCCAGATGTCCAAGGTTTTGAACCAGCCAACGCTCTTGTTTCTGGTAAAGACGGGCTTGGTCACTACCGAAAGCTCTTCAAGAATCTCTCCTCTACCGTCCACACAAAAGAAGTTGTTTTTTGGCTTGAAATAAGCCCAGAACAGGAGCCCTTCCTCCCGGCTCTCATGAATGAGACTCCGATAAAAAAGTGGGAGTGTCTCCCTGATTTATCCGGAAGAGTTCGAATCGTCACTGGATCTTGGTAGATATTCAACTCGGAAAACAAAAACTCTCACCGAGGTAAGAGTTTTTGTTTTTGTTTGAAAGCTCAAGAAACTTAGCGCTTCTTCTTAGCGGCTTTCTTCTTGGTGGCCTTCTTCTTTGCGGCCTTTTTCTTCTTTGCCATAATTATAGGTCACCTCCTCCCAGTTTGTGTTTTCGTTTCTGTATGTTTACAGAAGCGATTTTATTTTTTATTTGCCTACAAAACAAAGTTTTGTTCTGTATCATGTGCGCGAAGTTTCTCACACATGTATTTAGTATACACCCTTTTCAAAAAATGCAAAGCAAAAAAAATTTCTGTCAAGTGATTTTAAAAAATAAAACAAATAAAAAAACATCATCCCTCAGAAAATCAGTAGTCAAAAAAATAAAATACTAAAAAATAAAAAGTTCTTATGACTTCTTCCATAATTTTCAAAAAAGAAAAAATAATTCTTCTCGGCTCGTAGAAAAAATTTTCATCAAAAAAATTATGCTCTTCTCTGAGAAAAATAAGATTATTTTCTTGATAAAAAAGAAGAAATTATGGCTCATTTAAGCTTTTTTGTCGAGATTGACACCCTCCCCCTCTTCCTTTTACTATGAGGAGCGAAGGGAGCCACGTAAGTTCCCCGAACCAAAAGATAGGGGGTACTCTCCCAATCTGGCTTCAACGGAAGCGGGTACGTTTACAAATTAACCCACACACTAGAAAGAGAGGTGACTACTATGGAAGAAAATCATTATGATGGAGAAGAACGCCTTGGAGACCAGGCCAAAACCTGGGTACAGGAGAATTTGCGAGTTATTGTTAGCATCTTCATTGTTGCTGCTATTGCTCTTGGAATCTATTCCTACTCACAACGTTCTGAAGATACTCTGAAAGACAGCGAAACTGTTGCTCTCACCGATGAGGTAGTTGACGAAGTAGTTAACGAAGACACCGAAACCTCCGCAACTGCAGATGAATCAGCTACTGCCAAGTCAGTAGAGCGACCCGCTGAAACTAGTCAAGAAACTGCTACAGCTTTCGTAGAGACAGCTGTTCGTGGTGATGGATCAACTCATCTTGCTCGAGCAGCACTTATGCACTATCTCGAGAAGAACCCTGATTCATCTCTTACTGGTGCTCATAAAGTGTATATCGAAGACTATCTCCGTAAACAGGTAGCTGGCAACAAGCATCTTGCTGTCGGTCAATCACTCGAGTTCTCGAAAGATATGATGCGTCAGGCTATCGAGCAGTCTCAGAAGCTCACTGACGGTCAGCTCAAAAATCTGCACAAGTACGCCCAGCGCGTAAGTGCGTATCGCTCGTAAGTTGTGTTCATTTGTTTTTATAGTACCTTTTCTAGCAATTGCCTAAAAACCCCGCAACGCGGGGTTTTTAGTTTACCTATTTTATTCTCTGATTATTTGCACCTTATCGCCAGCACGAACACCCTCTGCTTCACCAGCATTAACTTCTAGTACTCGATCCACCGGCTCTCTTGGTTGCATGGGCCTCAAGTCACCAGGCTCTCGACGAGATACTATCGAATCAACAGTATCACCACGAATAAAGACCACATCCAAGGGAAAACTCATCCCCCTCATCCAAAACGAATGGTACGCTAACGTATCAAATTCAAAGAGCATACCAAATCCACGGGGAAGAGACTCCTGACCAGCAAGCCCTTGCCTTCTCGCTGCGTCTGTCACTGCTCTTTCGAGTAAGTACCAGCGCCTCTCTCCAATAACGAGATATTCTTGCTGTGGGAGAAATGAGTTTCTCGATATCTTATATTGGAAACCGATAGCCATGAACACAACTGCAGTCAGAATAAGCGTTAGCAGAGAATATCTTGATGGTATTGAAACAGACATAGAGGGACCTAGTTTTCTTTTTTTACATCGCCCCAATGTATCCAGCTCAGAACAAAAAAGAAAATACCACCAACTATCAAAAATACATAGAGTTTTCCCATTGATTTAGTTGCTAGTGATAATACTCCCATCATCCCCGTGAAAAGAATATAGATACCAGCAATACCACGAGGAGAAAAACCTCTGGACAAAAGAATATGATGGAGATGGCTTTGATCCGGTAAGAAAGGAGATCTCCCTTTTCGAAGACGAGCAAGAATAACTGAAAAAAGATCCAGAATAGGAATGGTCAAAACAAGAAGAGCGGTAGCAACTTTTGCCCCAGCATATACCGAGAAAGCAGCTAAGAGGAACCCCAAAAAGTTTACCCCACCACTCCCAGCAATAAGTCTTGCTGGGTACCAATTAAAACATAAAAATCCCAGAAGGGCACCCCCCAGCATAAGTGTGAGTAAAGTAAGAGCCGGCTGATAAACCGTGGGTTGCCAAGAAAGCCATGCCAACACTAAAAGAGCTACCCCAACAACTCCCCCAACAAGACCATCTGCTCCATCAACCCAGTTCGTTGCATTCATCACCAATACAACCCACCAGAGAGTAATAATTCCGCTCAAAAAAGGCATAATGGCATCAAAATAGACAACTGCCCCCGCACCAAGATCAAGATGAGTGATTTTCATTCCAGAAGAGAGGAGCAGTCCACCGAGCAAGAGTTGCCCGAGAAGCTGGTACGACCAATGAAGTGGACGCCAATCATCATATATTCCAATAGCCAGTGCTATAAGCGAACCAACAACCAAAATCTGAAGACTGGTATCACCCACCAAACGATTGTCAAAAAATAAGGCACCAAAAAAACCAGCCGCAAGGACCAGTCCACCAAAGCGGTAAAAGAAGTGGTGGGTGTTCGAGAGCCGACCAACTTCCTGACGAGTTCTCTCCCCTCTAAATCGTGTCCAAAAACAAAGTAACCAACCTGCAGCCACGGCCACAGCCCAAGCGATAGAAGCCAGTGTCACTGCGTGCACAAGCAAAGCCGTATCTCTCACACTTAGACATTAATAAACGATAACGCCAGCGTAGCCACAACAGTGGCCCCAGCAAGAAACCAGTTCCCACACACCAATAGAAAAGCTAACTTCTCATAACCACGCCGACGAAGAAGCTCGATGAGCAGAAGATTGGTAAGCACAAAAAAATAAGAGACTGCTGGAATGACAAATAATTGCCACCAAACTCCCAAGAGATCAATACCCAGGTAAGCATTGTAACGCAATATCACCACCTCTTCCCGTGAGCGGATTGACCAGTAGAGAATTCCGCACTCTACGATATGAATAAGAGTCACGCTCAAAAAACTTATCAATCGAAAATGACGCAACCAGAATGGGGATGTGCCTTCAATAGGAAAAAGCTGGTTCATAGAATATTTTCTGAAGAAACTGATGGAAGTATCTTTTCTTCAGTTCGCTCCCCTGTCAATTTAGTTCGATCAAACTGCTCATCAAGACGAAGGAGTCGTTTCTCCGTCTCCTCGTATTTCTTATAGGTATTGCCAATATGCTTCCCCAATACATCAAAATCATCTCGAAACTTCCCAAATTCTCTCCCAAGCCTTTCAAGCTCTACAAACATCTCTTTGGCTCGTTTTTCAATTCGCATTCCCTGCAAGCCATACATAATGGTTTTCAGATAAGCGTAAAAGGAATTTGGAGATACTGGTACTACATGCTTTTGATTGAAATACTCATAAAGACCAGCATCGCTTTCTTCTTTAATAATAGTCTCATAGTAGACATTCTCTGCTGGGATATACATGAGAGCAAGATCAATAGTTCCCTCACTCGGTACTATATACTTGGAAGCGATGGCATCAACATGCTTCTTCACATCAGACAAGAATTGTCGTCGAGCACTCTGTCGTTCAGCTCCTTCTGGGAGAGCGATTAAACGCTTGAAATTTTCAAGTGGAAATTTTGAGTCAACACTAATATAGCCTCCCTTCAGGGTAATAAGAGCATCTACTGTCTCACCACTTTTGAAAGTATGCTGGATCTCGAAATGGTCTGGCGGAAGCATTTGCGCTAGGAGATCATTAAGCATGAGTTCTCCAAAGCCTCCCCGAATTTTTGGGGCTTTGAGAATATCCTGAAGAGAAGCAACTTCTTTAGTCACCTCCAGTATAGCTTGATTCATTTTAGTTACCTCAACAAGCTGTTTCTGGACATCAACATAAGAGCGACCAGCATTCTCCAGCCGTTTATCCAAACGCTCCGTATTATCATGAAGCCTTTTATCAAGCGTTGCCTGAAGCTGATGAAGATTCTGAGAAAGAAGCTGCTGGAACTGATGCATATCCTGTCGCATTGACTGATCGAGTCCTCGAAAACGATCCTCGAGTTCTTGCTGCTTAGCTGAGTCCTGCGAACGGCGCTGATTGAGCATTACCCAGATCACCACCCCTACACCTATCACCAGAGCTCCAATAAAATACCACAGCTCATTCATATATTATTTTCGTATACCGGCAATAAAACGCTTCAGTTCAGCCACTTTGTTAATCACTTCCTCATAGGGGCCTTCGAGAAACTCAATAAGAAATCGATCAAGCATATTCAACCTATACTGAAGCTCCTCGCTATTCATGAGAACAAAGCGAACCTCTTTGCCAACCTCCGCCTCCAGTTGAGCCATAGCCGACTTCAGCTTAGAACGATTGAGATTGTTGACCACCAAAATCATATCCACTTTGGATTTAGGATAATTCAAAAAAAGACCGCTAATGAGAATAAGCTTTACTTCCCCAACTAATTTAAAACGACGAAACACTCTTGCTTCAGCATTTACATTGAGTTTTGATACCAATGTTTTTAACTCCACATAAAAAGGAAATTCCGTGTTGGCGCTATATGTCTTTTTCCCTTGTCGAGACCGCTCGTGGATAAACTTCATTTTGAGTAATTTCTTTGCTTCTCGCGCAACATCAGTCCTCGATAAAAGCGTTTTCTCAGCAATATCAACTACCGAAAATTCCCCTTCTGGATTCATGGCAAAAAAACGAATAAGACGTGCTCGCACCCGCGACCCAAACAAAGCTTCAAAGAGAGCTACTGACATACAGCAAAAAAGAAAGGTGGATAAGAAATCGATCCCCTTTAGTATAGCTGAGCCGTCTTCCGAGCGTCAAAAAGAGGCCAATTTATACCTGTATAAAAATTATGGCTTAAGCAAGAGAAAAAAGAAGAAATGTATGGTATAATATTACCTATATGAAAGAAAAGTCTCCCCGGAGAAAGGAAGGGAAATCTATCTCCCAGCTTCGTGTTTCTTATGAAGCCATTACCGTAGGAAGCGGCCGTAGTGCCGAGCCATATATCATCGCCTTTCACCACAAAAGTGATAATGTCGCCGGGAAAAATCTTGGGACACTGTTTGGTTTTTTCGAAGTAGAGGTCCACGACGAAGACGCTGCTTATATTGTTAACTTTCTCGCATCAGTTGCTAAAAAAGAGTATTTTGCCAACCCGAGACGCTCTATCGAAGACAGCTTCGAAACTACCCTCCACAAAGTCAACGTGGCCCTGGCTGAAATTGCCAAAGAAGGTAACGTCTCTTGGCTTGGGCATCTTCATGGAGCTCTTGCCTGCATTAGTGATGCCAATCTTCATTTTTCTGCCACTGGCAATGGAGTCTTGGGCCTCTTGCGCGAGGATACTTTCCGTCCTATCAGTGATGGGCTCGCAGAAAACTTAAGTGAACCCCACCCTCTCAAAACCTTCACCGAAGTTTCTAGCGGGAAACTTATAGCTGGAGACATACTCCTCGCTCTCTCTCCAGCTATCTGGACCCTCTTTACCCCAGAAGATATCAAAAAAAATGCCCGCCGCTTTGGTGAGCAAGAATTTGAGCAATTCCTGAGAACCGCCCTTATCAACGAACTCCCTATTGCTGGAGCTGTAATCGTCCGAGTTACTACCGAAACTATTGTTGTTCCTCCATCAAAAAACCTAGCGGCCAGCTCTTCTACTGATACCAAAAATACCGAGGCACCCCTCACAAATGTGTGGAGCAAACAGGCTTTTGAAAAAGCAAAGGCGGCGAGACTCACCACCCTTGAAGTTAAAGAAACCCTTACAGTAGAGCATGAGGTCTCTCTCACTACTAGTTTAGAAAAAGAAGAGTACATCGATAGAAAGACAGGACATATTTATATCCAGGGCGAAGCCAATCTATCTGAAAATGACCCTGGTCTTTGGAAGGCCAAAGCCGAGCTCATGCTCGGATCATTTCTGAGAAATCTAGATGTCTATCAAGACCAGTTTCGTCGTTCTTTCAAACGCTGGAAAAAGCAAGGAGTAATTTTTTTTGAAAATACAGGGGCCTTTAGCGCACGGCTTGGTCGTAGTTTGTCACGCCGGTTTCGGTCCATCCTTCGTCATTGGCGTGAATCGAGGATCAAAAATACTAGTGTCGCCCCAGTAAATAAGAGGAGTGTCCCCCAAAATACCAAGGAGCAAACACTCTCCACCTCCCCTAAAAACGAGTTTTTCTCAAAGAACTTCAGAACTACTCTTGTATCAAACGTACAGAATTTTGAAGAACGACTAAAAAAAATAGTCCCTTCTCAAAAGAGCATATTTCCCCTTTCTCAAACTCCTTCTTCTTGGCAGTTAACCATGGAGAACCATTGGCTTTCTTTGAAAAACCAGCTCAGGTATCTCTATCAAAAATTTATCCAAAAGAGCCGTATCATCGCTACTCAAGTACAAAATTTTTGGCGAAATCGATCATCAAAAGAACGTTCCTTGTTTCTCGGAATTACAGCAGCAGGCCTTACTATCTTCCTGGGAAGTATTTTCTATATGAACCGGTCAACTCTTTGGCAAAAAGAAGCTCAGCAAGAAACTCCACTGAACTCTCAGACCACCCTCCCCACCGAAATACCAGTGAACAAAAACCCCGAGCAAGATGAGCCCCTTGCTACCAGACTCTCTGATGGTCGACCAATTACTGCCCCATTTAATTTCACTCCCATTGCCTTTGTCTCGATCAACAATATTGCTTTCGGTATAACCCAGGATCGGGTTGTAAACACAACTACCCAAGAATCCGTCTCCACTCCAGAAACTATTCGTCTTGCTACGGCAATGGATGATCTCGATGCCCTCTTTCTTCTTGGTGAATCCAACACACTTCACATCTACACCATTGTTAATAAAAAGTTTGAAACCAATACTCTCCCTCTGCCAGAAGGAATTGTTCCGGCTGCCCTCGGAAGCTATCTCACTTATCTATACGTACTCGATGAAAAAACAAAAGGTGTCTATCGCTTTCCACGAAGTGAGGGTGGATTTGCTGCGCCCACTAAATGGTCAAAGCAAGCTCTCGATAATATTCTCCCTACTAGTCTGACCATCGGTGAATCAGTCGCTGCTATCGGGACTAGTACCCTCCCGCAACTCTACGAACGAGGAAAAATGACCTCCGTAAATTTCAGTGGGACAAAAAATCCTCCCCACCTCACCTCTCTTACCTTTGATAAAATAAGTGGTGATTTGTTCGCTCTTGATCCTACTGCTCAGAGAGTAGTTCGCTGGAAAACCGATGGCACCCTTGTCGCTCAGTATTTTCATCCGTCCTTCGAGGTGGCAAGTCACATCATTGTAGGTGAAAAAAATATTCTTCTCGTTATCAGGCCTGATGGCACATTTGTTTTTCAGCTTCCATGATCCATGAACAAAATAACTGTACAATATGAGTACATCAGTGACAACTGACTCACTTTCATAGGGGTCTGGTACTGGAGGGCTTGATGGGATCTCTTGAAATTGTACTCAATGAGTTACTCGGTGAGTTTCTAGTTAAAGACGGTGAGGTCGGAGTGGAAATTCCCGAGGTCAACGAACTCTTCCTCCATGGTACGATTGAAACGTTCGTTCTGGGGGTTGTTTTTCGGTGTTCGTACCCGTGAGTAGTACTGCTCAACCTTGAGTTTTCGACAGGCTTCCCGAAAGTGTTTCTCAAACTTGCTTCCATTGTCGTGACCGACTCTCGAGAGCCTCCCATCCAAGAGGAAGCATAACCACAAGAGGAAGTCTTCTCCGTTCTGTGAGCTCTTGGTTGAGTACATTCTGGCGTAGGCTACTTTTCCATACTTGTCGACGGCGGTAAACACATAGCGCTTCAGAGCATTCCAATGGAAGGTAATGGTACGGGACAGAGGGTGTACCCAGCCTGCTTTTGATACCAAGCTGGGGTAAGCTCGGTAATACGCCGTTTCTTGGGATGCTTCTTTTTGGCCCTGATACGGGCTGTCTTAGCTGGATGATAGTAGAGCTGCCAGACCTCGATAACTTTCTGTGCTTTCCATGAGGATATGGCTTCATGGTAAGTCTCTCTATACAAACGAGCAATTTTTTCTCTTCCATAGCGAATATGTTTTCGTCGGAGAGCGAGGATACGTTGTTCCTGAAGCGGAGTAATCGCTCGTTGTCTGACACGTTTGGGAGTGCGTGAGTGGTCTTCAAGATGATAGAGGCTGTAGAGATTGTCAGCGTCAAAGAAAGCGTACCATCGTAGAAAGTTTTCGAGTAATGCCGTAACGACGGACGATCTCAGTGCCTGTTTTACCTTCGTGGTAAGCAATGGTCCACTCAAGTCCCGGTCTCGCCTCACGTGAGAGCTTGAAGATCTTGCCTACCCCATCTCCAGCGCTCATGCTCATCCAAGAGCTTCAGTGGGCCCTGGAGGAAGAAGGAAAGGGTAACGGGAGTAGAAGGGTTCATATGCAAGAGAGGGTGGTTACCCTCGAAGGTAGCAGATTTTTTCAAATCTGATGCTTTTTGAGTGTTACCGATGTATCTCATCTTCTGCAGGGCCTAGTATAAATTGGCTTTATATAAGCCAATTTATGGTATTATTGCCCAAGAGAAGCTGGACGTGGTGCTTCAGCGAGTTTGATCCGATTCATAATCTCTCGGTTGACAATCGCTGCATCCCGACCATAGCGGAGTCGTGAAAGTTCCTTGAGAGCATTAGCTACCTCTTGATCCCCACTCGTTGGTGGATATGTTTTCATGTTAAATGGTTTGGTAAGTTCATTATTCATGAGGAGACGAACAAAGCACTGGTAGTTATCGACATTGATAATATCTTGGGCACCAAAAACTGGTGCAAATTGTTTCTCGAGAAACTCAGCATCCTCAGGACCGATTCGGAAAGAAATCAGGGAGCCAACATTACCAAAAACTGCTTTAGAAATCTCCTCCTTGAGCTGACCAATAAATTGATGCGCCAGAATAAGGATCAATCGATACTTGCGCGCCTCCGAGAGAATCTGGGCGATAGAAGTGGTGGTTACGTTTTGAAATTCATCCAGATAGAGGTAAAAATCTCGCCGCTCTGCCTCTGGTTGAGTCACTCGTGAAAGGGCTGCCATGAGAATTTTTCCCACGATAACCATACCGAGAAGCCTAGCATTAATCTCACCAATTTTTCCTTTAGAGAGGTTAATGAGGATTATCTTCCCCTGATCCATAGCTTCTCGGAAATTGATCGTGCTTTTTTGTTGAGCAATAATTGGCCGCATCATATCATTACTGATAAAAGCGGTAAGCTTGGAAGTAATATATGGGACCATATTGGCGAGCGCCGCTTCCCCACCGGCTTTCTCTGCTTCCTTGAGCCAAAAATCGCGCACAATCGGATTCATGCATTTCGAAAGTTTGTAACGCCGGAACTCCTCATCAGCCAAAACCTTAGGAATTTCCATAAGAGTAGAGCCACTTTCAGGATCTTCCATCACCAAAAGCATCGCGTTACGCATGTACTGCTCAAACATTGGACCGCCAGTCGCCTTCATATCGTAGAGCTGATCAAAAATCCCGATCATCTCATTGATAACAAAAGTTTTCTGCTCTGGCTTATTTGGATCATACTCAAGCATATTGAGTCCAATGGGCCGTGCAACATCTGATGGATCAAAGATAATGACGTCCTCTGCTCGCTCTTTGGGAATAGCAGTCAAAATATCTTCTACCGCATCACCATGGGGATCAATAAAACAAAATCCTTTTCCGCTCTTAGCATCTTTTTTTGCCATTTCCTGGAGATAGTTTGATTTTCCTACACCGGTTTGTCCAATGACATACATGTGACGACGACGATCATTATCAGTTATTCGAATTTCTGATTTTGTACCACGATAATCATTGTATCCTAGTAAAATCCCTTCTTTGGGGATGTTAATAGGAGGAGCGGCAGTTCCCGCTTTGAGCCATTTGATCTTTGGCGTCTCGGTAGTAGAGATGGGAAAGTGAAAAATACTAGCGAGTTCCTCAGCTGAAAGCAGAATACTGGTTTCCGGATCAAAATTCCGGAAGATATAATTGTATGCCAAATCCTTCGCTCGCTTTTGTCTCCTGGAGGAAAAGGCATTAATCTCTGGATTTTCGAACTGGCCAAAAGCGTTCTCCAAATGAGCAAGAATGTCTTCAGCTCGCTCCTGTGTTGCTGCCGAAGCTAAAAGCCTGATATTGACCGAAAAAGCCGCTTGACTTGCCTTGGCATCAATAGCCTTCACCAGCTCTTGTTCTTCTGGTGTCAAAGCTACTCGCTTTTCCTCTTCTTGCTTCTGCTGCTTTGGATCTTGCTGGAGCAGCACCTGCCCCACCCCCTGTAAAGTACTCTTACCGAACTTGGCTGCCACTGACTCCGGATGAGCATCACGTAATCGTTTCCCCTCCTGCATCTTCTGAGCAATATGGCGACTTGTTTTCCGCCAACCTGCAGGCGCTTGACTGAGAACAATTTGAATAGCGGCTCCCTCTGATACTGTATCAAGCTTGGAGAGAGAATTGGAAATTTCGTTGAGCGGATCAACACTAAGTGATTTATATGTTTTCAACGGAAGTGCTGCACTTTCCTTAAGATTAAGATGGGCTACAGCAGTGTGTCCTGTCGGAGAAAAAATCGTATACTCAGATACCTTTTCAACTACCGCATGAGGAAAGAAGCTATGAATTTGTTTTTCAACGCTCTCACGAAATCGTTTTGGTACCGATAGATAAAAAAAGATTTCCTCACTTGAAGATGGATTGGCGATCTCAAAAATGAGTTGGGGCGGAGTAAAGAAAAAGCGCTGCCAGAGAGAGACTGATCGTTTGAGCGAAGCGAGTGAAGTAAGGAGCTGTTCCATTCCTTTGATTTCTTCTCGCCATTCCTCCTCGCTCCTCGATTTGGTTTCATCGGTCTTCATGCGACTCACCTGGATAACCTCCAGATCAGTATTAAGCGACTGAGCTACCTCAAACCGAAGCATAAGAAAACTTCTCACCAAAAGAAGTACTCCTGAAACAAGCGCCAGCAACCCAGAAACTGTTGCCAGTGGCCATAAAATACTACCTATATCAAACCCCACACTCTCCATACCAAAATAACTTTTGTTTTTTAGTTTCCTCTATCCAAACAGTCTTCCTCACTCCTACTCTTTTGTGATAAGACCTTTTGCTAGGAGCCCTTCGTACAGCTTATCTGCAAGCTCATCATGCATCGTGTCGAGAACATACAGATCATTCATCCTTTTTGCCACCCGTACCGCATGCGCCACCCCCTTGATCTGAGCCATCTCCACCAAAGTATGGATCCGTTTCTCTGCTTCTTCCAAAGCTCCAACAGCCTGAGCATCCATTTCTACCTCATCATCATCCGTATTCGCCTGCTGCACCTGAGAAAGTAGCTGGGCATATCGCTCACCTTTTGCCTCTAATTGCTCTCGAGGCACTTCGCTCTCTACCTGAGAAGAAAGACTCCTCTCTACACCAGCCTCGCTGGGTGACACTTCAACCTTTTCTGACTCTGGCACGATATTCAATGATTCCTCTGGCATACCATAATTCGAATAAATTATACCGCTGCTATCGCTTTCACGTCTTTCTTAAATTGTTCAATAATACCATTCACCAACTGATCATATTCTGGAATGTTTGTAGTTAAAAATTCAGCCACCTGCTTTTCTTCTGGGTTGCTCCCAATAAGCTTTTCATAATCCTCTACTCCCTTTTCACCAAGCCGATCCATCGTACCCATAAATATCCTTTTGAGGAGTGCTTCGAGCATCTTACCAAGAAGCTCTTCCTGTTTCTCTGGGGAAAGCCCTTCTAGAGCAAGCTCTTTAACGAGCTCCTGTTTGAGTTTTGTATAGTCGATAGTATTCATAACAATATACGTTAGTTTAGCATACGAAAGCCAGGCAGTGATTTTCCGAGACCTCGGGCCGCGGTAGCAATACGCAGCACGTAACTTTCAATACTTTCATTGTTAAGAGGTGTCGCTATTCCCTTTCCAAGCGTCTTCATGGCTGATTCGGAGAATTTAGCTACTTCCTGCATCTGTGTCCAGTGCAAAGGATTAACCGATCGATCATAGAAGAAGAGGTTCCCATTTTGGAGAGTTGCATGGTCTGCCAATACCTTTGCAGCTGGCACTCGAGCAAACTCTGGATGATCACTAAAGAGATACTGTGCAGTATTACTCCCAAAAATATTGGTCTCAGGAGTATTGAAAAGATCACGCACTGTACGTCGCATAACTCGAAAAATCTCCCCCTGCTCCTCCTGCGGGAGTCCACGAATATACTCTACCACTGAGATAGTTTTTCCGAGCCCAGCTATACGCTCTGGAACTGCTGGCGTATTCATCACCACTGCTTCGGTTACTGCTCTCAACACTGGAGCAGGAGATGGTGCTGCCCCCTCTATGCCAGCTTCTCTCATAGCTCGAGCCCCCTCCTTAAGAGCAATATCAGCCGCTCTCCCAGAGGGCGTTAACTCAGCTGTTGGAATTGCCCCACCCTCCCTGACTACATCTCGAGCAGCATCCTGAAGGTCTACATATGACCTATCAAAATTCCCCCCACTTGGAATTGGCTGCTTGGCTTGATCAATAAGAGCGGAGAGCTCATCTTTACTAAGAATTTTACCAAGATTAAGCGCTTTCCCAGCCTGAATAGTATCAGCCGAAAACGCACCATCAGCATTAAGAGCAAAGCCGGCCGCTCGAATATCTGCTGCATTAGCCGTTGCCAACTTCTCATTAACCTTTTCTCGAAGCAATGCTGCCAAACGCACCTGACTCTTTTCGTCTAAACCAACTGTCTTCCCTCCTTCAGTAGCATACTTCCAGAGCGTTTCGCCACGACCGACGGTCCGCTCTCCCAAAATTGTTTCCATTCCTTTAGTAGAAGGAGAGGCTGCCCCGAGTACTTGAGTAGTTGTTCCCTGAGTAGAAAGTTCTGCTGGAACACCCACCGCAGCTCCTGGAAGACTTCTGCTCTCGGCTGGAGTGCTGACTGCTACCTCTGCTGCCCGAGCTGCTGCCCCACCAAAAAAAGGAAGTGCATCGCGGCCATATTCATAGAAATCCTTTAGTTTCCCAATGCCAGCTGCTGCTACAAACCCAGCAAGTATTGCAGCTGAACGACGGTAAAGTGCTCCTCTGTCTAGCTCGGCTTGTTTTTTGGACACGGCATCAACTGTCTCATTTTTGAGCCAAGTTTGAAGACGATTATAAAACTCCTCAGCATCTATCGACTGATCTACTACTTTCTCATCATCAAAAGCCCCTCTAGCAAGCTCCTCAGCAACGCTCCGATTGAGAATTTCATCTTCTTTTTTTCTCAAGAGTTCATCCTCATTTTTCAGAAATTCCCCTGCTTTGTTCACTGCTTTTTCCTCTCGTTTTCTCCTCGATCGTCCCTCAAGATACGCATCAGCAGCAACACCGAGTCCAGCGGCCGCTGCCATTCGCTTGGCCGTAACGAGTGAGGCAAAAGCTACCGCTGCTCCACCACTCGAAAACGCCAGCGCCCCACCAAGGCCAACCCCTGTCGCAATCATTGTTCGTCGACCCCATTTTGTTTTATTAACAGTATTATAAACATTGCCCACTTTTTCTACTCCTCGAACAACAGCCTCCCCAGAGATCTTGAGCATTCCAGCAAAGAACTTCCACCCATCATGGTATTCTCGTGTCTTAAAACCACCGTGTTCATCAAAATAGGTCTCATTTCGTCGTGTTACCTCCCAGAGTGCCTTGAACTTTTCGTTCCAGACTTGTTTGCTTTCTGGGGAAAATCTTCGCCTCAGATCATACAATCGTTCCGCCTCTTCAAAGTCATACTCACGCACTACTCCGGCTACAGCTTCCCGAAGTGCCTTCCCTTCCAATCCCATAAGTTTCAATCTCTGTATTTCAAGATTCTGAATACTAGCCAGTTCACCTTGGTATGCCTCCCGGAGCTCTATGACCTCTGGATTAATATCCGATTTCCCAGCTAATTGCCGAAAGGCCTTGGCTATGGATTTAATCGCACCCGCCTGCTCCAACTCAACCCGTACATAATCCGAGCGAGAGGTTTCGATAGTCTTCTTGAGAGTTGCAATCGCCTTATCAAGCGTTTCTATATCCCGGATCTGTCCAGCTTCAAGCATTGATTTTGCAAGTCGCCAACGCTCAGCCGTCATGCGCGCCCGCAGCATCACCTCATCAAAAGTACCGAGCTCTTCACCCGTAAAAACACTGGTTACTTTATACCCTTCGGTCACATGCTCTACCTGCCAGCGCTTGCCATCTGGGGAGAAATACTGAAACGGATTACCCTCCGTAGGTAGGTCTGTTTCGTTTTTCGGACTGGCCTTTTCCTTGCCAGAAACCTCGTCTTTTACCAATGAAAATTGGCCCTGACCCAGATACGTCATCATCTGATCATACGGGAGTGGTCCTTCTTTTTTCCCGGTAGCCTGATGAATAAACTCATACACAACTACTCCTTTACCACTAGCCACCCCTCGGACAATTATTTCGCCATTTTCGTTAATAAGACGCATCTCCTCACCAGCAGCAGGGAGTTTCAAAAAGAACTTATCTGCAACACGACTCAAATCGATATCTCTACGATACTCACAAATATACCCACCCGTTTTGATCATCTCTCGAAATGCCTCTTCTTCTAGTTCGACATCTGATTTTTTCACTGGAATATAAGCATCAAAAAAAACTATCTTTTTACCCTTTATCTCAGACACCTCATCGATAACAATCTGACTTATTACCTTGCCATCCCCGTCTCTTTGCTCCCATACATCCCCAGCACGGATATCTTCTAAAGGATTACGTCCTGCTTCTAGAGGGAGGCGACCAGGTTCGGTTGATTCTGGAGTAAGTGCTGCTCTTACATCAAAGGATGTTTCTGAAAGTAGTACCCATCCACCATCCTTGGCCAATCCAATCATTTCTGCAGCACGAAATTTTTTCCCTTCAATCTTTCCAGTAAAACCCATCCGGTACCAATCATCACCGATACGGGCAATAAAAAACTCTTTCCCCGTTACATCTGCGAAACGATACTTGAGAGCTATATTTGGCGATAACGGTTCAAGAAAAAACTGCTCTGGATGCTCCGAATCATACGTGCTCAAATTTCCTTTGGTGGCTGCTGGTGCCGTCTCCTGTAAAGCAACGGGAAATGCGGGTGCCTCAGAATTCGAAGAATCTTTTTCGAACGTCCAGCCGCTCTTCAACTGTTCAACAATTATAAATGGTGGTGAACCAATACCCTGCTCACCATCCTGAAGGTCAAAGCGCATTCCTACACGCTGATACTTTTCCTGTTCACCTTTTGGTCCAATAAGGGTGATATATTCTCCATCTACTACCTCATCAAGAAGACGATCCTCTGTCCACTGTTCAGAAGACGTATCTGGCATCTCAGGGACAGCCCTCTCACTAGAGCTCACCAGAGTAAAACGTTCTTCTTTCAAAAACTCACGCAGTCTTTCTACGCTCCGCATATCAATTCTAGCTCCCGCACCAGAGCTACGTACTCCATCAAGAGACACTTCTTCCCTCGAAAGAGAAACGTACCCGTTTGAAGCAATACTCATTACCCTCAGTGTGACTACTGTCCCATTAGGATCTGTTTTGGTCCATGCTTGCCCTGGAGCAATTTCAGCATAAAGATCAGTTTCGCTTGAAATTTCAGGGACACTCGCTACAGTGGTGGGGACTACTGCAGATACGACCCCGTCTGGACCTTTTCGGCGCCTCTCCTCACGAGCTTGAAAATTGCTATTCGGGCGAGCCCCTCTTTGTCTTCGCGGCTGTAGAGGTTTTTGAGCGTCGATGTCCACTCCAGAAGAGGCATCAGCTACGCCAGGTTTCTCTGGGCGGGAAGAGGCGCGAGGAGTAGTATCTCCCTCTATCTGAGACAGCAATCCTAGCATCAGCTGCCGATCACGTTCATATTCACTTGATGATGGTTCTGGCATAGCAAAACTCTCTACAAACTATTTTGGTATTTCAATTGATGCAGTATTCCTCTCTATCATAGCCTCTCGCTCATCGGATGACAAAACGATATTTGATTGCCGCTGAAGCATAAGCTCAGCAAATTCTGGCATCTGAGCTAAAATCCTTCCCCGCCTCCTAGCATAACTTAATCCTGGTTCTGCTTGTAGCAACCTTTCATTCATAAGTTGGGTAAAGAGTTGTAATTTTTCTTTCAGCAATCGCTCCAATTCCTGCATTGCCTTCTCTTGTTCTCTCAGAACTACCCCATCAGCTTGTTTGATTACGCTTTGAGCATCTTGCATCGACAGTGATCGTAGCTTTGGATCCTGAAACTCCCCCTGCCAACGCGTCCGCTTACCGTCAAAAACTACTCCGATCTGACTCAACGTACTCGCTAACTCGCGGTAATGCCCAAGCACCCGCACTCCGTCCGGATACCAAAGTTCAAATACTTCATCACCTCGTGTTGGAATAACTCGATAAAGACCTCCTGTTTGATCACGATACCAAAGCTCTTTGTCTTTTCGAACCAAAGTACTCATTGCTTTCTCAAGCTCAAGAAATGTCACAACTGGACCAGATTCTTTCTCTGCTATTGTTTTGCCCACTAGATCCGCCCTGCCTACCTCTAATTTTGCTGTAAAATCCAATGGTTGTTGTCCATTGGTTGCCGCTATCTCACGAGCTATCGGCATAACTTCTTCTAGATGCCCCATCTTGATCCGTACGTGACTCTTGTCCCCCTTGGCAGCCTCACTTTCCCAATGATGCCTCGCTCCCAATTCTCTCAGTTCTCGAGCAAACTCTCGCACGTCCAAAACCTGCTCTGGTTTTTTACCAAGTTTCTGAGCGACAGCCAATCGAAAATCCTCCTCCTGCATCTCTGACTGACGTACCAATTCTTTCCATTCACCTATGAGTTTGCGAGTCATTGTAAGCCGCTCATGAAATGGGATCCGGTGACGCTCTTCAGTCTCACTGTCATCATCCCGCGTTTCACTCGTGCCTCGCTGACGCAAATCCAAAAGAACTCCCTGACTCGCTACGAGCAAATCATGTAGTTCAAGATAAAAACTTTCCAATTTCTCAGCTGGTTCAGATTCTTTATCTGCTTTGCCTTTGAGTATTTCGAATTGATCATCAAGCCATAACTTCTTTTGTTTCCATCTTACTTCATCAGCCAATTCATTGCTGGGAAGCGTATTAATCACGCTCATTAGCTGAGCCCAGCCTCGCAAACGGCTAATTTCATCGCAAATCCTGCGCAGCGCTCGAAGATTGTCACTGACTGCTACCAGCTTGTATCGGTAGTCTCTCCTTGTCCTGATCCATTGTTCGACGTCCTCGCGTTTGACCTTCCCGTACAATACTTCCCCTCCATCATTTCTTACATCCAATACAGGCATTGATTCACTCTCCCCCTCGGTAACTTGAACCTCTCTCGCGGTATCTATGCCCCGCCGGGTCTCGTCTACTACCGCCGAAAGCTCTCGGTCGAGATCCAAAGCAAAACCGCCCAAGAGTTCGTCAAGATGAGCTTTGGGAGTTTCATTTCCCCGTAGAGGATGCTCAGGATTACTTCTGTCTGTCATAACCTAGTTGTGGCACTTCATCATTATGCTGATCCCGAGGTCCAGCTATCAAAAGAGTTCTCGTCAATCGTTTGATTTCGGCCGCTTTAAACCCCGCGTGTGACATGATCTCCCTTACTGCTTCCCCTACCTTTGGGGCGAATGTTGCAGCAATTCGTTCGCGTCTCTTGTCTGGATCAGTAACCCCATTGGCTAAGAGCGCTGCATCAGCCCGCTCTACTGTTGTGCGTGTAACAGCTGCTATTCTCTCCACCCCCCGAAGAAGTACCCCCTGCACTTCAGGCTCTAACCCCTCATAGGTCGTCCCTACCGTTTTGAGTGCTCGCTCAGTTGATGTCGTCTCTACTATGCCCTCTCCATCAATATGTCGATAGCTATCCTTCTCCACGAGAGTCCTTCTCGGCTTAACACTTAGTACCCTTTCACCAGTACGAAGAATTTCATCATAGAGTCTGGCATAGTTCTGAAGACGCGTCACTTTGGCCGAAAACCACTCATCATACTCCTCCTGTGATGACCATCGATGCTTCGCGGAGAGTGAGCTTTCAATATCATCAAGTTCTCCAGTGATCTCCCTAACTCTCTTAGTACGAGCAAGCGCCTCATGATCAGTACTCACTGCAAACAAAGC
Source organism: uncultured Bdellovibrionales bacterium (assembly GCA_964604195.1). Taxonomy (GTDB): domain Bacteria; phylum Patescibacteriota; class Minisyncoccia; order Moranbacterales; family UBA1568; genus SSEF01. The sequence goes on from CAZRXW010000004.1 coordinate 33,833, forward strand.
ATTCTTGAACTCTGTAGTCAGCTTTCTCCGAAAGATCCTACCTGCTAATTGATCCAGATCTTGAAGCTGTTGACGTATGCCACCTATCCACCGGAAAAGCTCTGCATTTCCCTCTTCAGTTTCTACTCCACCCTCCTTTATTTTCTCCGGGGATCCATCCTGAGCAGCTTCAAAAGGCTTGTCTGAAGCCCTCTTCAAAGAAGGCTTGCCTCTTTTTTGCTTTCTTTGTTCATCCTGCCGAGGATCAGACCGGTTTTTTTCCAGCTCTAAGACTGATTCAGGAAGATTTTGTTTACGAGCCTGAGCCAGTATATAAACACCAGCTCGCAAGATATCCAGATAACGAAAGAGAGTCTCCTGAAGCTCTGGACGATAATTGACTGCATACGCCTGCCATTCAGGACTACCCTCAGTAAGACGAGATAATCCTGCCTCGATCTCTGCCAAACGAGCTGTCACCACATCACCATTTTCACTCTGAGCAAAGGATCGATACCCCTCATCCAAGCTATCCATAGCTTGCTCCCAACGCCTTATACGCCGTACCTGTCTAACCCCATCAACCAGGGCGGTCAAATCTTGCTGTGCTACCCGAATCGCCGCAATCCACTCTGATAATGCGTGTTTATCATCATTCGTCCAATCCTCGCTCCATTCCTTTTGGGACAGACCGTATTTAACAAACCGCTCCTCAACAACACCTCGCAAAAATTCTGGATCAATTGCTTCGGGTACCACGCGTACTTGGCGAGTCGTATATTTCCTATCGGCCGTCTCAGGGACGTCACTCTGCGTACTATCCACAGTACGGACAGGTTGATCCACCAGACCACGTCTCCCTCTTCTACTGATTCCATCATGTTCCGAATCTTTTGGCCTACCCAATTTTTTACCCTGAGTCTTCCGTTTCCCTTTGGATACTTCTTCAGCATCTTGAGCGTCGCTCTTTTTCTTGGCCTTATCCCCCCTCTGTTCGGTCTGAATTTTTCGAAGGCGAGGGTAGGACTTCACCCATGCTTCCGGAAGTTTAGTAACAATTAATTTCAAATCAGCCAACAGCTCCATCTTCATTTTTGCTGCAGTTTCTTTATTTGCCAAAAGCTCGGTTCCATTCCAGATGTCTTCAATAGAAGCTACCTCTATTGAAAGCATACCAACATATTTTACTAGAGCTTGTGACTCACGAGAAAATTCTTTTTCTGATCGAGACTCTTCCTCAAGAATCTCAGTCATATCCCCAAAGATTTGCTGACAATCATTAAAAATATCATCAAATTCTTGTTCGTAAGCAAACCTCGGCTCAGAATATTCCCCGACTCCCTTTTGAACTTCAAAATTCCCTCTCTGTTTTATATAGATAGGATTCCCACGTCTTGCTGGTACTCCTTCTTTGAGCTCCTGAGTAAAAGCTATCTCCTGATCATCCCCCTTCCCTCTCACTCCCTCAATCACAAGCTGCTCTCCGGTTTTTGGGTTTGTATAGACATCCCCTTTATGAAAGATTGCTGGCACTTTCCCTCCTCGTTCATGAAGCACAGTACTTGCTACTGATGAAACTGCTCGCGTTTCTCCTTCGCCACTCTCGATTACTTGAGCTGGTATCTCAGCGGGCACTGCTACCTGTGGCTTTTCAGCGAATGGTCCATCACCAAAGTTGGAATTGTTTTCTGACATATCCAAGAAAAATATCTTATATAAGTCCAAAGAGACTACTCTCCATTACAAGAGAAAGAAGTGATGATATAATTTTACCATAGACTAATACAAAAAAGACATGTCACCATATCCCACACCAGAAAAACCAGATTATTCTTTTCGAAAACTGCTTGGTATTACGCTTCTCTTTGCTATCCTTTCTCTTGCGCTCTTCGTCCGCGTCTACCAAATTGACAGTATTCCCGGCGGGCTCTATCCCGATGAAGCCGTCAACGGTATCGACGCTCTCCGCGCCATCGAAACTGGTGAGTATAAACTTTTCTATCCCAACAATTACGGGCGTGAAGGCCTTTTCATTAACCTTCAGGCACTGGCCATCAAATATTTTGGCAACACTGTTCCCGTACTCAAGTTTTGGTCAGCTATTTTCGGCACCCTCGCTGTTCTTGGCCTCTATCTCCTCGGAAAAGAACTCTTCCAACGTCGCAGTGCCGGTCTCATCGCCGCCTTTCTCCTGGCCACCTCCTACTGGACCATCAATTTCTCACGCATTGGCTTCCGGGCTATCATGGTTACCTCTCTCCTTACTTTTGCCTTCTACTTCTTTTTTAAGGGTCTACGTACAGAGCGCATCCGTACCTTCTTTATTTCAGGACTTATTTTTGGTGTTGGCCTTCATACTTATGTGGCCTATCGCCTCGCTCCACTCATCCTTATCGCTCTCCTTCCCTCTCTTCTTCTCTCCTACGAACACTTCTTTAGGCGTTTTTGGAAACACGGACTTGCTTTCATTCTTGGTGCTTTTCTTTCGGCCGCACCGCTCATCTTTCACTTTGTCAGTCATCCAGAAGAACTCAATTCTCGAACCAGTGCCGTCTCTATTTTCTCGCCAGAAATTAACAAAGGTGATTTTTGGGGAACCTTTAGCAAAACTCTCGGCCTATCCCTTATCAAATATAATTTCTGGGGTGACCAAAACTGGCGACATAATTACCCTCCCTATCCAGTCCTTGATCCTTTCACTGGTATCTTTTTCCTTGCTGCTTTTGGCTACATCATATTCCAAATAGTCCGTCTTATAGGAAGGCGCTTCCGCGAAGGTATACGAGATCCTATTTTGGTACGTTATACCTTTCTCCTTATTGCTTTTTTTGTCATGCTCATACCAGAATTCCTTACTGAAGAAGGTCTCCCCCATGCTCTCCGCTCGATTGGAACTCAAATGTCTGTATTTCTTATTGCTACCACCGGTATACTGTGGATAGTACACAAAGCCAAAAACTCGCATCTTGGAGCTCGCCTAGCCCTCCTCTCTCTTCTTTTTATAGCCCTCTTTGGCGGAGCAACCATCAACCTCAGCAAATACTTCTACTTTTTTGGTAACAGCCCCACTCAAATGGGAGCTTTCGATAAGAATTTTCGCAACATGGCTGAATATATCCTCGCCCTCCCTGCTGAAAAGAAAAAATATATTGTCACCAATGCTGGTGGTAGAATGATTGATAATGGTCTCCCTGTCTCTGCACAGCCTATTGTCTTTCTTACTCATAACAAAGCAGAAAATGTCGTTTTCCTCGAAGATAATACAAAAATAGAGCTCGGTCATAAAAATGTCATTATTCTTATGCGTCATGATGATGCTCTTATCAAAAAAATTGAGAGTAAAATAAGCCAGACTGTCAAAGAAACTATCGATATTTACCCCGGGACGCAGAGCGCTTTCACTGTTATTCATATCCCATAAAAATTCCTAATCAATAATAGAAATATCTTCTATGGATATTTTCAAGCGCCTCGCTCCACAACTCCTCGCCCTCATGATGGTTATCTTTTTTGTTGTCTCGCTCCTTATTTCTTTTCAAGAGTCTACTACCATGGACGAGAAGGCTCATATTCCCGCTGGTTACAGTTATGTAAAATACAAGGATATGAGAATCAATCCGGAACATCCACCCCTCCTCAAAGATCTCGCTGGCCTTCCACTCTTCTTCCTGTTACCAGCCCCCATCATGCCTCAATCAGATCCCCTCTGGGAAAGCGGTGATTGGCTCGATAAAGCCAAGTTTCCCGAAGGTCCAGCTCGTACCTGGGGGCTAGCTCAGTGGGCCTTTGGAGACAAAATTCTCCATGAGAATGGCAACGACGCCAATGCTATTACTTTTTGGGCTCGCTTTCCACTTATTTTTGTCTCGCTCCTCCTTGGTTTCTTTATTTATCGCTGGACCAGAGAACTTGCTGGCACAGTAGCTGGTCTCTTTGCTGTCCTCCTATATTTCTTCAATCCAAACATCATCGCTCACAGCCACTACGTTACCACCGATGTTGGTATTGCTGCATTTATTTTTATTGCCTTTTACTACTTTGTTCGATTCCTCAGATCACCATCGTGGAAGAATACTATCATTGCTGGCATCTTTCTTGGTCTCGCTCAACTTGCCAAATTCTCTGCTGTTCTCTTATTTCCTATTTTTGGACTTTTCACTCTTATCGCTGCGATTGTAGTTACCCTTCCAGTTGAATCTTCTCACAGCTGGAAATTACGCCTCCAAAATATTTTCTGGTATGGACTCAAATTTACTACAAGCATCGTCATTTGTTTTATAGTTATTTGGATGCTCTATGTTCCCAACACTTGGAATATGCCAGGTGAAGTTATTGCAGAAATAGCAAGAGCTCAGTTTCCCAATGATCGAGCTGTTGGTCGGATTGCCGAAAGCACCGTCATTTTTATGAGCCAGAATCCCGCACTCAAGCCGCTCGCTGAATATTTCCTCGGCCTCTTCATGGTATTTGCGAGAGTTGCTGGTGGTAATACCTATTATTTCCTTGGAACAGTATCCAATCAGGCGAGCTCTTGGTATTTCCCCGTAGTCTTCCTCCTCAAGGAAACTCTCCCCATGCTCTTTCTTATTGTCGCCACAAGCCTTTACACGCTATGGAGAGCCGGTAGCACCCTCTTTCGTGAAGGCTGGAGCCGCTCAATAGGTTTATTAAGAAATATACTTCAAGAACGGCTGGCGCAAAGCATGATGCTCTTCTTTGTCCTGTTCTACAGTTATGTCAGTATTACGGGCAATCTCAATATAGGCTTCCGCCATCTCTTCCCTATTCTGCCATTCCTCTACGTTCTTGTTGCTAAGATAGCTTTTGATATCCTCAAACGAGCAGAGGGGCAGGTGACACAAAAGCTCTTTGCAAGTATTCTTGGCATCATTACCCTTGTCACCATAGCTATTCCAGCTCTCGCTTACCCAAGCTACCTCTCTTATTTCAACCCTATTGGCGGTGGCCATAAGAATGGCTACCAGTATGTGACAGACTCAAACTATGATTGGGGACAAGATTTGAAACGCCTTGGTGAATTTGTCCGTAATTACAATCTCTGCGTTGATGAATCACAAGCAACCCCAACCTATGTTTGTCATAAATTGACCCATACAGGTTCTCTTCCTACAGATAGTCCTATTAACCAAATTCGTGTTGATTACTTTGGTGGCTCCAATCCTCGTTTCCATCTTGGCGAGGCTTATATCCCCTGGCATTCTCATCTCGCCCCAGAATCTGGCTGGTACGCTATCTCTATTGGTTTCCTTCAAGAAAATTGGTACAAAGAGCACCAGCCCGGGGAACAAACCTACGCTTGGCTCAAAGACATGGAACCCATCGCTCGAGTCGGCGACTCTATCTTCGTCTACTACAAACCATAGATACGTATAATTAAAAGAACTCTCTTTCTCATGAGAGAGTTCTTTTAATTTCATCTAGTTCCGCTTCTTTTTTCTCGATTACTTTCTTTTTGATCTTTTTCTTCTGACACTCCTACTTCTTCTTGGATCAGTAACCCAGCATCATCTGATGATCGAGCCTCCGAGAAAAATATTCTTCCTGGTACGCGTAAGTCAACGAGAGCAAGGGGTTGCTTAGTTCTAGCGACATCTTCATTTCTTCGATCCAAAAAAGCTCTGAGAGCGGAGAGAGTATCTTCAGGTGGAATATCAAGACTAAGTAAAACATCAAACCCCGCTTCCGTAACTACTCGAAGTTCTCGAGAAAACTTTGACGGAGTAAACGCTTGAGACTTGAGAGATAGAGAAATAACCTTAGGAAAGAGGGTGTAGTAGGAAGCAAATGAATGTAAGTACTCTTGAGCGACATCAAAGGGAACTCCACTGACAACTGGAAGAGCGCTCGTATCAATAATCATAAGACGCCAGGGTTCATAGAGCGTATAGAGAAGTCTTTCATTAGAATAAGGACGATTTTTAGTATCAAGCTGATAACAAGGTCCATTACTGCACCAAAGGAGGAGATAAGGCTTTTCTGTTACTTGAATTGTTATCTGATCCGGAAATTTTTGAGTAATATCTACTGTGCTAAGAAGCGGGTACTGCTGCTGTAAAACTTCTTGAACCTCTTTGCTTGGGAAAAAGAGAAAATTATTCTTGGCGAATATTTTCCCGTATTTTTCGCGAAGAATTATCTCCACCGTATCAAAAAGTCGCGTCTGAGGAGAGCGATCTGCTCCAATAATACTTACTTCTGTTATGGTAAGAAGAGGACTCAGGAAAAAAATATATCCTACAGTGGCAAGAAATATAAACCATAAAGAAAGGACACCATAAGGGATCTTTGTTCGCATTTCCTCCCTCCGAGAAGGCACTTTCTTTGGGCGACCAGTCTCTCGCGAAAGAGCGCGATGAAAAATCTTTTGGCGTGATGATTTGTTTCCAAACATATATCGTCAGTATACGCACGAGATCATTTTAGGGACAACTCACAAGAAGCCGTTCCAATATACTTCGCGATGACCCCTCATTTCGAGAAAGAGACCTCAGGGCTGTTAAAATTGAGTGCAACAAAACATATCGATTTCTTCCTTGAGATTGTACTATTCCCTGAGTCCGCGCTTGAAAAAGAATACCAACAGTCCAAATCTCAAGGAGATCTCGCGTCTCTGTCTCATTCTTAGACAAATATTCAGCAAACTCAATCCTTGCCCGTTGAGAAAGTTTGGAAATCTGAAAAAGTTTCCTTAAACATTCTTTTTGTTCAAGAAAATTCTCTGGCTGACTTAAAGCGTCAATGATAAGTCCTGGGAGACCTAGATCAAGAAAGAATTGTGGAAGCCCTTTAGATTCTGGTAAAGAATTCCGCAAAGTTGTTGCTGACACCGGCCTCAAAGAAAAAGCTACAGTACGGGACAAGATAGTGGACGGTAAGTGCTGTGGCTGCGATGTGAGCAACATGAGAACGCTTTGTTTTGGTGGTTCTTCTAGGACTTTCAGAAGGGCATCGGCCGCTGCCGGACTTAATTTTTCGGCCTGATTAATTATCGCAATACGATACTTTCCACTGCCTGGTGAACGCGAGAGAAATTGTTTAAGAGAACGTACTTCTTGGACAGCAATAGCTTTTTCTCTGGTCTGTTTGGTGGTGACTGATTTTTCTGGTTCAATGATGATAATATCCGAGGAAGCAACTTCTCCTTGAGAGCTGAGACCAAGTAGGCGGTAGGCAAACCATGCAGCAACTGTTTGCTTCCCGACATGTTTTGGTCCACCAAACAAAAAGCTCTGTGGTATATCAGAAAGCTGAAGAATTCTTTCCAACTGAGTGCACACTCCCTCGTGGCCGATAATAGAAGACATACATCAGGCCTCAAGATATTTCCGAATATCCGCTTCAAATCTGACCCGAGAAAATTTATCTCCAACAGGTGCTCCTTCTTGGAAATAGTACTCCTGAGAATGTTCGAGAAAACGACGCACTCCATCAGCTACTGCCTCTGGGATAAGATCTTCAAAAAACTCCCCCGTTTTCCCTGGCTCAACAATTTCTCTCACGGCTCCCTGATTATAAGCAATGACTGGGGTACCCAAAGACAAGGCCTCTGCTACTACCAGACCAAAATCTTCTTCGCTCGCCTGAATAAGTGCCTGTACTGAACGGTACAGTTTTGCTAGCTCTGTATCATCTACCGCCCCAAGCCACTCTATATTTTTTCCAGACTGACGGCGAAGGGTTTTCTCAAAAGGACCAGCACCAACAATCTTCAGTGGCAGTCTCAATTTGTTAAAAGCTTCAACAACTATATCGATATGTTTTGACTTCACCAATCGAGCTACCAGAAGAAAACCTCGGCGCTCTCTTGCCTCGAGTGACGCAATCAAATCAACCGACGGATAGACGACTACACTCTCCCGACGATAGTACTTTGTAACGCGATCACGCGTATAGAGCGAGTTGACGAGAAGAGTATCAGGTCGATCAGCTGCCTCCTTATCCCACAAACGAAAATACGAAAGCATCAGCCGCTGAAAAAATCGAAAACCCGATCGTAGTTCTGGATGTATATGAAATGTGTCCCAGACGTAACGCATCGGTGAATGGAGATAAGCAATGTGCCGAGTATGTAGCCGAGTAACCAGCCCCTTCATCCACGCGCCCGACGAAGAGAGGACCGTATCAAAATCCCGAAGATCGAGCGTCTCGACAGCCACTGGATAGAAGAGTTTGCCAAAACCTGACTCGCGCAACCACTTAGGCCAATGTTGAAGAAAAGAAGCCTTTACTACACGATGAGGAAAATAGGCATCCAAAAACTTCTGATCATAAAACAAAGTATAGATTGGTGCTTCTGGATACATCTCGGTAAAAACGCGAAATACCCGCTCTGCCCCACCCCACACAGTGAGAAAATCATGAGCCAAAGCAAGTTTTTGTGATTGTGGTAAATTTTTATCCATAAAATTTCCCTTACTTCAGCAGATATCCAAAGTCTAGAGGGGCGAATTACCAACATCCAAGAGTTCACTCGACCAACAAACAAGGATCGTATAAAACAACCAGTCTACCAAATTAGTATAAAAGCGCAGCTACCTCCCTAGCGCAGCGCGCCCAACTGAAGCGATCAACATTCTTGGCTGCTTTGTCTATTATATCAGCTCGACGACCAGAATCAGTGGTGAGGGTCACAAGGGCCCGAGCGAGCTTTTTGGTCGCTAGTGGGTCGACGAATATCGCCCCATCACCCACCACTTCGGGGAGTGACGAGGTATTGGAAGTTATCACTGGTGTCCCCACCAGCTGCGCCTCGAGAATAGGTAAACCAAAGCCTTCATAAAGTGAAGGAAATACAAAGGCCTCAGACTTTTTCAAGAGCTCCCACTTCTCTTCCTCACTCACATACCCAAGCTCAATGATTTGGTCCTGATATTTACTTTTTGATATTTGCTTTTTGATATATTTATACCCATACCCTGGCTTGCCGGCCAATACCAGCTGATGCAACAACCCCGTCTTCGTTTTGAAGAGCTCAAACGCTTCGATAATCCCCTTCACATTCTTCCGCTCCTCCAGTCTCCCAATGAAGAGAAAAAACTTGGTATAAGGTATCCGGTATTGAGCATTCAGTATTGCGCTCTCTGCATTCAATGCTTGATGCTTGATGCTTGATGCTTGATGGTCTCGATCAACTCCCTCATACACCACCGTAATTCCCTCCTCCAGAACGCCATAGAGTTGCACTAAATCCCGCTTGGTATTTTCTGAAACAGCAATTACCCGACTCGCTGCCCGAACCGAAAACCGAATACTCCAACGCATATAGAACCTTTCATACCAGGCATAGCTTTGTGGGGAAAACTCATACTCAAGTCCGTGAATAGTCACCACTGTTTTCCTTGGATGAATGAGGGGCACTGTATGTGCTGGGACCAATAAAACATCTGGTCGATGAAAGAGTATTTCGAGGGAGAGTCTCGCCTGAGTCCAGAGCCTCGGAGCCCAAAGGCTTTTGACACTCCAGTGAGAAGGGAGATCAAAATCAATTTTAGGACTAGTGAGCACTATTTTCCAGTTCTGAAATTTTATCTTTTTTCTTACATAGAGCACTACCACTGCATCTTGAGGCAGCAGATCTCGCAAATGTTTGATAAGTTGATAGCTATACTCCTCTATTCCCGTTCGTCTAGAGAGAAAAGCCCGTGAAGCATCAATCCCAATCTTCATAACATTACTTACCAAGCATGAGACTCCGCTTGTATACATCAAGATTATCCAGGACAATCCCTGTTCCCTTCACCACGCAGTAGGCAGGATCATCAGCCACATAACAAGGAACATTGATGGTTTTGGCAATAAGCTGATCGAGATATTTAAGCTGGGCTGTACCACCGGAAAGCACCATCCCTTTGTCCATAATATCAGCTGCCAATTCTGGAGGTGTTTCTTGCAATACTTGCTTAATGCAATTAATAATTTCCCGAAGCTCATCTTGGATAGCTTCGGTAATTTCATTGGAAGCAATGGTAATGGTTTTCGGAAGTCCACCCATGAGGTCTCGCCCACGCACTTCCATGTGTTCCTCCTTCACCTGAGCAATAGCTGAGCCAATAGTCATCTTCACTTCCTCAGCTGTCCGATCGCCAATAGCCAGACTATATTTTCGCTTGATGTAGTCACTGATTGCCTGATCGATCTTATTCCCTCCTACCCGGGCGCTATGCGAAGCCACGACTCCTCCAAGAGAGATGATGGCAATCTCGGAAGTACCACCACCAATATTGATAATCATATTCCCCTGCGCAGTATGGATAGGTATACCAGCTCCAATAGCCGCAAGAATAGGTTCTTTTACTACGTACGCTGCCTTAGCTCCAGCCTTCATAGCCGCATCAACAACTGCCCGCCGTTCTGTCGAGGTAACACCAGCTGGAATAGAAAGAACAACTTCTGGGCGAATAAAACGAATCTTCCCTGCCACTCGGTTGATAAAATACCGCAGCATAGCCTCGGTCACTCGATAATCAGCAATAGCTCCATCGCGAAGTGGTTGACTCGCAACGATCGTGTCAGGTGTACGACCAAGCATCTCCTTTGCTTCGTTCCCGACAGCAAGCACCTTGTTTTCAAACAAAGAAATAGCCACCACTGATGGCTCGTTGATCACCACTCCCTCTCCTGGAATAAATACCAAGGTATTGGCTGTTCCCAAATCGATACCAATTTTCCGGACAAACCAGTTCATATTGATCGCAGCTATAACTAAAAGGATCGTTCCACCCGCTCAATATTGGCACCAATTTTCTGTAAGCGCTCTTCGATTCGTTCGTACCCACGATCCACCTGATAGATGTCTTCAATAATCGTCTTGCCGGTCGCTGCAAGCGCCGCAATAATAACCGCTGCTCCTCCGCGTAAATCATAGCTTTTCACCACAGTTCCCCTAAGAGCACTCGGACCAGTAACTGAAACCTGATGGGGATTGAGAATAGAAAGCTTTGCTCCCATTTTTTCTAGCTCCAGCGCATAGTTAAAGCGCCCTTCATACAAGGTATCAAAAACCAGGGTCTCGCCCTCTGCTTGGGTAGCAAGTACTGCCAAAGGTGCTTGAATATCTGTTGGGATACCAGGATAAGGCCGGAGGTCAATAAAAAGTTCCGGGGCTTTTAGCGATTCTGTGGGATGGACAGTAATTTCATCAGCCGCAATAGTAAACGTCACTCCAAATTCCCGAAGCTTTTCAAGTACTAAATCAAGATCATCCTCACGAGCATGCCGAACTGTTATCTCACTTTTGGTAGCGGCCCCAAGGATAAGATACGTAGCTGCTTCATTATGATCCGGCATAATACTATGATGTACCCCCTGAAGCACAGGGGCTCCTTGAATCGTCAGTGTATGAGTTCCTAGCCCTTCAATCTTGGCCCCCATTTTTTCAAGAAAATGTCCGAGATCAACCACATGTGGTTCACAGGCTGCAATCTTTATTGTTGTTTCACCTGGGAGAAGCGCCGCAAGCATCATAGCATTCTCCGTAGCTGTTACGGACATCTGTCTCAAAACCACTTTGGCCGGATGTCGATGAGTAGCATCAATCTCGTACCCCTTTTCTTTTTGAGTAACTACTACTCCAAATTTCATGAGAGCATCAAGATGTGCATCTACTGGCCGGGCGCCAATAACACATCCCCCTGGTTGACGAAGTTCAAAAGCATCAAAACGAGCCGAAAGTGATCCTAGGAGAAGAATCGATGAGCGAAGCTTTTTGACTTTTTCCTGATCAGCTTTGGTAGAATCAAAATCTCCCGGGGTAATAGTAACCGTATGAGGAGCTACCCACTCTACCTTTACTCCCATACTCTCAAGAATTTCAAGCATGCGAAACACATCCTCAATACGTGGGACATTCTCCAAAGTCGAAGTCTCTCGCGAAAGAAGCGTAGCGGCAATAATTGGTGTAGCTGCATTCTTCAGCCCAGAGACAGTGATCGTACCAGAGAGCTTCTTACCACCCTCAATTTCAAAGACTTCCATAAGGGTGAGTATAGCCCGAAAAGGGTGAAATTTCAACCCCAAAAAACAATTTTAAACCGCCTCTGAGAGAGCTCAAAAGGCGGCTATGCTGGGGGAGCGGCAGGATCCACAAGGGATGCTGCGCGCCTGGGAAAGGGAACCTATCCCAGTGTATGGTAGCGTTTGTGACGCTTATTTATTTTTGTTTTTCTATTCATTTGTGAGGAAAAATCCTCATAAATAAAGAAAACGGGCGTTCACCCGTTTCTTCATTTACTCTACCAGTATAGCAGGTTTACTATCCCCTGTCAAGCTGAGTGCCCACCCTTTCGGACGAAGTCGTAAGCTGAAAGAGCAGCCGTCACTCCGAGACCAGCAGAAATGTTATTCTGCTTATACGGAATATCAGTAGCATCACCTGTAGCAAAAATACCTAGCTGTGATGTTGCGGCGCTGCAACCATCAACGATGATCTCGCCTCGTTCGCTTAGATGAAGCATCCCCTTCACCCATTCGGTATTGGGGATCATGCCAATCTCTACAAACACCCCATCCACATCAAGCACTGACTCTTCATTGGTATCAGCATCCCGAAGTCTCATTGCCTCAACTTTTGTTTCGCCAAGAATTTCTTGAGTAAGTTTTTTATAGAGTACCGTCACCTTTGGTGAGGTAAGAACTTTATCTTGAGTAACCTTGTCGCCTTTCAGTTCATTGGAGCGGACAATAAGAGTAATCGCTTCGGCATACGGAAGAAGATCCTCAACAGCTTCAAGTCCAGCATTACCCCCTCCTACCACAGCCACTTTTTTCCCGCGAAAAAACGGTGCATCACACGTCGAACAATACACCACTCCTTTCCCGGCAAACTTTTCCTCACCAGGAACATCCAGATGGCGATGGCGCCCACCAGTAGCTACTATGACCGTCTGAGTATCATATCGTCCCTTATCAGTCACCACCGTATAGCCACCTTCAGAACACTCTTCGAGAGCAGTCCCTCGTTCACCAGTTTTAATTTCTATCCCCTCTTGAGCTCTGAGATGTTTCTCGAGCGCCTGACCAAACTCCCAGCCAGCAATAGTAGGTGTACCGATCCAGTTTTCGATCGAGGCGGATACTACTGATTGACTCACGAAGTTTTCAGTAATAAAGAGTGTCTTCATCTGCTTTCGAGCAGCATACACTCCTGCCGCTACCCCCCCAGGCCCACCACCAACAATAATGACGTCATACATAGGTTTTTGAAAAAAGAAATTAGTGTATTGAAAATTGACTGAGAGGGCTTGCTTTTACAAGACCCTCTCACAAGCTTATCGATAGCCACCATCGATCATGAGGTTCTGGCCATAGATATACGAACCACCAGATCCGACGATAAAGGCCACGAAAGCCGCTACTTCTGCTGGCTCAGCAAAGCGGCCACACCAGATTTTCTTCATTTCGTTGGCACGTTCATCCGCTGGTAATGAGTCGTTCAAGTCCGTGTTGATCCACCCTGGAGCTACTCCATTAATGCGGATACCAAACTTGGCGTAGTACTCTGCGATGGTACGCATCATATGTGCTTGCGCCGCCTTGGAGGAGTCGTAGTGAGCAGAAATTTGAGATTGTGAATTGACGCCATTGGTTGAGGTAACGAGGACAATAGAACCACTCACCCTCTTGGCCTTCATACGATTTGCAATCGCCCGTGTGGAAATGAACGACCCATGGAGGTTAACCTCAAAAACACGTTGCCACTCTTCTAGAGTTTGTTCCTCCAAGGGAGTGTTCGGGGAAATGCCAATCGAGTTAACCGCAACGGTCACCTCTTGACCGGTATATTCCACAGCAGCAGAAAGAAATTCAGATAGAGCCGTCTCATTGAGTTGGTCTACTGCAGCAATGTACACCTTGACCCCTTGACGCTCAATTTCTTTCTTGAGCAGCTCAGCTGCCTGTCTATTACTGTTGTAGGTAAAGGTAACGGCAGAAGCGCCATTAGCTACAAGCGCCCGTACAATCTCTGATCCGATACCACCACTTCCACCAAGCACGAATGCATGACCAACTACTTTTGAAAGGTACTTTTCCATAATATTTTCTCCCTCATTAAGGATTGAAAAAGGTACTACTGCATTCTGAACAGGGACTTGAGATAGGCCTCATCGATCCCCTTCTTGCCATCCCACTTACAAGCGATGTCGTCCTTGAGGAGTTCTACCCCAAGCATAGCAACTGCTTCGCGGATAGCTTGAATCTGGGTAATCACTGCTAGGCAATCCTGCTTTTCCTCTACCATGCGCCGCACACCTTTAAGCTGCCCCTCGATACGGGCAATACGACTGAGCACTGGGCTAGACTTTTGTGCTGGCATACGATAGAAAAATATACCCTGTGGGGGTATATTAACATGCTCCCAGGAACTGTCAAGATCCCTCTTAGTTTCCCATCACTCCTTGCCGAAACTGCTCTCCTCGATCAAATTCATTTTGAAAAACTCCAAAACTCGCCATCCCTGGAGAAAGGAGGATCATGTCTCCAGCTTCAGCATTCTCTTCCGCAATCAAGAGTGCATCCGCCATAGAGCTCACCACTGGAAAAATCATCTCTCGACCTAACTCCTTAGCGCGTTTTTCCAGAAGTGGTAAAAGTTTTTCAGTACCAGTCCCCTTAAAAAGGATAACAGCTTTGGTTTTTGAAAGGAGTGGATCAACCAAAGGTGTCATATCAAAATTTTTATCCGCTCCACCCGCCAAGAGTACTATCGGTGCCTGACAAGTGTCGAGTGCTGCGAGGAGTGCCTCAGGTGAAGTAGCGGCCGTATCATTGATATAGGTCACATCATTCTTTTTGACCACCAATTCTAAACGATGGGGCAAACCACGAAACACCCGCAAAGCCTTGTCTATTTTTTCTGATGTCAAACCAAATCCCCTCACCGCAGCAACAGCCGCCAGCACATTAGCCTTATTGTGCTCCCCTACGAGCTGCGGTGTTTCGAGCGAAAACATATTTTTCTCTCCCTCGTTACTAAAATCAACTATGACACCTCCCTGCAAACTCACTCCTCGCTGTACCTGCTGGCCTGATGACGAGAAAAAAAGGGCTTTTGCTTGAGAAAGACTTGCCCACTCGCGAACGGTCTCGTGATCATAATTCAGTACGAGTGTATCAGCTTCGGTCTGAAATTCAAGGATGGCCTGTTTATCCTTGGCGTAAGCCTCCATGCTCTTGTAGTAATTCTGGTGATCAGGGTAGAGGTTGGTCACTACAGCAACGTTTGGTCGCCACTTGAGTCGACGAAGCGATGAGAGCCGCCATGAAGAAAGTTCCGCTACAATAATACTTTCTGATGTGATCTTTCCAAGTTCACTTAGGAAACCTATCTGGTTAATGCCTACCCGAACGACTGATTTACCACCTTGCTCTAAGACATGGGCGATAAGAGAGGCTGTAGTTGTTTTTCCCCTCGTCCCGGTCACGGCCACGGTCGTGTTTTTCACCAACTGAAAGAAAAGACTAGCGTCAGTTTCTACTGGTATCTTTTTTTCCAGCGCTCGTTTGATATACTCATTCGTCCAAGGAATACCCGGGGTTTTTACTATCATGTCGACATTAGTAAAATCCTCTGGTCGATGTTGCCCAAGAACATATGTAATACACTTGTATTTCTTGAGCTTTTCCAAAGTTGGTAATAACTCCTCTCGGCTACGAATATCAGTAGCAATAATCTCTCGAGCACCCATCTGGGCCAAAAATTCGATAGCGCCCAGCGCCCCACCATTGAGCCCAATACCAAAAACTGTGATGCGCTTACCTTTAAAAAAATCCTGATGCAACATAGGAAATAAGCCTAGAGGGCTCTAGCATAACCGAAAGACGAGGCCTCTGCAAGTGGGTGAGTATCACCAATGAAACCAGCGCCTTGGTTTCCGATACACCTCTCCAAAACGCTGCCCCATATAGGTACCATTTTCAATAGCCAACGCACCATTGACAAGAAGCGACTCTATTCCCGTAGCGTACTGGTACGGATTCTCAAGTGTTGCTTGGTCTGCAATCTTGGCTGGATCAAAAACAACCACATCTGCCCGATATCCTACTGCTAACTTTCCTCTTTTGTTTAATCCAAATTTAGCTGCTGGTTTCCCAGTCATTTTATATACAGCCTCTTCCCAAGATAGAGCCTGCTGACGCCTAACATATTCAGCAAAAATTCTTGGAAAAGTACCAAAGTTTCTTGGATGCACCTTGTCTCCAGTTTCTGCATGCTCTTTTGAATACCCTGATCCGTTTGAACTGATAATGGAAAAAGGATGCTGAATCGCCTTAAGTACATTTTTTTCAGAGAGTGACTCGATTGATACAATAGCTCTTCCCTCACTGGCCATCAAAAGTTCTACCACCACCTCCTCAGGGCTTTTGGCATGCAACTCGGCTATCTCAGCTACTTTATGTCGAGAAAGCATATTACCTAAACTCGACACCGAGATAGTCATCGCTGAATAATCAATACTGTTTTTCTGCATTTCCTGAATTACTGTCCTGCGAACCTCAGCATCTTTGAGTCGAGCCAACATAAGCTTTCGTCCATTTTCAGTAATCCATGTCGGGAGAAAGGTATAGAGTACTGATCCCGTTACTGTATACGGATAAACATCAAATGAAATATCAAGATCTCCCAATGCTGCTGCCTCGATAAGATTGAAAACCTCATCCATCAAATGCCAGTTTTCTTTTCCAACTGCCTTGAGATGTGATATATGAAGAGGGACTTTCGTCTTCTGAGCCACGGTTATTGCTTCCTCAACTGCCTTAACAAGGCCCTCCCCTTCATTCCGAACATAGGTTGCATAAACACCTTTCTCCTCACCCACAAGCTCTACCAATTTCAATATTTCATTAATATGTGCCCCCCGGGCATGTGTATACAAAAGACCTGTCGAAAATCCGATAGCTCCAGCATGAAAAGACTCCTTCAAGAGTTTTTCCATAAGACGAACCTCATCATCATGTATTGGTCGTGTCTCATCACGCATTGCCCCACGACGGAGAGTCCCATGACCTACGAGTGTCGCAAAATTCAACGCTGGTTTTCGCTTTTCTACTGCTCGCAAAAACTCATCCATTGCAAGCCAATTAAAATTCACCGTATCAACATCCGTCCATTTCTGAATAGAACGTATATCTTCCGCTCTCGTAAGCGGTGCCAATGACGCTCCAGAATTACCACCAACCACTGTGGTCACTCCCTGATACAACAGGCTTTCGAGATGAGGATTGGCCATTAATGCCCAGTAGGTATCAGAGTGATTATTAACATCAATAAAACCAGGTGCAACATACTTTCCTTCTGCTTCAACAAGACGTTCTGTCGCACCAACAACTTCACCAAGAGCCACTATATGTCCCTCTCGAATACCAATATCACCAGAAAACATTGGTCTTCCGGTGCCATCAATAAGAGTCCCGTGTCGAATGACGACATCGTACATACTACTGTCTCGAAGTTGACTCCAAAAGGAGAGCCATCTCTACTAATCTATTTGAATATCCCCACTCGTTATCATACCATGCAACAATCTTTACTAAATCCCCATCAATAACTTTAGTAAGAGAAAGATCAACAATACTTGAATGTGGGTCACCAATAAAATCAGAAGAAACTAATGGCTCATTGGTCACCGCTAACACATGTGCATAGCGAGGATTACGGCTAGCTTCAGTTAAAACAGTATTGATCTCCTCTTTCGAAGTCTTCTTCTTCAAAAGAAAGGTGCAATCTGATATTGAAACCACTATTGTCGGTACGCGAATAGAAAGCCCATCGAACTTATCCTTAAGTTCAGGCATTACCTGCGTTACTGCAATAGCTGCCCCCGTAGTAGTAGGCACAATATTTTGGGCTGCTGCTCTCGCTCGACGCAAATCCTTGTGTGGACCATCTTGGAGACTTTGGTCAGCGGTATAGGAATGAATGGTTGTCATGAGCGCCTTTTCAATCCCAAAATGCTCTTGGATCACCTTGGCTACTGGTGCCAGAGAATTCGTTGTACAAGAAGCATTGGAAATTACTGTCTCTGTATTATATTGATCCGCATTTACCCCAATAAGAAAAGTGGGGAGCGATCCGTCCTCCCCCTTAGCTGGAGCAGAGAGAATCACCCGCTTGGCACCCGCCTGAAGATGTACAGCTGCCGCTTCCTTGTCGGTAAATCGCCCCGTACATTCCAGAACCACATCTACCTGATGATCCCGCCATGGAAGCTTGGCCGGATCAGGTTGGGCATACACGGGATATTGTTTCTCATCCACAATCAGTTGCTTATCCCCTACCCCTACCGACCTCCGATAACGACCATAGGCCGTATCATGCGATAACAGATGGGCCAGAATTTCTGGTTCAGTCAAATCATTAATAGCTACCACCTCAAGTTCTGGTTTTTCAAGAGCGATTTTAAATGCCGCCCGACCAATACGACCAAATCCATTAATAGCTACCTTAATTTTTTTTGTTTCTGTCATAAGAAATGCTTAAATTAAATATCACGCGCCTTTCCAAGGGATCCAAAAAGTTCCATTTTCCTTTTGACTGCCTCTTTGAAGGCCTCCCTCGCAGGCATCAAAATTTTCCGAATATCAACTGCATCATTTTCTGGTAGTGTCTGCCGTAATGTCTCAATAAAAGCAGTTTTGGTAGCAGTTTCAACATTAAAACAAGCAATACCTTCTTTGATTGCTGTTTTGACTCGGCTTTCTTCCCAATCAGAAGCCCCATGAAGAACCAGCGGGAGATCAATATGTTCTCGAATAGCAATAAGACGATCAAAATCAGGCTCAGGTCGTTCTGGAAAGCTCCCATGAGCATTACCAATAGCTATCGCCAGAGTATCTATACCAGTTGCTCGCACATAAGCGCCAGCCTGATTAGGATGAGTCATATATTTATCCCAGTCCATATGCTCCGGATCTGTTACTTCTCCCTTGTAAGGAACATTACCTAATTCACCCTGGACTACCGCACCCTTTGAATGTGCCTCTTTAACAATCTCTTGCGTCATAGAGACATTTTCTTCATAGGAAAGCGTCGAGGCATCCATCATAACGGATTTAAATCCAATTGCGAGAGCCTCTCTCACTACTGAAATATTTCTGCCATGATCCAAATGAATCGAGAGTGGGATATCAGGAAAATAAAAATCTGCTAAATTTTTTACCAGATGATACATGGCTTGACCACCACTATACTGAAAAGTTTTTTCTGTCATCTGAATGATTACTGGTGAAGCGGATTCAGCTGCTGCCTCAAGAATAGCTCTGGTCGTCTCAAGGTTGACCGTATTAAAAGCACCGACGGCATAACCGCCATTTTGAGCCTGCTCTAACAGTTTTTTCGAAGAAACAAGCATACCTATTATTCGTGTTTAAAATGATTTTCAGCAAGCTCCATCATTTTTATAATCTCTCGCGGAAAAAGACTTTCCTTCCCTACGAGCACCCCATCCATCTCTGCCTCCCAAGAAGCTAAAGAAAGGGAAATGGCTGTCACTGATCCACCATAAAGCACTCGAACTCGTTCAGCTACTCGAGAACTAAAATGTTCTGTAAACCACTTTCGAAGAAACACTTTTACTTGAAAAATTTCTGTGGTTGTTGGTGTTACCCCAGCACCAATGGCCCATCTTGGCTCATACGCAAGAATAATTTTTTCTGCTTGAAGAGAGGAGATGTCCGTAAAAATACTCTCCAGTTGCCGAAGGAGTACCTCTGTCATATTACCCTTATCGCGTTCTTCTTGGGTTTCTCCAATACAGACAATAGGGGTAAGTCCCATATGGAGTGCAGCATCCATTTTTCTCCTTACTATATCATCAGTCTCACCAAATTGACTCCGTCGTTCACTATGACCAAGAATCACAAAAGATGCTCCAAAATTTTTCAACATGAGGGGTGATATCGATCCCGTACAAGCACCACTTTTCTCCCAGTGCGCATCTTGACCAGCCAAAGAAAAATGGGTCGGGAGACGAGCAAATTTCGACAAGTGAATAAATGGTGGGGCTATCACCCCAGCTACTCGCTCAAAGTGTTTTCCGTAGGCAGCCTTGCGTAACTCTGACAGGTAATGATCCCCCTCTTGTTCAGATATAAGATTCATTTTGAGATTACCCACAACAAGAAAAGGAGACATATGGGCTACACGTGTTCAGCAAGTTTTGATCGAAGATATTGAGCTGCTACTTCTGGTTGAATAGTTGAGAGTTCAATTCCAGTAGCGAGTTCGAGGCCAGCCCAAACACTGGTGCGCGGCACAATCTCAATATGCCATTGAAAATGATCAGCATCAGCCCCCGAAGCAGGAGCTGTATTAATGTAAAAATTATAGGGGGGATTATCTAGACCCCAATATAGTGATTGAAGGGCTTTTTGTAATGCTTCAGCACAGGTAAACTTTTCCTCATCAGTAATCCTTTCAAAATAAGGATTTGGTCTTTTCCCCACAACCCAGAGACCAAAGGCTACTCGAGAAGCAAACGGGGCAAAGACTACAAAATCGTCATTCTCAAAGACAACTCTTTTCTTTACTTCCAGCTCATAATTGGTCATGAGGGAATACACTCGTTCGTGGTGATTTCTATAAAATCGCTCAGCTCCATCGAGGATACTCTTTACATACGGGGCCAGAACGGGCAAAGCCATTATCTGAGAATGTGGATGCGCAATAGAGGCGCCTGCTTCCTTTCCATGATTATGAAAAATCTGAATGTACTGAACATTAGATTTATTCATGAGAGAAAGATAGCGTTCCTGATAGGCATCAAGAATTTCAGCTACTCGCCAATCATCCATGAGCGCAATATGCTTCTTTGGATCACGAGTAACAACTACTTCGTGATATCCCACTCCCGTCATAGCAAAGTAAGGCCCCTCTTCGAGGGATCGAGCTGAGTGACCATGAGAAACTGCCGGATATTTATTGGGAAATACACGCAGACTCCACTCATCTTCACCTGCCTTGTAGATAAGCACATCTTTTTCTTGTCCAGTCTCTTCGGGGTGTTCAAAAAGACTGGGCCCACTATCCTCTTGAGCGCGATCCTTGATTACAAACTCGTCAGGTCGCTTTGCTCGGCCAGTGGCAATAATCACCCAATCACCCGTCACCAGATCTTGTCGTAGTTCTGATTCGGATGATTTCTGTGTTATCTTTTTATTTTCAATTGATATTTGCATGTCCAAAAACTAGGTGATTTAACTAACTTTTGAATCAAGATAGTCTTTCACACGATATTGACCCGTCATCAATCTCCACTTTGTCTTGAAAAGATCGATCAGTACTTGAATAAAACCATTCGGTCCCGTAAGTGAAACTGTTGATCCTTCCTCATTCATCCAGCGCACTGGAAGCTGTTTTACCTTGAAACGAAGGGCATGTGCCAAAGCGATAAGTTCAAAATCAAAACCGAACCGATCCACTACCATACGACTGGCAATAGCTTGAGCCGCTTCCCCAGTAAGCATTTTGAATCCACATTGAGTATCTGGATACGACCAAAGTCCGAGAAGAATACGAATAAGCCAATTCCCACCCTCTCCCATAATCTCCCGATGACGAGGCTGGTGAACCTGAATAAAAGCCCCTTCAATCTTTCTTGAACCTATAACTACATCGTACCCTTCTTCAAAAGCTGGGAGGAAAGTATCCAAATGAGTAATTGAAGTAGATCCATCAGCATCAAGAAATACGCAGTATTTACCCTTTGCCTCAAGCAGCCCCTGGCGTACCACAAATCCTTTACCATGATTCTCTACATTATCAATAACCTTCAGGTGTGGGATTTGCAAACTATAATTTTGAGCAATTTCAGCAGTATTGTCAGGGGAACCATCTTCAATAACGATAATCTCGTATGTATAGCTTTTACCCTTTAGATAAGCGTCTATCTCAAGAAGATTTCTCCCAATACGCTCACCCTCCTTGTAAGCCGGAACAATAACTGAAAGAAATGGTGTATCCATAACAAAAATAACGGCCAGATAATTCCCGAATTACTCTTCCATTGTAGCACAACATCAGCTAGCTGTACTACGCCTGTACAAGATGAGTACATAGGTGACAAATGACTGGCTTTGATGGGTGTCTGGTA
>CAZRXW010000005.1:0-48785 GCA_964604195.1 uncultured Bdellovibrionales bacterium
TGATCGCTGTTTTTTTCAGCATCCACTGTTTCGGTGTCCCACCGAACATGACCGCACTCATCTGCGTCGGCACGACAAAACCGAGCCACATAAATCCGGCGATGCCATACGTATTCCATTCCGCTGGCAGTCCCGCAACAAAGAGTGCGAGCACGAAAGTCATCACAAGCGTCCCGAGGAATTGGAGTCCGAGCTGCGGTCCCATTTCCTTTTGTGCCTTGTCCTGTTCCTCCTTGGAAAGCTGATCATAGCCGTGCATCGCACCCCACGCCTTGCCAAAGAGCGGCATATACCAAACCCAGCCCGAGATGAACTGCAGTACCGCTGCGACGAGTATCGCCAGATAGTTGAGTTCCATATGAATAAATGATGATTATCTTCCCCTTCACTATAATGCAAAATCCCCAAGCCACAAGGACTGGAGACATGGTGCGGAGAGGGAGGGATTCGGTCACAACTCCCGGTCGATCGGGCCGAAGCCCTCGCCCGGGGTCGCGACCCCGTCTCCCTCACCTGCGTGCTCGCCGGTTCAGTCCGGCTTTCTCATCCCGATCCTCTCATCATCACCAGAAAAAATACCAGACCCCGTTCAGGAGTCTGGTATTTTTCTTGGTGCGGGCCACTCGGGTTAAGTACCCACCGATGGGGCCGTTGAGGGGTATTTTAGCATTCTTTGGAGGGACTTGCTGAGGCACCCGAGTCTAGGGTCTTTTTTACCAAATGAGACTAATGAGACAGTCCTAGGCGTTTTCCAACCTAGTCTCATTATGATTACAATTTTAGTTCTTTCTGTATGACTCTAAATACTCGGCAGTTAGTGTTGTAGTAAAAAAAACCACCTTACCAATAGGGTAGGTGGCTCTTTGCACTCTTACCGGTCAATCGCTTTACTTCGCGTGGTGATAATTCCCACTATGATAAGATCCTGACTTCAAAAGTCTCTTGTCGATCCCCTGTTCGGCAAACCATGCGTCCATCTCTGTCCTATGAGTTTCGTGAGCTTTTTGATGCTCTTCTTCGCTCATAGTTGCAGTTCGATCCTTTATTTCCTTCATTTTGGCCGTGAAAGCATCTTTCTGAGCTTGCGTCAGCTTACCTTCATCGACCAATGTCTGAAGTCTCGCTTCATGGCCCGCCTCACGTTCTTTATGCATCTGGTCACGATGTTCACCGACAACCTGCTTCACCTCTGCCTCATTGAGATTAAATCTTGAAACAAGCTTCTGTATGAGACTCTCTTGAGAGTTTGCCATATCTGCCTGTGCCACACTTCCAATACTGAAGACGCTGACTATCACCGCCAACGCTACAACTGGCAAAAGATACTTTTTCTGCAACTGCATACGTTTATTATTTACGAATTACATCTGAAGCACTGTTCACTTTTTGCTTCACTTATTAATACGCAAGATTTTTTAAAAGTTTGCATTCTTCATACTCCCTCTTCCGTGCCTTATCTTTCCTTGTCTCTACTCGGGTGATACTCCTTATTATTCATACGGTGTGGCATACCAGTGATTTTGACCGTGCTGGCCATAAAAACGCCGTTGCCCTGTTTTTGACCACTGATCATCACTAAGCTTCCTATATTCATGTCATTTTTACCATAAAAAACCGTAGCATCGCTCGTCATCACTTTCCACGTTTCTCCTCCATGCATTTCAATAGTAAAGCTCATTCCTTCCTTGCTGATAACTCTGCCTCCCAAAAAACCATCTTCAGGATGATTCCACTGCTTTTCAGTCATAGAGTGAAACCCTCCTGGAGCTCTTTCGTTAATAAAGCGCTCCGCCTTTTCATTGACATGAGAAAGGTGAAAAATGAGAGCGAAGAAAGAAACAATCAATAAAGCAACAGTCAGAAGAGAGCCTATTCTGTATCGATATCCCTTTGGGGTTTTTCGAGCGACATATACCGCTAAAAATACTGCTGCCCCACTTAAAGCAAACCAAATATATGGGAAGGTATATGTCAAAAAATGAAACGGCAGCCGAAACACATTTCCATGTTTAAAGGACGCTGGAGTAAAGAATTGAAAAATATACAGCGTAACAAATGAAAGAAGTATTCCCGAGATAACAGCTAGGCTAAAAATAGCACTCCCGTACAGCACCTTCTCTAAGCGTATCTTCCACTTCGGCTCAGGGGTAACATGCTCACTTGTAAGCTTGGCAGCTACTTTTTTGGCTACAGAATGCTCCATAATCCTACGTGTGAAATAAATTGGTCGGTAAAATACTTTTGGCGATCATCTTTTTGGCGCGGTTGATACGCGCCGCTACTGTTCCCTTGGGTAACTCTACAATATCCATAATTTCTTCATAGGTCTTGTCTTCGACATAGCGGAGAGTCAGAACTTCTCGATACTTTTCCGGCAGTTCAGAGATCGCCTTTCTTAAACTCTGAATATCCTCTTGACGCCACATATCTCTTGAAGTACTCTCGTCAGGAGTAAATATTTTTGGAACATCCTCATCAGAAAGCGAGTACAGTTTTGGTCGAACAGCCTGCTTTCTAATCTCGTCTATCGTAGTGTTGCGGACAATGTGATACAGCCATGTTGAAAATTTCATACTTGCATCGTAGCGATGGATACTTCTGTACGCTTTGATATAAGCGTTTTGCAAAATATCCTCCCTGTCTTCAGGCGAGAAAAAAGATATCCGTCCTATATAACGCAGTAACGCTTCGTGATGCATTTCTACTAAACACCCGAAAGCCTGCGGATCACTCGCAGATGCCTGCAAAAGTTGTGCTTCTGATAAATCGTGCATGAGGAGCGTTTGCTGTCTCTATACTCTATAAACGGCAGAGACTCTCTATGGTACTACGCAGAAGAAACTATTTATTTGCATTTCCCATGCTCTCTTCGTCTGTACCTTCTCTAAAAGAACTTCTGCCACATATGCCCTCCCTCAAGAAGAAGGAGTGCTATTCCACCAATAGCGACAAGCCCTATAGTCAGCGCGATAGCTGAGGTTCTCCATTCACTCAAGAATTGCAAATAATCGTCTTGTGCTTCTTTTCCCAGACTCTTTTCCGTCTTTATTTTCTCAGTCTCCTGTCTAGACATATGATCAGAAACGAAAGAGCCGCAAACTGTTTAAGATGACGAGAAATGCCATACCAGTATCAGCTGCGATAGCGATGCCGAGATGCGAAATACCAAAGATTGCGAGCACCACAAAGGCCACCTTAGCCAAAAGTGCTCCCGCAATATTCTGCTGTATAGTCCGCACCGTTCTTCTGCTCAAATCTACGAGATCCGGAATATTCGAAAGATCTTCGTTCATAAGAGCAATGTCTGCCGTCTCGATCGCCACATCTGACCCCTTTGAAGCCATGGCGATGCCGACATTCGAAAGAGCAAGCGAAGGAGCGTCATTTACCCCGTCGCCGACCATGGCAACAAACGCATACTTCTTCTTCAGTTCCTCGATCTTCGAAACTTTGTCCTCAGGGAGCAAGCCTCCGTACGCTTCTGGAATATCTAGATCTTTGGCGACAAAAGAGGCTGTATGCTGATTGTCTCCGGTGAGCATGACCGGTCGGACGCCAAGATCAATTAATCGATCTACCGTTTCTTTGGCTTCACTCTTGATTCGGTCGGCGATGGCGATAATGCCCATAAGCGCGCCTCCGCCAGAGACAAGGACGATGGTTTTTCCTTCGCGCTCAAGCTTCTCAGTCTTGGCAGCGATCTCTGCTGTCGGCACTCCGTGGGTATCCATGAGCTTGAGATTTCCCACGCAGTGTTCCTGATCATCACAGACCGTGCAGGTGGCCTTTCCCCCCTTACCGGCGATATTCTGGTAATCCTTCATCGGATGGAGGGAGATGCCTTTCCCCTCGGCAAATGCCAAGATACTTTTTGAAAGCGGATGTGAAGAAAACTGTTCGACACCCGCTGCATCCTCGAGGATCTGTCGTTCGGAAAAACCATTGAGGGTGATGACTTCCGAAATGTATGGCTCTCCGACGGTCAATGTCCCGGTCTTGTCGAAGGCGACCGCTTTCACCTTCTGCATCTCCTCCAGATGCTTGCCGCCTTTGATGAGGACGCCTCTCCTTGAGGCGCCACCGATGGCCGAGGTAATGGCGACAGGCGTTGAGATGACGAGAGCACAGGGACAAGCGATGACGAGCAAGACAAGAGCTCGCGTGAACCAATCCATAAACGACGCACCGAGAATGAGTGGAGGAAAGACAGCGACAACCAACGCTAGAAGAACGACGGCCGGGGTATAATAGCGGGCGAAACGGTCGATGAACTCCTGGCTCGGAGCTTTGGCTTTCTGGGCCTCCTCAACGAGATGGACAATCTTTGAAAACGTAGAGTCCGTACTTACTTTGGTCACTTCGATTTCCAGATAGCCATTTTCGTTGAGTGTCCCGGCAAAGACAGAATCTCCTGCTTGCTTGTTATGTGGCAACGGTTCGCCTGTGATGGTAGCTTCATTCACAGCGGAATCACCCTTCAAGACTTTTCCATCAAGCGGAATGAGCTCACCGGGACGGACAGCGATCCTGGTACCGACAGCAACCTTATCTACAGCCATCGTCGTCCCATCGACCAGCTTCGCCTGCTTCGGCGCTTGGCCGAGGAGCGCCTGAAGCGCCTTGCGCGACCTTGCAACGCCGTATTCTTCCAAAGCCTCCGAGAGCGAGAAGAAGAAAACAACCGCTGCCGCCTCAGGTATCTGATCGATATAGAGCGCTCCCAAAGAAGCGATCACGACCAGAAAATCTATGTTCAAGAACTTTTGCCTAGTCAGGCCAAGCCAAGCACCACGAATGACGAAAATGCCTCCGAGGAAGATACTCGCTATGTAGAGCAGGGTGATCCAAGATTCAGAGACAGAGAGAAAGCCTAGGACGAAAGCCGTCGCCGTACTGATACCCGAAAGAGCCGTCAGCACTTGCTTCCACTCAGTCAGAGAAATAATAGGGAACGCTCTTTCCTCTTTCTCACAGCAACTTTCAATGCCACCTTCATTTTTACGGTATTCTTTTTGGTTCATACTTTCTTTACCTTTTCACAGAAAATAGACTTTTCGTTCCTAGTACTCCACAAAGTATTTGATCTTCGCTTTCGACCGGAGTTCTTCAATATACTTCGCGGCTTCTTGGTTGAGCTTCTGGTTCTTCAGCTGATCAGTAACCTGTTTACGAATTTCTCCCTCTTTACCGGCTGGTATCCCAGACTTGTCTCCCAGAGACTTATCTATCTCTTCCTCGGTTACTTGAATCTTGTCGCCGAGGAGCTTTTCGAGTGCTTTCTGAAGTCTGAGGCTTTTCTGAAAGTTTTCCATAGTAAGACCCTGTCCGGCCAGCGCTTCTTCGAGCGTACTCCCTTGTGCCGCGACACTCGCTTCAATCGTCTTGATTTCTGCTGTTACCTCATCATCGGTGACAGCTAGTCCTTTTTGTTTTGCTTCATTCTCAATGAGCTTTTCGGTAATCATGGAATCAAGCGTGCTTTTGCCCCCCTGTTTTTCCAGACGCTCGATGACGCTCAGTCGGCTAATTGGCGTACCATCAATAGTTGCTGCCAAAAAGTAGTCCTTAAAATAAAAGACGGCCCCGATGACAAAGATAACGATCAACACGACCATCGTTTTCTTACTGTCGAGTATCGTGCGTATCTGTCCGATGATTTTCTTTACATCCACGCCGTCTTTCTTTACCATCTGCGCCTCTCCCTGTACTTCGTTTTCCATATCAGTTGTTCTTCATTGATTGGGATTACTTTTTATCGGCACTGAACACCTGTTCGGATGTGATGAGAATATCAGAAAGCCGATACGCCGGTAATTTGTAGGCGAACGACCGTCCTTCCGCGACCGCCCACCAATCACTCTCTTTCTTCAGCAACTGGATTTCGGTGAGCTTCTTACCGGAATTATCAGACAAACGCAAGATGGTTTTCCCACTTGCTTTCTTAAACTCCGCTTCCTGTTCTTTGGTCAAAAAATCCGTGCCTTCAAGAGAACCAAGTGCCTCGGTCAGCCGCTTGGCGAGCATTTCTTCCAGAACAGCTTTCTTGCCGTCACTCTCCGCCTGCCACTGCCCGTCTTGGGTTTTGGTAATGATGAGCGGAGTGGTTTTCGAGATAATTTCAACTTTTCCGATCTCGTCTTTTGAACTCTTGATAAGTATCTTGTCGCGCCAGAAAGAGACTGCCTGCGATACCGTGTCCGTGAGCTTCCCATCCACTAGATAGACATTTACGCCGTCCTTTTTCCTCGCATAGAACGAGCCGAGAGAAGGCCCACGCGAACCAATCATGAAAGAAGATTCTTTTCCGCCCGCGGAAAATGTCACCGCATAGCCATCTTCTCCGACACCGAACCCGGAAAAATTATCCTTGTTCTTGGAAACGAGCGCCCCGACTTTCAGACTGGTTACCGAATCGAAAAATGTATCCACGGTTTTTGGAGCCGCCTCGAACACATCGATCATCCACACGCCGTCTTTGCGTTCCAATACCTTCTTCTCTTCGCCCTGTTTCGCAATCACGATCTTCCCCGTAGCGTCTTGCGTAAACACTGAGAAGTCGAGCTCCGCTTTGGACGGCGCTGGCCGCATGAAGCCGACTCTCTCTTGCCAAAGCGGGAAGCTCGCCGCAACACCGAGCGCGATAAAGATCGCGAAAAGAATGCGCAATGTTTTCTTATTCATAGTTATTCGAAGTATAAGTCAATTTACCGAGTCCGCGACGGCGCAGGAGACGGAACGCTCCGTAACCGGCCGGGAGCAAAAGCGCGAGAGCCATATTGCCATATTTCACCAGCGCCACCTGGGTCGCATCCTCAAAGAGGAGTCTGCGTTCCGCTTTCTGCTTGACTCGGATACCGGCGAGCGACTCCTCCTGTCCGAGCCAGGCGAGCGCCCCTGAAGCGAATGCGATATTTTCAGGTGCATTCTGGACGAACTGATCAGAGATGAAGTCAGAATCGCCAACGACGACGATACGGGATTTCGATCCGCCTGCCTGAGCGCTCACTCCCTCGAGGCCGACCGCAACCAGCTGTTCGCCGAGTTTTTCTTGAGGAAGTTTCTTGTCAGGCGCGATTGAAGCGCCAGCGGCGACTTTCCCGCCGAACCGAGTGGTCGCGAGAAGCTTGGTCGCGGAAAACCCTTTTGCTTGCAGCTTTGTCTCATCGAGAATGATCGGACTTGCCCACGGAAAAAGCACGCTTTCGATTTTTCCGGTGACCGGCGAGGTTTGATCAACCGCCCCAACTCTCGCCCAGAACGGATACGGGAGCACATACGATAGCGCATTGCGGCCGCCTCCGCCGAAATTGACCGCTTCATTGGAACGCAGGTCATAGGCGATGTCGCTCGTCACATCGATACCATACTCCTTCAGGAAATCAGCGAAACTTTCCGGGGTGGCCGACGACACGAGGGCCTGTGGCGTGACCGTGACCGGATCAAGGAGAAAGAAGGCCGAACCGCCTTTTGACAGAAAGGCCGCAATAGCCGCTCTCGTCTTCGCATCCACCGTTTGATTCGGTCCGGCGACGACGATGGCAACCGTCTTTTCGGAAAAGGCCGGGGTTTTCTCGTCAATCATGACTTCCTTCACTTCGAATTGTTTTTCAATCTCGCTACCGAGTGCCCGGTAATCCTGGACAAGACTCTTCTCGCCGTGCCCTGAAAGGAAAGCGATTTCCTTCTTGTTTTTGTCGGTCAGCTTCTTGATGAAGCTCGTAAGCTGATACTCGAGTTCGGCGGTATCCTGGAGGAACGGAATGGCTTCATTCTTGCCGCCATAAGCAACCGCCACGCCGAGGTAGCCGGTTTTCACCTGATATTCGCCTTCGCCGATGACATTGAACCGCGTTTCCTCGACGCCGAGCGACTGGGCCTTGGAGGCCGCTTCTGGATCGGCGGCGGGATTTTTCGCGGAGACAACGATGTTGCCTTTTCCGAGTGTCTCATAATCGCGAAGCATGTCTTTCGTATCGCGAAGCACCGGCTGGAGCTGGGCCGGGAGTTCGTCGGACGCGAAGAGCGTGATATTCACGACATCGTCGAGTCCGCCGACGGTCTTCTCGGTAGCGTCCGTCAGAGTGTAGAGCTTGTCTTCGGTAAGATCAATACGGCCTGGGATGCGCGACCCAATGATATTCGTGAGGACGGCAATGCCGATAAAGAGCGTGACCCCGATCTGATAGCTTCGATAGAGAGAGCGCCGGTTGCCATAACGCCTCTTGAGGAGAAAAAGATATGCGGAACTTAAAAAAACAACGATGGCCGAGAGAAAGTACCAGAGATCGCGCAGATCAATCAGTCCGCGCGACATCGATTCGAAGTGCGAGAGAACGGAAAGCCGTTCGAATACCGGAACGAGAAAAGAAGGAATAGTCGCCGTCACGAAGTCGAGGCCGAGAATGATATAGAAGAAACTCAAAGCCGTCGCGACCAGGAGAGCTGAAATCTGGCTCGCAAAAAACGTCGAGACGAAAATACCCAGCGCGATGAGGGTCGCCGCGAAGAAGAGGCTCCCGAGATACTGCCCGAGGACGACACCCCAGTCGAGATTGCCAAATGCACCGATACTCCAAGCCAGTGGAAAAACAACGGTAAGAGTGAGTGCCGCGAACCCGAGGCTGCCGAGGAACTTCCCAATGACCAGTTCGATATCCCGAAGCGGATGCGTGAGGAGGAGCTCAATCGTTCCTTCGCTTCGCTCCTGGGAGATACTCCCCATAGTGATGGCCGGAACGAACAACAAGAAAAGCCACGGCAAATAGGTAAAGAGCGAACGGAGCGAGGTTTCCCCAACGAGGAATACGTTACTGAAGAAGAGGAATTCCCAGAGGAGGAGAAACACAACGAGGACGATATAGGCGGTCGGACTATTGAAAAAGGTGCGCAGTTCCTTACGCGCGATCACCAGTATGTTTTGAAGGTTGATGGTTTTCATAGGTTAGAGTTCGCTCGTCAATTTATGGAAGGTGTCTTCGAGGCCATGTTCCTCCTCGGCAAGCTGCCAGATCGTCCAGTCGCGCTCGCGTACGATTTTAGAAAGTTCAGGACGCAGTTCGACTGACTGACTGGTAATGAGCTTGGCGCGCACCCGCCCACCTCCCGCCGGATCGATATCCGCGCGTTCCAAACCGGGTAGCGCGCGGAGAGCGGACTCGATACCATCACCTTCGAGTTCCAAGAGAAGCACCCGCTCATGCTTCGCGGCACGGGAAAGGTCATCCGCGGTACCATCCGCCACCAGTTTCCCCTTGTTGATGATGATGAGCCGGTTGCAAACGGCCTGCGCTTCCTGCATAACATGCGTACTCATGATGATAGTCCGGTCTTTGGCGAGGTCTTTGATAAGCGCGCGAATCTCGGTACGCTGATTCGGATCGAGGCCTTCGGTTGGCTCATCCATAATGAGAATACGCGGCTGATGGAGCAGCGCCGCCGCCATACCCACTCTCTGTTTGTACCCTTTGGAAAGTTCGCCAATCGGCCGATAGAAGACATCGCCGATAGCCACCGCTTTGACGGCGAAATCCAAGGCGGCTTTCCTTTTTCTTTTCGGAATGTGCTTGAGATCGGCTGACAAATCGAGAAATTCCGACACGAGCATATCTTTGTAGAGCGGATTGTTTTCGGGGAGGTAGCCGATGAGTTTCTGCGCCTCAAACGCGCGGTCCGCAACCGGAATATCGTCGATCGTCACACTACCTTTATCGGGAGAGAGAAAACCGGTGATGAGGCGGAGTGTCGTGGTCTTGCCTGCACCGTTTGGCCCGAGGAATCCGACGATATCGCCTTTCCGTATTTCAAAGGAGAGATCGCTGATCGCCCGGACGGATCCGAATGATTTTGTGAGATGGTCGACTTTGATCATAGAGGTATGTGATGTAATGCTTACTGAATTATTGTCTAATTATTTGAGCCTTTCTTCGCCGATCACCCGGTCGTACCGCCGACCATCGAACATGATAGTCGGGATCTTGATGGTCCGGATGCGCTCCTCAACGATTTCTTTTTGTCTCTTGATTCTCCGCTTCACTGTTTCACTCTTTGTGTCCACTCGTATTTTTCCGATCCGCTCTTCGTCATAACCCATTTCCCCAAGCCATCCGGTAAGCGTTTCTTCAGCCTCCTCTTTCGAATACAGGAGGTTGAACCGTTCTTGGTACGATGATCCGTCCGGCGTCTTGCCCGCGAAGAGTTTCTCCAGTATCTGCCAATCAGCCGGAATGTTCGAGTCCAACGGATTGAGCTTCACCGCTTCAAGATAGGATACGACCAGCGGCGAATTGGGGAATTTATATCCACTCGGGGCATCCGCATTCGGAATGGCGTACGGTATATAGGTCAGATTGTACTTTTCTTCGAAACCGGCGCCCTTGATATTCCCGAAAAGCTTCGCGCAGAACTTACAGCCGGGATCGATCACTTCGAGCGCGGTCGGCTTTTGCGGATCGAATGGTCGGTAATATGTCGCCGTCTCGTCGATGTATTCCTCCGGCTTCCAATCCTTGAAACGATCGGGAATCCGCGAAACCGTCTCCGCGAAGAAAGACGCTTCCTGTGTCGTCCAGCCAAACACCTCGAACGCTTTCACGGCTTCGAAAAAGGTCGGCCGGCCGGAAGTCACCCCGCAGGCTTCGCCGCTCAGAGAGCAGGACTCGGCGTTTTGCGGCGTGCAGGTATCGTACACGAAAAGATTCAATCCGCTTTGAAACACGACTACGAGACTCCAGAGGCTCAATACCACGAAGAGCGTCGCCAATGTGTCGATCCAGCGATCCAAAAATTTGGCAAGCTTCGGCTGAGTCAAGATGAGCGAACCGATCAGTGTGTTTTTCGCTTCTTCCTTGAAGCCGATCTCGCAGGGACGAAACGTCATTTTTCGTGCCACGCAACCCCAGGCTTTCTTGGCGAGTGTGCGGTAACGCGCCGAAAAAATACCGAGGATTAGGAAAATAATAAACGCCGCGATGCAAAACATACTCTTATCGGATATTGCTAATGATTTTCCCCATGACTTCAAGGAAGTTTTTGACGTCTGACTCCGTATTGTGGAGACCCAAAGAAACACGCAGGAGCGGTGGGAGTTTCCGCATATTCTGCAGATAATAATGACAGCAAAAGTAGCCGCTCCGCACCATGATACCCTGCTGCGAAAGCACGGTCGCGAGCCGATGTGCGTCGATATCTTCCGAGGAGAAGCTTATCGTAGCGCTCGGTGCGGCGTTCAGGAGGGAAATGCCCGGCAAAGATGAGAGTCCTTCGAACACCATCCTCGCAAGTTTTGTTTTCTGTTCATCCCGTTTCAACCCTTCTGGCCGGTACGATCCGAGCCAATCGAGCGCCGCCCCCAAGCCGACAATACCCGCGAAATCCTGTAATCCCGGTTCGAGCCGGCATACGGGGTCATGCGCCGACAAGGAAAAACTCTGCTCCTCAAGCCTTTCCACCATACCCCCTCCGACGAAGGAAAGCTCGAGCGATTCCAGGAGTTTTCTTTTCACGATGATACCACCAAGACTCGGCGCGTACATCTTGTGTCCGGAAAAACAAAACGCGTCGAAATCCGCTTCGCGCCAAGGTCTTCCGTCATCGGTCATGCCCTGCGCCCCGTCGAGGATCAGGATCCCGCCCGCCCTATGGAGGTCGTCAGCCAACGTCCGCACATTCCTGAGAACCCGTCCATCGATATTCGATGTCGTAGCGACGACTACGATCGCCCCCGCAAGATCTTCCGGCCGATACGCGAGCGACCCATCTTCGGATCTCGGAAGAATCTTCCGCGGAATACTCAGTCTTTTGGCAACCGAGAGGGTAGGAAGAAATACAGAGTTATGCTCGATTTCGGATGTCACGATCTGCCGGTATACCCCTTTGGGAAGTTGGGATAAGAGAAGATTCAGTCCGTAGGTCGTATTCAGCGTAAACGCGGCCACATATTCCTTGGACGATTTTCCGGCATAGTCGAGCACTTTTTTTCTGGTCTCTTCCACCGCTTCATCCACGCGCTTACCCCAGTCGTACTTCACTCGGCCGCCGCACGCGTTGAATTCCCTAAAATACGCCGAGAGCGCGTCCTGGACCGGCTGCGGCCGGAGGGTTTGGCATGCTGAATCAAGGTAGTTCGTATCCTCGGATACGAACTCAAAGTCCTTTCTTTTCGAGGGCGGCACTTCCGCCGCATCGCCTTTTCTTTTGCGGAATAAGCGCATGGTTCTTTACTGGTTCAGTTCTTTCTCAAGAAGCGACTTGAAGTCCTCGTATCCGCGGGGATTTTTTATTTTCTCACTGCCGAGAAAAAAAGTTGGGGTACCCTGTGCTCCCAGTTTCTCGGCCGCCTTGCGGTCCCGCTCGATCCGCTCTTTGGTCTCTTTCGAATCGACGTCTTGCCTGAAGCGCCCCATATCGAGACCAAGCTTTTCCGCATACCCCTCAAAAAGCTGCGGATCAGCCTTTGGTCTCTCGCTCCACGACTTCTGATCCTGGAAGAGAGCATCATACATCTCCCAGTACTTGTCCTGTTTTCCGGCCGCCTCGACCGCGCGCGCCGCCGTCATACTGTTTTTGTGTCCGGGAAGCGGGAAGTACCGGGAAACAAAAGCTACCCGGTCGCCATACTCTTCGGAGAGACGCTTCATGAGAGGGTGATAGGCGCCGCACGCTTCACATTCGAAATCGAGATATTCGACGAGTGTGACCAGAGCGTTTTTATCCCCTTTCACCCAGTCATCGTCTTGGATCGTCAAAACATCTATCGGAGAAGCAGTAGGCGCAGCAGTTGATGATGCTGATGAAGAAGTTTGGGGTGCGTTCGAGGAAGACATCTTCCAGAGAGCGAAGAGAGCACCAAACAGCAGTATCCCAATGCTGATCCAGCGTGAAGCATTGTTTATCTTCCATTTCTGAGAATGCTTCTTGCTTTCCTTTTTCCGATCCGCCTTTTCGGATTCGTAGACTGCTTTTTTACTGATCTCTGATTCTTCCATATCTTTACTCTCCAGTTATTGGGTTACTTTATCCTACAGGTCATAGGAGTTTGAATCTCGCGCGCCGTGGCATAGATAGAGAACATAAGGAGAAGAACGCCAAGGAGTCCAAACTCGCCACCGCGAAGCGGAAGGGCACTCAACAAAGCCACTCCGCCAGAGGTCGCTAGAAGCGGTGCCAGAAGAAGCGATCCACAAGCCGCGCAGCCGATACCAAGGAGTCCACTCATCGTTCCAAGGAGTGTCGCTACTATGCCTTTTCTCGGCTGGGGCGTAGAAGTTCTCCGACGGAACACGAAGACAACCATCGCGATACTGATTCCGAGAAGAATGACCAGCGCAATGGTATAGGCAGCGGAGAGGAGGCTGAAGCTCGTTCCAATCGTCCCAAGGAGTCCGATCGGGAAAAGGAGTCGATCCACGAGTGGCAGATTGGGCGAGACGATAGTCCGAAGCATCAGGCCAAAATTCGGATACCAGGTAGCAAAAGCAAAGGCGGCGCTGCTGACAGCAATAGCGAGGAGTCCATAGCTCCAGTTCCGAAAGACTTTCTTCAGCGCCAGCCGCACCATATGCTTTTCCTTTTTACCCAATTTAGCTTTCTCCTCAAAGGCAAAAACAACTCGTCAGAAAACGAGCTCCTGCGGGTTCTATCGGGAATAGCTATAGGCAAAAGCGCTCCAAGAAAAGAACGCCTTCAAAGAAGAAAGTAGGCTATCTCGCCATTTTCTACGTGAAAAATAGTGTTTGCTTTGAAGGAGCAATCGATCTGAAGCATACTCAATGAAGAGTCCACCTGTCAGGAAGAGAGCGACAGACAAAGAGCCGAGCAGGAATTTCTCAATGCTTTCACTCTGCATCACGCCTAAGAAGAGGTTCAGGTGATCCCCAACGATATGCAGGGCTCCTGCCGTTTCATTCGGACAGTGTGTCATTTCCGTTTTCCCGAGTACGCAGGTACTTTCATCTAAGGCCAGTGAATGCGAAAGGATGCTGAGTACGAAGAAAACGAGCAGGCTGCTCAGAAGAAAAATACCACCAGTTTTGCTCCAGAGTTTCATGCCCTCCATAATAGCATAAAAATGGCGTTCTTGATATTGATCAGGGATTCATTTTCTTGTACTCGCGCCACTGCCGATTGGACCAGTCAGCGGGCTTAACCGTCAATTTCTGCTCTTCGCCTGGATGAGGAAACAGGCTCGGCGACTTGTAGTTACTCTTGAACTCATCCTTAATCATCTCTTGTCCGGCTGCATTTCTCACGATTTGAGTGAAGGTTGTTTTCATGCTCCCGTCCGGATTTCGCTCAAGAATATACGGTCCATCGACGGACACCTCACGTCCGTCTCGGGTTCCAAAAAACTGGAAGGTGAGTTTCGTGCCCTCGATGACAGACTGCATCATGATCGCGTTTCCTGTATTATTCAGGAATTTAAAATCCGGCTTCGGGATATAGATCGTCGCATCCATGCCATAGGGCAGATAGTACTGCACCGGATACGAGTGATTGCGCCGCTCACTGATTTTCATGCCGCTGTAAATAGCCGCTCGAAACACGGTGCTGGAAACCTGACAGACGCCACCACCGAATTCCGGCTCGGTCTTATTGTTGCGGATCACGAGTTCCGGCAGGTAGCCATTGGCTTCGTCGACCTCTCCAAGGTGCTCAACGAACGAGAATTCTTCACCCGGAGCAATGATGAGGCCCTGGAATTGTTCCAGTGAACGCTTGATATTATATATCCGATTTTTGGGTGATCCACGAAAGTTCGAGGTGCCGCTTCCGATGAGCTCCCGGATACCGAGCCGCTCAGCATCACTGCCCCGAATAGTCGGGGCCACCAGCATCACTGGCAAAGCTACCGAAAAAACGATTTGTTTATTTTCCTGAAGAACACTGGTAAGGACTTCGAAACTCCGTCCCATATCAAGACTCTGGCCAAATTTTTCTGGTACGACAACCGTGATCTCACCATTCTCATCTCCGCCAAAAACCGCATTCTCTGGATCAGTATCTGTTTTCAGGGCCAACTCTTCCAAAGACTGCCTGACCGCTTCTTCGTTAACGGTCGTGAAGGGAAGGGTCTTTAGTTGAATGTGATTTTCACGAACCTGAGCAAAATCACAAAGATGGTACCCTCGGGTACAGACACTACCATCTTCAATCGGCGGCTGAGAAACCAGATCCAGTATTGCTATTGGTGTTGTATGAAGCCACCTAGAAACTGTCTCACTTGGGACAACTTCCCTCGTTTGACCAACTATAAGCGTAATCGAAGGGGTGGAGGCTGCCGAAACAGAAAAAGCATTCCCGAGAAAGAGGATGGATGCAAAGAAAGGAACACTCAGGAAGGGAGGGGTACGTTTCATTCTTTAAAATATCATGAATCTCTTTTGAGCTAGCACCTTACAGCAAATAACACCGGCTTCACTGGTATTGCTCCTGAAACTATAACCCTCGTGCCGTCTTGAGAAAACCCCCTCTTATTCAATCACAATTTTTCCTCGCATCTCCATATGTCCCTCCCCACACCAAACCGAGCAGAAGAACTCAAAAGTGCCTACTTTACTAGCCACAAACTCCACTACTGCCCCGTCTTCAGGAATATCTTGGTTCACCCCCAGATCTGGAATAACGAGGCCGTGCTTCACATCAGCGTTATGGATGATGAGCCTTACCAGTTCACCTTTCTTAGCTGTCACAGTAGCTGGATCCCACTCATACTTTCTCACCCCCATATGGATCGTACGCTCCGTTCTCCCATTGACGACTTCCGTACTCAGAGGAGGGAAACTTTCAGAATCTGAAGCCATTCCTTTCGGAGGAAGATCAGCAGAAGAAGTCTGGGGAACCTCTGATACTTGGTCATAATTAAGTAAGTCACTTTCAGATTCTTTGATTTGCTGCTGACTTACAAGAGGATTCGAGAGAGGATTCAGAACTTGCTGTTCCTCTGGAGCTTTAGGAGTTTCGTCGGTGTTCTTGGAGAACAGCGACTTATAGGCCCACCAGGAAACACCCTCCATGAGGACAAGGGCGATAACAAGAATGATAATACCTTTCTTCATAGCACTTAATCTCGGCTAGACCTAGAGTTCCGATTCAACTCTTTTTAGCAACACGGCATTCGTAGCAACGATAATCGACGAAACGCTCATGAGGAGTGCTGCAAACTCTGGACGGAGCATAATACCAAAACCCGGATACAAAATGCCACCAGCGACCGGTATGGCGAGAATATTGTAGATCGAAGCCCAAAAAAGATTTTGCTTCATCTTGCGAACGGTCGCCTTACTTAGGGTTATGGCTCGGAGTATATCCATTGGATCAGACTTCATTAGTACCACTTTCGCTGTCTCGATCGCGACATCCGTACCGGCACCAATTGCAATACCGACATCCGACTGAGCCAATGCTGGAGCATCATTAATGCCGTCTCCTACCATCGCTGTAAATTTCCCTTCCTTTTGGAGTGATTCAACATAGCGAGCTTTGTCTTCAGGGAAGACTTCCGCAAACAGGCGGCCGATGCCCAGCTTTTTTCCAATGACCTCAACCGTTTTCTGATTGTCGCCACTAATAAGGGCTACTTCGATCCCGAGCTGCTTCATCCCATCAATAGCCTGTTTGGCTGTTGCCTTGATGGGATCAGTGACCACGATGGCACCAGCTGCTTTTTTATCGACGGCTATGAACATGAGTGTTTTCCCTTCAGCCTCAAGCGGCTTTACCCGCACCTCGATACCTCCCAAGGGAACGTTTCGAAGAGCTAGAAGCTTCCGCGTCCCGATCGATACCGCTTGCCCATCGATCCGAGCCTCGATACCGTGTCCGGCGAGAGACAGGAAGTTCTCTACCGTCTGCGTCAAAGCGATTCCTCTCGATTCCGCCTCGCCGATAATCGCTCGCGCGAGCGGATGATTGGAACGCATTTCCGTTACCGCAGCCACAGCAAGCAATTGTTCCTCTGAGAAACCGTTAGAGACAATCACATCTGTTACTTTCGGCTTTCCTTCAGTGAGCGTACCAGTTTTGTCGAGTACGATGGCCTGGATCTTTGAAACCTGTTCAAGAGTCGGGGCATCTTTGATGAGGATATTATGCTTGGCACCAAGACCCGTTCCTACCGCTACGGCAGTCGGAGTTGCTAATCCCAGCGCGTCCGGACAGGCAATTACAACCGTAGCAATCGCGAAGGAGAGCGCCAAGAGAAATGGTGAGCCGACGATAAAATACCAGATAATAAAAACAAGGAGGCCCGACCCGATAGCTCCGATGACTAAGTATTTTGCGAACCTATCGGCGATTCTTTGCCCAGGGGACTTTGAGTTCTGAGCTGTTTCTACCAATTTCATGATCTGCGCGAGAGCTGTTTCATCACCCACCTTCGTGGCTCGGAAACGGAGTGAACCGTTCTGATTGATGGAGCCGCCCACGACAACATCACCTGGTTTTTTTGTCACCGGAAGGGATTCTCCCGTTACCAACGATTCATCAACGGCCGATTCTCCTTCGGATACTTCGCCGTCCACCGGTATCTTGTCACCAGGCTTCAAAAGGAGCATATCTCCCACTTTGACTTCGCTGGTCGGCACAAGCTCTTCTTTGTCATCACGAATGATACGAGCTTGAGGAGGCACAAGGTTGAGGATGGCTCTCAGTGCGTCTGTTGTTCCTCGACGGGATTTCATTTCCATCCAGTGACCAAAAAGGACGAAGGTGATAAGCATGGCCGCCGCTTCGTAATAGGAATCAGTGCCACCGATCAGAGTCAGCAAAACACTGAAGCCATAGGCTGCCGTGATACCAACCGCAATAAGCACGGCCATGTTCAGGGTCCTATTCTTCAACGCAAAATACGTCGAGTAGAGGAAAATCCAACCAGAATAAAAGAAGACTGGCGTGGTAAGAAGGAAAAGAAGCCACGGCAGCGGGAGTGGAGACGGAAGATTGAGACCAAGAAATTCTGTACCGAGGGGCGAGTAGAGAATGATCGGTATGGTGAATATGAGTGCGAAGAAGAACTTGCTTCGAATGTCTATTTCCATGAGGCGAGCCATTTCCCGTCCGGCCAGTCCGGTATGATCCATGCCCATGGTCATCGACATGCTCATTTTGAACTTCGCCCAAAAACCCATCTGAGTCATGTCATGAGGAACATGACCAGCGTGTTGACTATGATCCATAATTATTTATGTTCACTATTATGCCCATGACCCTTATGCATGAATAAGTGCATCAGCGGACACAAGAGAAGAACCAGGTACGGCAGTACTGAAAAGACATGCGACGTATGATTTCTTAAAAGAAATACTAGTCCGACCAAACCAATAATCAAAATAACTAGCCATGTCTTTCGAGAAAATGTTTCGGTCTGTTCCATACATTTGAACAAAGGAATTACACAAGCTCTCCGCGCTTCTCAAGCATCATATGGTGAATCGTCCCTACTTGAAGCCAGATGGCGATGAGAATGAGAATCCCGGCACACAGCAGAGCATCTATTTTTGTGATCCCAAAAACTCTATTATCGGCACCACCCAGTACTGCCGCCAAGAATGAAATGACTCCCACAAAGCCCACCATAACACTGACAACATGCATTAATTTTGATAGCTTCATATTTTTGAATTGATTGGTTTATAAAAGAGAATCGACCACTTTCTTGAGTTTTGCTTCAACTTCAACCGCAATGCCAGATAGAGTGGGGTTTTCGATCATACTCATAGCCACTGTCGGAAGAACTGCCGATACAAATATTTTTCCGCCTTCTTCATACACGATAACATTGCAGGGCAAAAAGAGTCCTATTTCTTTTTCACTTTTTAGAGCCTGGAAAGCGAATGGCGGATTGCACGCCCCGAGAATAAGGTAATTTTCATACTCAACGTCCAGTTTTTTCTTGAGTGTCGCCTTCACATCGATTTCCGTAAGTACGCCAAACCCCTCCTTTGAGAGCTCTGCTTTCACTTTTGAAACCGCATCAACAAAAGAAAGAGATACTTCACGCTTATACCCGTATTTCATAGTCATTACGTTACGAGTTAAGATCTTTTTTCTTCGACTCAAATTCCTCCTTATCTATTTCCCCCTTGGCGTAGCGCTCCTTCAGGATATCTAATGCTGTGTTACTACCCCTCCTCCCTTCCGATCCTTGATTGGCAAGCCACTGAACGAAGGCGATGATGCCCCAAATAATGAACGCCCAAAAGGCAATCATTATGATCCATCCAAAAATCATTCCGAATGATCCCAACCCGTATCCATAACCCCAGTTACCCATCATATGTCTTCACCTCCTTTCTTATGGTTACTTGTCATACGATTTCACCAATTCGATTATTTCTTCAAGCAACTTCTTTGATAGCTTGCTCTTTTTCAACTGAGAAGCGCTCTTGAGCCTTTCTTCAACATAACTCTGGATAATCCTTCTCTGGACGCTCCGCAGAAGCCCGAGAATCGCTGCATTCATCTGAAGCAAATCAATCGGTGGTCTTTTTTCTTCTAGCATCATAAGGACTTTCCGAATGTTGCTCGAGGCTTTTTTCAAACTGATTAGTACCTTCTTGTCCATATTTGAGCCATCAGAATTATTCTGAAACCGGTGCATACTGCTCCTGATATTTCAGAGGATTAACGACACAATACGCCTGCTGCGTTCGTCCCTTTATCAGGACGTACAGAGACACAGATAGAAGAATAATGGCCACAAAGGAAAGCTCTACGCCTCTAAAGGGTAGGTAGGCAGCGGCACCGCCGAATCCCAAAAGAGCCAGAATCGGCAGACCACAACTTGCACAACCGCTTCCGACTATCCCAAGTACAGAACTCCCGCCTATGGCTAGGTGCATTTTTCCAGAAGACCGTATCGTCCGAAGTCGCTCAAGCATGAACACAAAATTCAGACCGGTAAGCGTCGCGACCGTTATAAGCAAGATCAGACTGAACGTACTCATAGCCGTCCACATGCCAACGAGCAGCGCGATGAGGATATCTACTCGATAATCAAACGAGTGTACGCCAAAGAGCGCATCCTTTACCAGCCCGGCATTCATGAGATACACAGTCGCTATGACATAGAGTACCGCGATTGTGGCTGCCGGAAGAATTACTTGTAAAGACCAGACACGTCTCATAGACTATTCTTCCTTATTTGTCATTTAACTTCTCATCAATAATGGTCTTGAATGCACTGAATGGCTGGGCGCCCACAACGAGCTGTCCTTCAATTTGACCATCCTTACTCGAAGCACCAACAACCCACGATGGCGTACCAGAAACTCCAACTGCCGAGCCATCAGCTATATCCTTTGCTACTTCGTCTTTGAACTTTCCGGAATCCAAACATTGCTGGAACTGATCCACGTTGAGACCAAGGTTCTTCGCGATCACCGGTAGCTGCGTCAAAGCCAGACCTGTCCCACCGGCAGTAGTCTGAGTGAAGATTTGGTCGTGAAACTTGAAATACGTGGCATCATTGCTTTGACTTCTGGCACACTCGGCCGCTTCGGCTTCCTTTTGTGCATTCGCGTGAAACGACAACGGAAAATCACGATAGACCAATTTTACCTTGCCGGTATCAATGTAGTTCTTCTTGAGTTCTGGCAGAAGATCGGTAAACGACTTCTTGCAGAATGGACACTCGTAGTCCGAAAACTCGATTAATGTCACGGGGGCATTCTTATTTCCGAGTACTGGATCATTATCAACAGAAACTTTTACCGGGCCACTTGGCTGGCCAGCTGGTTGCTGGGCGGCCGGTGTTGGATTTCCCGATGGCTGTGCTACTATCGCTGAGCCAGAATCAGCTAACTTCTGAAACTTTCCACTGGAAGAAAGGATGCTAGCACTAATGATGAGCCCTCCGAGAAGAATTGATCCAGCGATAATCCAAGCTCCCCGGCTTGGCATATCTTTCCGCTCCCTCGCACCAACTCCTTTTCCCGCCTCGCTTTCTCCGCTCTTTGTTTTTACTTCTTCACCTTCTTCTTGTTTGTACCAGTCGTCCATAATGATGAGTATGTTGATTATTAACTTAATTAGTCTTTCCCACGGTGTAAGAGAGCATCATTCCGCTCTCCGCATGTTCCAGAATGTGACAATGCGCGACCCAAGTACCTGGATTCGTCGCGTCAAGCAGGATATCGACCGTGTCACCCTTGGCTACCAGTACCGTATCTGCCCACACAGGGTTTTCATTTCTCACGCCATTGGTTGAAAGCACCATGAGACGCTGCCCATGAAAGTGAACCGGATGCTGCATCGGGTGCATGGATTGTGGGTCGTTGAAGATGCGAATCTTTACCTTATCACCCACCTGAAAGTTCCAGTCCTTGATATCCATGTTTACTTTGCCGCTTGCTTTATCCACAAGCTTCCACTTCATCATGGCAGAAGTAGACTGAGCGTTCATGCCAGACATGGTATCTTCCCACTCCAGCGCATCGCCATCATCACCCATACCCATGCCTTTGTCTGACATAGCCATCCCGCCACTGCCCATCGAGTGCATCCCGCTCGGCATACCCTTACGCATCTCCGCTGTCATATCGAGCGAAAGATTCAGGCTTTTGTCAGGAGCCTTTGAGAGGTACGTGTTCATGAGACCTTCCAGCTCAGAAACAACGGCTCCATTCGTCCGCGCAACTGAAAACTCATTGCTATAGGAGGGATTAGCAAGTTCAGAGGAAACCGACACTTTACCCAAGGGGTATTCCTTATCAGGCGTCTGGTGTTTCATCGCATACTCACCTGACTTTTCGAAGAAGACATCCACGACACGGCGCTCCCCGGGAGCAATCATTATCTGATCGACAAAAGTTTCTTTTTCATACTTTCCGACATCCGCACCCACGAGCTTCATCTTGGCTCCAGGAAGAACGAAATTGAAGAGTCGGGTATTAGCGGCATTCGTAAGATAGAGACGCGCCACTTCACCTTGTTTCGCCTGAAGTCTGTAATCTGTCTCGCCGTTCACGAGCATGACATTTCCAAAACGTCCCATGAGCGTGTGATCAGCCACCTTGGCATCAAACGGGAGCATGCCCTTGGCATCAAGCGCAATATCATCAAGCATGAGCGGGACTTCGCGATTCACCGGTGCCCAGTAAGCCGTGTCTTTCGGAGTCACAATGATGTTG
Source organism: uncultured Bdellovibrionales bacterium (assembly GCA_964604195.1). Lineage (GTDB taxonomy): Bacteria > Patescibacteriota > Minisyncoccia > Moranbacterales > UBA1568 > SSEF01. The sequence goes on from CAZRXW010000005.1 coordinate 22,125, forward strand.
GCATAGAGCCCAGATTCGAGTGTGTAATCAGTTCTGACGTGAGGGTGATACCAGAAGACGCCGGGGTCTGAAAACTTGAGCTTGTAGGTAAATGACTCGCCTACAGCGATTTCTTTTTGAGTCACCCCCGGTACGCCGTCAAACGGATTGTCCATCCGTACTCCATGAGCATGGAGTGTGGTCGCGATGTCGCCGTCATTCTTCAAATTGACCGTAATCTCTGAACCCTCGGGAACGCGAATGGTCGGACCAGGGAGAGAACCATTGTAGCCGAGCATTTTCACAGTACGGCCAGCAATTACCTTTTTCACAGGCGTGATGGCGAGATCAATCGACTGGTTGTTCTTGAGATCGACGATCTGAGACTGGCCAGCCTGTTCTATACTCCCTGACGGCGGCGGGGCATCCAAACTTGTAGCCGTTTTTTTACTAGAACTAACTTTTGTTTGACGGTTCGTCATTCCATACCAGGTTAGAGAGCCCAGAATGATTGCCGTTACTCCCACCACTACTGCTACTTGCTTGTTGTTCATAGAAGTTATTTATTGTTTAAGGATTCACTTTAGAGAGTCATAAATTGCGAGAAGTCATTTCCCTTCTTCTGATATATCTCGTATGGAGCCTGCTTCACGCCAGGCATGCCGGGCGTCCCTATCGGCATACCCGGGAGACCGATACCGTCGATATCCGGCTTTTCCGAAAGCAGTTTCTCGACAGCAATCAGTGGCACATGTCCTTCAACAAAGTAATCTCCGATCACGGTCGTATGGCAGCTCTGCTTATCTTCTTCAATACCATATTGTTCCTTTATGGAACCCATGTCCTGAGTGGATTTCACGTCGACCTCATATCCTTGCCTCTTCAACTCTGCAATGTAGCCATTGCAACACCCGCAATTCGGCGCTTTATACACTGTTGCTTTGCGCTCAATTGGAAGGGCAGCAATTTCTCCCGCGCTTTCCTGCACAGCCGTTTCTGTAGCAGCTGTTTTTTCGATCCCGGAATTTTTTTCAGGACCGGAAAATAACACTCTTCCTCCAATCACTATTCCGAGCACTATAATTCCTATAAAGAATAGGCGTATCATAAGACTTTATTCATAATTATAAGGACACTACTTTTTGAATCGAAACTCAGAGCCGACAAAGTGGAAGGCATCCAAAACTGATTTCGTTTCGGGCAATACTCCGGCTACAATCACTGCGTTACCGAAAAAGTTATCAATCCGATCCCCCTCTTTATCGAAGAGTTTTTCGGCTCGCATCACCGCTGCTTCCGCAGAACCAATATAGATCGGTTGGTAGCGTTTGCCGCCGATTTTGACCGGAGCAAAGGCATCGTCAGCCATCATCTTACGGAAAGCCTCCGGAACATTATTCTGGTTAACACGATAGAAGAACTTCAACTCTCCATTGTCCGTCAGCAAAGCATCGGTTTCCGCCACAGTTTTTAGTCCATCGAAGCTTCCCTTGCTCAGGATATGAAACTCATCAAGAACGGTCCCGGTAGACGCCAGTACTCCGCCGACACGTATTTCAGGCGCACCGAAAAATTCCTTGAGTGTATCGCCTGATTTTTCGAAGAGTTTTTCCTGTTGCATCAATGCCGCTTCATTCGCTCCGATAAGCATCATATTGCCAGAAAGCGCTAGCGCCCCATCCGATACCTTCAAAGACCGTTCCGGATTTTCAGCTCCCAAGAAAAGCTTTGGCATTTCTCCGGCAAGATTGAGTTTGATCGGGTTATCGGCAATATAGGCCGCAATTTCCTTGGTCGCGCCAAACGCCATCTCTCCAGTCTTTGCTGTTTCCATTGATTGTCCACTGAATTTGGCAAATTGGAAGAAGAGAGCTGAGAACGCGACAACCATCACGAGCGGGGCTGCCAAAGAAACAAAGTTCCTTCTTCCTGGTCTGAAGAAACGGAGGAGGAGAGAATTACCTACGACAGAGATGGAGGACAGAGCCATAGCAAGACCAGCAAGCTCTGGCTTCAAGACCAAACCAACCCCAGCAAACACTCGGGCTGCCACTGGAATACCCATCACATTGTAGAAGAGCGCGAAGAACATATTTTGCTTGATCTTTGACATGCTTTCTTTAGAGAGCTCGATAGCCGTCACCACGTCATGAACGTCGCTTCGCATGAGAACGATATCACCCGCCTCCATAGCAACATCCGTTCCCGATCCCATGGCTACCCCCAGATCAGCTTGTGCCAATGCTGGAGCATCATTGATCCCATCACCCACCATAGCGACCCGTTTCCCTTTCTTCTGAAGTTCCTTCACATGTTCTGCCTTGTCCTCAGGCAATACTTCAGCAAACACATTGGTCACCCCAACCTGCGAGGCGATGGCGTTGGCCGTCCGAGCATTATCGCCAGTGATCATGTAGACTTCGATTCCCATTCCTGCCAACTTTTTCACAGCGTCACGCGAAGATTCTTTCACGGTATCGGCGACCGCGACCGCTCCGAGAACTTTTTCCCGAGTAGCCAAAATCATAGCGGTTTTCCCTTGTTCTTCCAGGCGCATGAGTTTCCGATTGATGCGATCAAGGGGGAGTTTGATAACATCGGTGATAAGTCTCCGATTTCCGAAGAAATATTCGGTACCAGCGATACTTCCTTGCACACCATGTCCTGGGATGGCCTTGAAGTCGCTCACGTCTTCCAAAGCACAACCTTCTTCTTTTGAATACTCATAGATGGCTTCAGCTAAAGGATGTTCCGAAAGCTTTTCCAAGCTGGCAGCTATTTCCAAGACTTCATCTTCATCGGCATCATTGAAAGTAAGGATATCTGTCACCTCGGGCTTTCCTTTCGTGAGAGTGCCGGTCTTATCAAAGATAACCGCATTGATTTTGCAGGCGGCTTCCAACGCTTCGCCACCTTTGATGAGAATTCCGTTCTCTGCGCCTTTCCCCGTACCGACCATGAGCGCTGTCGGCGTCGCTAGTCCCAAGGCACAAGGACAGGCAATCACTATGACAGCGGTAAAGGCCATGAGAGCAAACGCCAGGGTAGCCCCCAAGAAGAAGTACCAGATAACGAATGTAAGGAGAGCAATCCCGATCACGGCTGGGACAAACCAAGCAGAAATACGGTCGGCAAAATTCTGAATCGGCGCTTTCGAGCCCTGCGCTTCTTCGATAAGGCGAATAATCTGCGCCAACGCTGTTTCGCTTCCTATCCGAGTCGCTTCAAATTCAAACCCGCCCGTCTTGTTGACCGTCCCGCCGATCACCATGTCGCCTTCATTTTTTTCTATCGGGAGACTTTCTCCAGTAATCATAGATTCATCAACCGCTGAGGAACCTTTGATAATTTTTCCATCGACAGGGATCTTCTCGCCGGGACGAACAATGATGATATCCCCGTGAACGACTGCGTCCACCGGTACATCGAGCGTTTCACCATTTCGCATTACCCGAGCGGTTTTGGCCTGGAGACCCATGAGCTTTTTGATGGCGTCAGACGTCCTTCCCTTGGTTCGAACCTCAAGCCATTTACCGAGAATGACAAAGGTGATGAGGAAAGCCGCTGTTTCAAAGTAAAGCTCTGGGATTTTGGAACCGTTGAGACCGATGACGCTATCATTTTTCACTACATAAAGAACAAAGTTCACAAGGCTATAGAAGAACGCCGTCGACGTACCGATTGCAATAAGACTATCCATGTTGAATGTCTTCATCTTAAGCGCCGACCAAGCACCTTTGTAGAATCCCGCTCCGATAATGAATTGGATGGGAATGGTGAAAAGCAGGGAGAATATGCCGACATAGGGAAGAAGCGATGCTTTTCCAGGGAGCACAAAGAAATCAAGTAGCATGAAATAGAGCATCGGGAGGCTCATAATGAAGCCGAAGATGAACTTGTTGAAGTAACTGCTGATTTCCCTATCGCGCTTTCGACGCTCGTACTCCGTATCTTTCGGGTCAACTTCTTCTGCTTTGTATCCAGCTTTCGCCACCGCTTGTTTGAGTGTGGTGACCTCTACTTTGCCCTCATCAAACACCACCAGGGCCTTTTCGGCCGCGAAATTCACATTCGCCTGTTTGACCCCCGGAACTTTCTTGAGCGAGCGTTCGATGAGGTTGGCACACGATGAACAGTGCATCCCAAACAAGGAAAGACTCATCCGTCTCTGCGGATCAAGGCTTGTACCAACTTTTGCCCCTGTTCCTTGATTGATAACAGGAACGATTGTTTCTTGATTCGGCAGATTGCTTCCATTTCGAGAAAGACTTCCTCCGATGCCCTGAATACTGCCTATCGCTCTCAGAATTTGGTTGACGATATCTTTCGACGGAGTACCTGTCTCTGGCATATCAACTTCTGCCGATTGACTGTTCAAGATGGTTCCCTCGAAGTATGGTCTGCCATTCCCATCTTCCAAAACTTTTCCATCGGCTTCTACACGAGACTCGATTTTTACTTTCAGTCGAACATCCATTGCCTTCTCACTATCCTCCTCGTGGTTCTCTTTTATTGAGGCAACACCCTCATCCGAAACAATTCCCTCATATCCCGCTCGCCTGATGGCCTCTAGCGATTGCTCGAGGGTGCTTCTCGTCTCATCGAGAAGAAATACCCCTTGACCAGCCTCATGGTCAATCTGAATCTCACTGATTCCAGGAAGCTCCTTGAGTTCTTCACCGATGAGCATTTCACAGGAGTGACACGTCATTCCCTTAATGGATACTGTTATTCGTTTAGTCATAAGAAGATTTCATAGAGTTATCAATCAAATACTTTACGCGGTCGTCACGATATATTCCATTCCCTGAAGCGCATTTTCAACTTCTGATAAGTTTATTTCGCGGTTCGCGGTGAGTTCGGCTTTCCCATCTTTTGTGATAGAAAACTCCGAAGTTCCATCAATTTTTTTCATTTTCATCGTGATAAGTTTGACGCATGAATCACAATGCATGCCCGCAACATTGAAGAGTAGTTTGTACATAATCTTATGGTTAATTCAAGGCTTGTTTTGATTCTGGTTGATTTATCAGCTGGCAGCCACGACGGTAAACACGCCCCGATACATACCCATAGAACATGAGAATGGGATCTGTCCAACTTCTTTCGGTGTGAACTCAATGACGTTTTGTCCAAGTGACAGATTCTTTCGGACCCCGATTTTCGAAGCAATAACCGTTGAAGCACAGGTGTACTGATCTTTGGCATCAATAACCCATTTGACTGGGATGCCTTGCTGAATGGTGAATTTGCTCGGGGCATAGCCACTGGAGCTTTCTGTCATGCGCACAACTTGAACGCCATTTTCAATTTTTACGTTCGGATCAGTCGACTGGGCAGCTACCGCTTTTGTATCAGCTCCAGAAGAAACACTTAGTTGCCAGTCCGTCAGATTGAGACCGTTGTTAATATTGAAGAAGGCCAGTGCTATCACAACGATTCCGGCGAATTTGAAGAATCGTTGCGCAAAAATGCCCTTGATGACAGAAGTTAATCCACCGATACCCAGAAGCCCCGGGGCTGTTCCCAGAGCGAAGAGTCCCATGATGAGACTTCCCTGCATGAAGCTTCCCGTACTTACAGCGTAGATTTGCATTGCTTGAGTGAAACCGCAGGGCAGAAAAAAGGTCATGGCCCCGAGAACAAATGAATTTTTGTGACTGTACTCTCTCTGTTTGTCGCTGATACCCAGTAACCGACTGATTCCTTTAGGAAGAGCAAAACTTACTGTTTCCAACCGCGGGCACACGCCTGTCAGTTTCACGCCAAGGAGCAGCATGACAACACCGACGGCTATGGTAACAATACCGAGAGTGGTTCCAGAAAGTTGGAGAAATGAACCGAGCGACCCAAGAAGACCACCGAGGACGGCGTACGAGAGAATGCGACCAAGATTGAAGAAAAGATGCGGGCGAAACTTCTGCAATGGAGTCGCTTCGGGATGTTTTTCTGAATGTCGGGCAGAAATTCCCAGCACCAATCCTCCTACTAAGGCAAGGCAGGTAGAAAATCCTGCTGTGAGTCCGACGAGGAGCGCCACCGAAAGACTCGTCGGTTTCGCTGCGTTTCCGACATTTATGAGATCAGAGAACCCAAATTCTTTGAGGATGAAGTAGAGTCCTACGACGAACAAAAATGCGATGCCCAGATCCTTATAATCACTCGCATTCCGACTGAACCAAGGCTTTTTCCCGACGACTCCGATCGTATACCCCGCTTCCCGCACGGCATTTTCAATCGCCTGTTTGCTCGGTTTGACTTCGTACGAAACTTCAGCAACTCCTTTCTTGTAATTGACGTAACTTTTTTTGATTTCTGGAATTTCGGAGAGCTTATCTTCAATAAGAATTTCACAAGATCTGCAGTGCATTCCAGCGATAGGTACTAAAAGTTTTTTCATAGAATACATTGATTTGACGATTAAAACCCATTCACATAATAAAATGGGTACAAAAAGTGCCAGGGCAGAGAAAGAGTATCCAAAAGGACAAACTGTCTCAGCTTCCTGACACACTTCAATCAATCTATTCTTTTTTGGCTACGGTAAGAATGAGGTCCTGCAAGGGCAGGATCTCGGGCGGTTCGAAGGCTTCGATGTTCAATCCGTCAACAAGTGATGGAGCTATAAAAACTCCCTGTAAGGCGAGATTTGGAAGTTGCAAAATCTCTTGAGATTTTTTTATCGTTCCGACATTATCTTTGGTTTGTCCACACTCCAGAGAGCAGTTCTTTACATGACTCTGAGTGAGCGGTAGATGTACCATGGAGTTCATGCTGCTATCAGTCCCCATAATCCCATTATCCTGTTCGTCTACAGGGCTTTGATTGCTCATATCCATCATTCCAGAGGAGGCTTGGGCTGTGAGCATAGGAAAAACACACGGCCCACCAGTTGAGAGCATTACCGCTAAAATAAGCACAAGAAGAGGGATTTTTTTGATCTTCATCATAAAGCCCCTCAATAGTACCATGATTTTTACAAAAACTCCATAAACCTGTGGTCTCATGGAGTGCAGTATGTATGCGAATTTATGCAATGGCTTGATGCTAGGTTTTGTTTAAAAATGAATCGCTATTATGCAATAAATTTCTATTTTTGCATAGGCTTAGCAAAACAAGTGATCTGCGTCATCAATAGGTATATGGAACCATATACCACAGCCAGAATCGGTGACGAAATAGCTCCACCTATCCAAAAGATCCGGTATGTCCTCTATGCTCGGAAATCGACTGAATCAGAAGAGCGTCAGGTGCTTTCTATCGATTCCCAAGTGAAGGAAATGCTCCAACTCGCCGAGCGAGACAATCTCGATATAGTTGAGATCCGGCGTGAATCCCACAGCGCAAAGGAATCTGGCCAGCGGCCAGTCTATCGGGAAATCTTGGAGGATATCCGAGGTGGCAGGTTCAACGGCATTCTCACCTGGGCACCGGATCGACTTTCTCGTAATGCTGGTGATCTAGGAAGCGTCGTTGACCTCATGGATCAGCAACTCCTCATGGAAATCCGAACCTACGGACAAACATTCAAAAACTCTCCCAATGAAAAGTTTTTGCTGATGATCCTCTGTAGTCAAGCAAAGCTGGAAAATGACAACAAGAGTATCAATGTAAAACGAGGACTGCGAACGAGAGTTGAAATGGGATTATGGCCAGGTCCACCGCCTACTGGATACATGAAAGAAAAGCGAATGGATCGAAAATGTGAAACACTGATTGATCCAGAACGGGCACCAGTGATCAAAAAGATGTTTGAAAAAGTGGCCTATGAACATTGGAGCGGACGAAAGATCTACAATTGGCTTAAATTTGATCTGAACTTCAAAAGTGCTGCTGGAAAAAAGAATTTAAGCCTCGGCAATATTTACCGGCTCTTAGATAACACCTTCTATTACGGAGTGTTTGAATATCCAAGAAAATCAGGAAACTGGTACACAGGAAAACACAAGCCAATCATCACCAAAGAGCTTTTTGATCTCGTTCAGAGACAGATAAAGAGCCAAATCTTAAGGGTTGAGGGAAAAGAGTTCGCTTTCACCAAAATGATGACTTGCAGATTATGTGGATCAGGGATAAGCGCTGACGAGAAATTCAAAAAGAAAAGAGGTGGCGGGGTTCATCGGTATGTCTACTACGGCTGTACCAAAGCCCGAGGAGCTGATTGTAAATGTGGCTACACTGAAGAAAAAGAAATCCTAAAACAATTTGAAGAATTGATAGACAAGATAAACCTCAATGAGATCGAGGTAAAGGAAAAGATCAAAGCAGATATTGAGCAGTTTTCCAAAATGCAGAAGTTCTTTCTCGGAACAAAAGAAAAGATTAGCGTCCCGAGCGTTGATATCCGAGGATATGCTAAGTACGTCCTCAGAGAAGGTACGAATGAAGAAAAACGAGAAATACTGGGCTGTTTGAAAAGCCGGATCTACCTCGCAGAGAAGAAAATAACTCTAACCACATGAAACCACCATAGAATCGGAAGGTTGATTTTGGTCCCTTAAAAAGCTATACTGGTCGTACAATGTTGCCTAAACTTCTGCCCCAAAAAGGTAGCGGCATGGCTCAATAATAGAACCTACGTCAATAAAAACGGTCTCGTGACCGGCACTTATTGACGTAGGTCGATAGCTCGAAAGAGTTGTCGGGCAGTTTCGAAAGGAATTGTCGTCCGGTTCGCGGGACCATTTTTGTATCTTAAAAAATGAACCAGCAGTTTTTCAATCAATAAATCCTACGTCAAATTTATGAAAAAATGCCCCCATTGTTCTGAAGAGATTCAGGACGAAGCAAGTAAGTGTCGATTTTGTGGCGAATGGCTAAACAAGATCAATGCAAGCCAACCTATCCAAAAAACACCGGAGCAAAAAGAAACTGAGGCGAAACAAAACAAGAAGATTCTCAAAGTTATTGGATGGGTAGTCGCTATCTTTTTTGGAATCACCTTCTGGTATGTGGCGCTGCCGATTCTGGTTCCAGTTCTCATTTATAAAAAGACAAAACTTCCTCCCAAAAAGAAGCTCACCTTATCTGGAGCCGCTTTTGTGGTACTTGCACTGATCGGAGGGAGCTTTCTCTACTCGGCTAATCGAGTTCCAACGATTAAGATCACTGAGCCAGAAAATAATCTCACCCTCCAAGAGAAGAAGGTGACTGTGAAAGGATCTATCGAACCAAGTAGTGCGGAATTGAAAGTTGGAGGACAAATTATCCCAACAACAAACGGTGAATTTTCCTACGATGCTAGACTCGGCAACGAAAACAACACCTTCACCTTTGTCGTCCGAAATGGATCCAACGATGCTCAAGCTACAATCACTATCAATCGAGCTTTCACTGATGAAGAAAGAGCTGAAATAGAACGGCAAGCCCTAGAAGCTAAGAGACAGCGAGAAGAGGAAGTAAAGCAAAAAGCAGAGGAGGAAAAGCAGAAGCAGGAAGCGCTCAAGCGAAGCCACATATCAGAGGCCCAAGCTTGCTCTCAAGCAAGAGTTGAGTCCATGCTTAAAGCTCCAAAGACAGCTGACTTCCCAACTTCATCACACTGGAAGATTACTCCTCTCGGTGATGATAAGTATCGGACAATAAGCTATGTGGATGCAGAGAATAGTTTCGGTGCACAGATTAGATCGAACTTTATCTGCGAAATAACGGTTACCGATCCGGCAAATGTGCTCTGTACTGGGACATGCACTCTTGAATAACTGACTGAGTAACTAACAAAAAACAGCGATCATTCCGACTGCTGTTTTTTGTTGTTTGAATCTATACCGACAAGTAGCATGTCGTGCTACCTGTTAGATGCGGGCCGTCTCGAGTTAGAACCTCGGGAAATCAAGCCAGTTAAGAAGATTTTAGCATGTTTTCAGGACCCTTTTCGACGCATCTCGAGCGCACTAAAAAAGTGACAAAAGTGACATAGGATAGACCTATAAAGTCACAGCCCTCTGTAACTATTTTTCCTTCTCTTCCTTAGTGAATTTCAAATAATCCAGAATCTTGTAGCCTTTAAGGTGCTCCTGTGGATCCACAAAATGATACCAAGGATGCGTAGAATACCAGTTCTTTCCATCACCCCGATCTTCCTTCATTAAATGACCCTCGACCATCTTCTTTGGCGGGAGCATATCCTTGTTATCTTTTATCAAGAACAACTGAACATGGACGCCTTTTCCTCTATTGGAAACAGTCCTCGCCTTGAGAATTCCTTGTTTGATCCAAGAATTTAGAACTTTACCTTTCAGATTAAAAGCTCGCTCAAGATCGTATTTCGTGTACCAGCTATCCCTATGTTTTACCAGTGACGGAGGAATCTCTTTTCGGTTGATTGCCTCTTGGCAGATAGAGCATTTAATACCCCACTTGTCGTACCAGTTCTCGTCTTTCTGGGTACTGTTATGACAAATGAAACAGGTGTATCCAACACCTTCAAGAACAAAACCTTTCGGACTTTCCTTGAGCTTTCTTTGCCTCCGTCGATCCTCCTGCCAGCCCTCGTAAATGATTTCTGCAAACCCTGCAAGGTTATAGGCTGCATCGGATGCCTCTTGCCATGAAAACTCTCTGCCATGTTCTTTCTCTAGCAAAGTTTTCATTTCCTGAATTCGCTCGTCAGAAATCTGCATATCTCACTTTAACGTATTCTTTATGCTGTAAATTCCTTGATCACATCCTTAATATCTTGATACTGCGAAATTATAGTGTCATCACTTGTAAGATCAATCACTATATGTCCCATAGATGTCTTCACGCCTCTTTGCTTCAAAGTATTCTCTCCTGATGAGTAGTCTTCTCCGTAATAACGTGAGTCAACATCCGATCTGTTTTCATCAGAATTCTCAATTCTTTCCTTTTCAGAAATTATATTCAAACGAGTTTTATTGCCATTGATAGTCTGGAAGAAATACTCTGAAAATGATGTTGATAGACCATGGTGTGGGGCAATCAAATAATCAACTCCCAAATCTTCGAGCTCTTTTTTTAGGCCTGAATTAGTGTCAATAAGGTACTTCATACCCTCCTTAGAGAGATCACCCGGGATCAGTATTGTTTTCGAACCAAGCTTTATGAATAGTACGAGACTAATATTATTTGCATACTTTTCCTTAAGCTCCGGAATGGATTCACACTCGCCCGGCTTTATATAGTACAGGTCTATCTCATTCACAATTGAGATCAGTGGGTTGTCCTTAGAAAGATGGGGGTACTCAGGGCTATTTGTTCCCCTTGTATCCATATCATCCAAAACAAGCTGTTTCGAGTCTTTAATTTCTCCGATAAGATCTTCGTTAACTTTGAATCCATCATTCTGATTGGGATTTTTATTCGGACAAGTCATAAATCCGGGATGAAAATACTTCCTGAACTCTATATAGTCCGAAACATGATCGTTATCTAAATGACTCAAAAACAACTGATCAATATGATACTGATTCTTACCGTATGAACTACTACTAAACTTGCCACTGCGAGCAAGCGGCAGCAAGAAGTTTGTTACTGGCGAAAAATCACTTCGAGAGCCAAGATCCATAACTACTTTCCTATCACCGAATTCTCCATATGCCGAAAATGCCCCGCCCACATTTAGAATTGCTATTTTGTACATAATGATGCTGTCTTAACTTCCTAAATATTCTCTGAATAAAACTTGGGTGTATTCTTCGCTAAAATGCTTTAACGCTCTCTTTCGAAAAAAGATGACAAATAAATAGGCAAAAAGTAAAACGACTGATGTTATCACGAGTATTTTATTCTTAAAGCAAAATGAGAAAAGGAATATGTTCACAAACGAGACGATGGAAGCGACTACTGATCCACCTAGCAGATTACGAAAGAATCCATACTCAATATTATGTTGAAGTAACAAGTGTCCGTCTCGAACTTTATTTATGATAGATTTAACGATTTCACGAATTCGAACTTTTGTCTCTTCCTCATTTTCATTCTCGTCCTTTAGATCTGGTAGAGTTAGACTAAAATCAACTTTTACTTTTTGAGCTAGATTATTCCTATACTCATTACTCAATACAGAACTCGAAGGTAAAAGCGCTTTATCTGTTGGGAAATCCACCTTTTTTTCAAACAGTATCTTGGAAATAAACCTATTTATCTGAGAAAAAAGATATATTAGGACCGCGAGCATTGAAATATCCCCGAGTATTACTTGCGTTAGAGAAAAAGAAAAATACTGATCAATGATGTAGTGTTTTACAAAAAAAAGTGGTAACGCAGTTAACAAGGCTGGGTATATCCGCGCTTTACGGTTATATTCACTAAACATAAATTCGATTTGTTTATACGTGTGAGAAGTTATTATAGACTCGTGTCGACTCAGGATGTAGCTGGATCCATATATGACCATCATCTCTAGTCGTTAATACTTTTCTAAGCCTACTATTGATAGCTACCCCCATTCCCGTTACATGAGAACCGTAAACAGAAGCCATGTCCTTCTGTGTATCATGTACAATCCCTTTGTCTGATATAACTATGCATTCAGGAGCGCAATATGAAAAAATCTCGGCGCAGTAACCGTTTTCTCGACCATGATGCGATGCAATAAAAATATTTGTCCTTCTCAACCAATCTTTAACCGTTGGATATTTCAACAATAGTTTGACCCAGCCTTTTTCTTCAAGGTCCCCAGAAATGCAGATAACGGTTCCGTTGTGTTCAATGAATACAACCTGACTTAAATTATTTGTATCATGGCTCTCCAAGTCACTTTTTTCAAGGAAAAACCTTTGGACATTATATGGTGGAGTAAACAACGGCACTGGATGTATATAGGTATCCTTTAGATAGCACACGTGTTCCAGCTGATCAGTAACTTCCTCTTTTAGTCGTTTAATTTCAAGGGAGGTAAGATTATTTGCAAAAAAAGTTGTCCAGATATTAATTTTATTCCTCAAGTTCTCAATCCCTGAGAAATGGTCTTGATCGTAATTTGTAATAGTCAAGTTCCCCAAAGTATTTTGATGAATAAATCCTTTTTCGATGAGGAAGTTGACTGGATGAAAATCACCGTCGTGACCACAATCAACAAGCATGCTGTATTTGGGTGCTGAACGCGGATATAGAAATATGCTTTGTCCAAGACCAACGTCAAAGATTAAAATATCGGAATGTTGTTCCATATCGTTAGTGCAATTCTTCGGGAAATACGGCGACGACTACTCCTTGAATCATGCAATTATCAGTTACAATAATTGGTTTATGCTTTTTGTTGCTCGACTTCGGCCGAAGCACAACGGCCCCCTCCGCTCGCTGAAATTCCTTCACGGTCGCTTCGTCGTTAATAAGTGCAACTACTCGATCTCCATTTTCTGCTGTCGGTTGCTGACGGACTAGTAACAGGTCACCGCTGTTGATCCCGGCTTGGTTCATAGAATCGCCAATAGCTCGCAGAAAAAAATGGACAGAACCTTTTTTAGCGAGAGCAGTAGAAACCGGGATGCGCGTCTGGATATTTTGTTCTGCCAGCATCGGCGCACCACAGGGCACCGCTCCTACCAAAGGAATATCCACAGTACTGATTGAGGAGTTAGAAGGAACGCCAACCAAGACGAGTTCCTTACCGATCTTCTTGAGCAAGCCTGCCTTTACCAGACGGTCAATCACGAGACTGGCAGAGCGTGGGGACTTGCCCCCTGTAACCTCGTTTATTTCACGCAGGGAAGGTTTTTCGCCGTAATGGGCAATCCTACTCCGGATGAGACCGAACGCCTTTTTGTCCTTATCTGAGAGTTGTGATATCATAGTATAAGAAGTATAAATCATCTTTCACCAGAATGCAAGCCCTGAACGAGAACAATCCGCGGTACGAGGTTAAAATCCAGCCCTATCAGGCAGCTACCGGAGTGAAGTACAAAGTGATCCAACTCACGGACTTAAGGCTTCACACCATACCGAAACGGCCAACTCCTTCTTTTGGTAAGGAGGTGCGTAAGGCTTTTCAGCACAATACCCCCGGTCGCGTTTATAGTGCTCTCCCGAAACCGATGGTGCCGAAGAATGATAACTCCTTTATCCTAGAAATTCTCAAGCTCGATCCGGATTTTGTAAAAATGATTCAGGAGGAAGAAGCGAAGGGATATAAAGTGCTCATCTCTGTACCCAAAGGAGGCGTGCCTGTCTTCTTTGGCGACGACACCATTGAATTTTTGAAGAGTAAGAATGGCAAACGAGTTCTTCGGAAACTTGACAAGGGAAATAATGCGAATAAAATGTAAGTGAACAATTTGATTCTGCGTAGTAAAAAGTAGAATAGTGGATCGCTTCCAAGCCATGCCTATTCCGCGCAAGAAATAATCTGAGGGTTTCCTCTCTTTATTTCGTGTGTGGGATAGGCGTTTTCTATTCCATACATCCTTTTATCAGTAAGTCATAAAAGGAGTATGAAAAAGCTCTCATGGACGACGGTCCAAAAACGTGTCGACGATCTCATCCCTCAAGAGATCAACCCTCGGAAGATTTCCGACAAGCAATTGTCGGATCTCAAGCGCAGTCTGAAAAAATTTAATCTGGTGGAGATCCCAGCCGTCGATTCTGACGGAACGATCCTTGCTGGACACCAGCGCATCAAGGCCTTGCAGCTCCTTGGTCGTGGGAGTGAGTTGATCGACATCCGGGTACCAAATCGAAAGCTCACGGCTCAAGAAGCGAAAGAATACCTCATTGGATCAAACAAGTTGGGCGGCGACTGGGACTACGATCTCCTGAAAGCTTTCGACTTCGAAACCCTTTCCTTCGCAGGCTTCGATCCTATCGAAATCGCTAGTTTTTGGGATGAGAAGAACCAAACAAAGGAGGATGCCTTTGATATCGATAAGGAACTCCGAAAAATTAAGGAGCCAAAGACAAAACCCGGCGACATTATCCACCTTGGAAAGCATAAAATTCTGTGTGGCGACTCCACCGATCCAAAAAATCTTTCCCGTCTCTTTAGGAACGAACGAGCCAGCATGATCTATTCAGACCCCGTGTACAACATCTCGATCGACTACGACGGCGGCATTGGCGGGAACAAGGAATACGGTGGAAGTGTAAACGATACCCGCACCTTCGAAGAATACCGATTGTTTATCAAAAACAGTCTTTCGGCGGCTCTCTCGGTTTCCAACTTGGACACTCACGTCTTCTACTACTGCGACCAAATCTACATCGGTCTCATCCAAGACATCTACCGCTCTCTTGGCATCGCCAACAAGCGGGTCTGTCTGTGGCTGAAAAATTCTCAGAACCCAGTCCCGAAAGTCTATTGCAACAAGGCCTATGAACCGGCCGTGTATGGCACCCGAGGGAAGCCATATCTCGCTGAATCAGTTACCAATCTCAACGAGGTAATGAATCGGGAATTCACCACAGGCAATGATCTCGTCACTCAAGTTGATGATTTTCTCGAAATTTGGACGGCTAAACGTCTTTCCGCCAAAGAGTACCAACACGCTACCTCGAAGCCAATCACGCTCCACGAGAAAGCCATAAAACGCTGCACAAAGCCCGATGACATTATCCTCGATAGTTTCCTTGGCTCTGGGAGTACTCTTCTGGCTGGGGAACAGCTGGGACGCCGAGTATACGGATGCGAACTTGAGCCTCGATTCTGTGACCTCATTGCCAATCGCTACGAGGCGCTCACAGGCATTAAGCCGATCATCGAACCCTATGAAAAAGAATAAATACCAAAACCAGTTCTTGGAGGAACTAGCACGCATCCCGATCATTCAAGTCGCCTGTGAGAAGACGGGGCTTTCCAGGAACAGCGTGTATCGGTGGCGGAGAGAAGACGTCACTTTTGCCAAGAAAATGGATGAAGCACTCGCCGAAGGCGTCGCTCTTGTGAATGACATGAGTGAAAGCCAGCTCCTGAACCTCATCAAAGAGAAGAACTGGCCGGCCATTAGTTTCTGGCTCAAGCATCGGAACGACAACTACAAGAATAAGCTAGAGATTACTACCAAGGACGATCCGGAAGAGCTGACACCTGCTCAGGCCAAGGTTGTAAAGCAAGCTCTCAAGCTGGCAAAAATCACCCAGTCACAATCCCTTAAGAATATTCACTAATCCTATGAACAAAATCATTCCAAACACTCTGGTCAACAAGATGATCAAGGACCGACTCGTTCGGACTTCAATCACAAAAGATAGCTTTCTCTACTTCTTTCATTTCTACTATGCCCACTATGTGAAGTATGAGACAGCAGATTTTCAGAAAGAGATCATTCACTATCTCGAACATAGTCCGACGGAGAACTTTTTCGTGGTCGCTTTCCGAGGATCTGGGAAATCAACCATGGTGACAACAGCCTATCCCATCTGGGCCATTCTTGGGAAACAGCAAAAGAAATTCTGTGTTATCTTCTGCCAAACAAAGGCACAAGCGAAGCAACACATGATGAACATTCGCACAGAACTCGAAGGAAACGATGTACTGAAACGAGACTTGGGACCGTTCAAAGAAGAGAGCGATGAATGGGGCTCGTACTCATTGGTTTTCAACAAACACGGTGCCCGGATTACAGTTGCTTCATCCGATCAAAGCATCCGTGGTATCCGTCACAACGAACATCGTCCAGACCTCATCATCTGCGACGATGTTGAGGATGTGCAGTCAACCAAGACCCGAGAAGGTCGGGACAAGATCTACAATTGGCTCCGTGGCGAAGTCATCCCTGGTGGAGATAAAAACACCCGGCTCATTATCGTTGGCAACCTTCTTCATGAAGATTCCCTCCTCATGCGGATCAAGGAAGAAATAGCTCAAGAAAGAACGAGGGGTGTATTCAAAGAGTATCCGCTGATTGATAAGGATAGCATCTGTCTTTGGCCAGGGAAATACCCAACTGAGCACGATATTGAGGAAGAGAAGAAAAAAGTTGCCAGCGAGCTATCATGGCAACGAGAATATCTCTTGCGTATCATTCCAAGCGATGACCAGGTTATCTATCCTGAGTGGATTCAGTACTACGATGAACTGCCCGGCGATGATCATAAAGGATACCGTGGTACTTATGCCGGAGTTGACTTGGCTATTTCCGCTAGTGACTCGGCTGATTTCACTGCGGTCGTAATGGCTCATGTGTATTCGAGAAGGGAAAAGTTACGCATCTACATCTTGCCCAACCCCATTGCCCAAAAACTGAACTTCCCGGCACAGGTAGATCTTCTTAAGAGTGTCAAAAGTACAAACATGCGCAAACATACTGATGCTTTATTTGTAGAGAGTGTCGCGTATCAAGAAGCCTTGCCTCAGATGCTCGAGATGCAGGGAATCACCGCTGAAGCGATCAAACCCAAAGGAGACAAGCGAACGAGACTGGCGCTCACTTCCACGGCGATTAAGTCTGGGATTATCAAGTTCCCTCGAAAAGGCTGCGAGGAGCTCATAGAACAATTAGTCGGCTTCGGTGTTGAAAAACATGATGACCTTGCCGACGCGTTCTCGCTTCTCGTAAACTCAACGATGGACAAGCATGCAAATGAAGGCACAGTCATCATGTGGTTCCTTGGATATGGTGATGACGATGATGACATTATCTACTATTCGGACTATGTGGATATGGAGTAGTTATACCTTTCATTTTTATCTTGGAAACGGATAAGTTTCTGAATCAGGATATGTGTATCCCGTTCAACACTCAGTCCACTACTCTAGTGTTTTCAAGATTTCGAGAATAGATTCGAGGGCTTGGGGATTGGAGCGCAAGTCAACTAGGATAAATCTTTCCTCCGCTCCTTTTTCAACCAAGACTTTTTGCTCGGATTCGAAGACTGTATGGTCGAGCCAATAGAATTCGCTCATGAAATCAATAGCGTCTGTCTTCCGTGCGCCGAAGCGGGTTGGCTTGATCTTCTCGATATATGGGAGCGCCTCGGGCGAGACTTTCCCCACGAGATAGAGAAACACGGGTTCCGCATCGCCATCACAATGCGTTGTGAGCCAGTAGCAGTCAAAATGCTTCGTCGCAAATTGTAAAAACTTCACCAGCCCCTCGGCTGGCGTCCCATCCTTTTTTATTAGCACCCCATCGATATCAAGATAGAGTTTTTTCATATGCAGGGATAAGCCTCTTTAATCTGTGGAAGGATGTTTACGATCTCAGGAATTTCGATAAAAGGAATGGGAATATGTGCCTCGTCGAAAAGACGACAGTGAATACCCCGATATTTTTCAGGATAGATTATCTCTGCAGTGTCTGACCCACAGACTTTGAAATCCAAAATGATATCTGGAATGAATGTATCGTAAGAGAACATAATTGGAGGATTCAGTGCGAGAGGGAAACCAATTTTTTCATGAAAGGCCAAATGGAGTTTTTCTCTGTTGTCTTTGAAGAAAGAATACATCTCTTCAAAATCCCGAAAGCCCTGCCTGGTTTCGAAAGAGAAATTATCTGCCGAAGGGTTCCTTAAAAATATATGGAGATACCGGTCTTGCTTATCGATTGAGACGTGACTATAAAAACTGTCATGAAACCAGAACATGTTTTGTCGGGTACCCCGTGGGATAAATTCAGTGCACATTGAGTGCCCCTGGTTAAAAAAGCACATCAGCTTATTAGGTTGCATAGGGAGGTTCAGTAATGCTTTTTCTCCAAAATTCGAGACTTTCCTCGGTTACGGGTTGGGCGGATTCGACGCGCCGAAGAATGAAGTCGTAGAATTCCTGCGCATTTTCCTTGGAGTTGAGAAGCGATACCGATTTCAGAATCCGTGTAATGCGCAAATGATTGTGGTCATTTTGTTTGAGCCAATGGTCATTTTTCTGATAGAAACCATGCATCCGGACGAGAGCGGTCACCATACTTTCCTGTACTTCCTCGTCATTCTTCAAACGCTGTACGATTTCTTCATTCTCAAGAAAAGGCGATTCCGGAACTGCCGCGCTCGGCTCCCGCAATGGAAACAGCCATTGGATGTAATCATGCTCGCTTTCTAGTTGTTCATCAGTAAATTTCAAGATATCGTCATGTGTCCGACCCCGATGATCATGTCCGTCTCCTCTCAAAAATGATTGCAATTGTTCTTGATACATTCGATTACTTAATCTTCATGATCTTTTCGGTACTCTTATCGTAGACATAGTTCACAATTTCACCCTTGATAATCAGTTCAATAGCTTTACTAACCACCATTATCGGAGCAATGAACCACTCTTTTGGGGTATAGCTATTTCCATCATTATCGGTGATCTCGAGATCTAGGCATGACTGACTGAAAAAACGATGTATGAGCCTCTCAAAACGCTGGGGATTCATATTAAAGCACTTATAAGTGGCAACAATAGAAACTGGAGCCATTAGATAGGTAGGATCATGCTGCGCATTCTTTATACGATCTTCAACACTAGTCGTTGAGAAACCAATCTTGAAAAGGTTCTTCGTCGTAGCGATTCTTGGGTTCTCGCTGAGCGATTTGAGCACATAGATATAACCAGTCTCCGAGTCACCTGCTTCAATATTTACTATGTCTAAATTATCTTTTATCGCATACCCGACATCTGACAATCTCTTCCCCAATGAACGGAGCAAGACGTTTGACTCCGTTCCGTTTTCATAGATACAGCGCGTACGCCTGTTAATTTTTTTGCTGTTTCCTCGATACGGATCATAGATTTTTTCCAGGTATATCAAAACACCGCTAAGAACAAAAAAATCTCCTTGTTTCATTTCACTCTCTACAAAAGTTGAAAGTTTCTTGGTACCGTCCTTCAATTCTCTTTGAACTTGATTGAACAAATGTTCATATTGGTCAAAATCAGCACAAACTTCTCGCTGCGCAACAAAGTCAGGATCAGAACGATCTTGTTTGATCTCTGGCACATTCTCAATTTTAAAAACGGAACTATCTTCAATCGAAAGAAGGTCCAAATTGTCGTCTTCAAATATATCGCTGACTGTATCAATATTCTTTTCCTCAATTTTTAACAAATTATGAATATCATATTTACTAAGAAAATCCCTCTGTTCTTTATTTTCGCGGATATGTTTCAGTCTCGATGCAAGTTTATGTTCGTAAATATCCCCACCTGATTTCGGTTCTGCATTATGCAACGAGAGGAACTCATTTATCTCCACAAATGATTCTATTAACCTATCATCCGGCGTAACTGAAACGGGCCTCTTCTCTATATCAAGAAGCCCCAAATCATCATCGTTTAATAAATCTAATAGATCATTTCTATCCATACTAATTCTGAATTTGTTCCGCTTTAAGCCTCTTCAAATACAGTACCGCTTCGGCGAGCCTCTTCTCAAGCGGATCAGATGAAGAAATATCAGGTTTTCGTCCTGTTTGTATCGTAAACTCTTTTGCCTTGGGCCACAGAATTTTTACCTCTTCTGGTGTCATCTCAATCCTTGTGGCATCAATAGTATCTTGAATTACTTTCAACACACTCGATGTTACTGACTTTGAAAGTATCTCGAATGCTTCTTGGAAGGGATTAATTCTGTCAATAAGATCGACATTAAGATCGTCGATATTCACAAACTGACCTGCCATGCGAACGAATTTCTTATCTCCAACTTCCTTGATTTCACCATTCTTTATCACAGAATCAACAACGACATGCTGGCGAACTTCCTCTATTTCGAGATCAGTAAGATCAGGATATTTCATTTGAATGATTTTTGGGATCATCACCTTGTTTATTACCTCTGGATCAACATTCCCAGGTAATGCCTTAATCATTTGGTCATCTTGAAGGATCGAGGCCTTAAGATCGTTGATATCGGTTTCGATGATTTCTCGCACCCGATCCGTACTCGGCGCTTTGAAGCCGTTCACCTTGATTTCACCTGGTGTAAAATTAGCGTCGTCATTCGGGAACTTTGGTTTGAAGTTATAGTGAGGGGCCATCACTTGTTCCATAAGTAATGAACACGTAATCGCTTTCAGCATGTTATTTACCGATACCTTCACCTCGCTGTCTTTTGCATCTGGTTGAGCAATGAGGTTGGTGAATTGTGCGTGAGTTTTGTTCGCACTATCACGAGTACAGCGACCAATGATTTGGATGATCTCGGTAAGGGAACTCCGGTAACCGACTGTCAAGGCGTGTTCACAATATGGCCAGTCAAAACCTTCTTTTGCCATGCCTAAAGCAATGATGATATCCATGTCATCTTCTTTTTTCATCATGCGAAGATAATTTGCAATCTTGTCCCGATCCACCGAATCATCGACAAGGTTTGCGACCTTGAGTATTTTTCCGTCATCATCACGCCTCACATAGATAACCCCTGTCTCATGATCTTGATGATCAACCTCACCGATAATATCCAGTATTAAGTCAACTTCGTTAAGCTTGTCCTTCGTTGATTCTCCAGAATTCACATTCGGAATGTGTAGAATCGTCTTCTTGTCAGTATCCAAGACTTCGGCAATTGCTGATGTATATTTCCCTTGATAAAAATGATATCCGATACCCAAAGTCTTTAAGTAAGTGTATCCGTTCAACTGCTGATAATAGTTGTACGCTACTTTTGTGAATTTCGCCTCATCCTGCGGTAGTAATACGGCGACACCGTCTCCTCGGAAATATGATCCCGTCATCGCGATGACGTGCGCATTAGAGTTTGTCATTATTCCATGCAAAACACGACCCAAGATACTACTTTCTTTGTCAGCAGATACGTGATGAAATTCATCTATAGCGACAAGAACATCATTGAATTTCGAATCTTCAATTTGCTCACACGCAAAACGGAGAGTTGCGTGCGTGCAGATAAGAATTTTCTCACCGTTATCCATAAAATTCTTAAATGCCTCAACTTTGCCCTTGGCATTATCAAGGCCTGGAGTACAAAGGTTGTAGTCATCGTTTGGTATCCAGTTCGCGAAGAATCCGCTATCTGTTAAATTGGTCTCCATGAAAGATCCACCGATGGATTTTTCAGGAACTGCAACGATAACTTTCTTGATTCCTTGATTGGTGAGCTTATCCAAAGCAAGGAACATCAAGGCTCTGGATTTTCCAGAGGCCGGTGGGGCTTTTAGAAGCAGGTATTGTGCGCTTCTCTTCTCAAATGCCATTGCCTGCATTTCACGCATGCCAAGATCATTAACCCTGGTGCTTTCGCCCGTCTGTGCGTATACCGCTTCTGCAACTTGAATGGTTTTCATAAGATTATTCGTTAGTTTTTCTGATAAGCATCTCTTCGTAAAGTTTGAACAGGTGAGCTAACCGATCCTCATCACTCTCGAACGGTTTATTTCGGTATATCTGATCTACAGCGAGATCTAAGTATTTGTGAGCTTCGCGCAATCCGCTCGGCATCTTGTCTGGATCGTACAGATCAGCCGTCGTCTTTTCCGGGTATTTCTCACGTTCTTCCAGAATGTTGTAAACATGAGTAGTAAGCGATTCCTTTTGCTTTTCCGTTATATTTGGAAATGGGAAAGTATTGTAACAAATGTTAGAAGAGTAGTTAATCGCATCACCGAGTCGTCCCGATACAGCTTTTACCCATACATTATGCATTGCGGAAGATAAAATTGAAAAGTAATATAATTCTGAATCAAATAGACAATAAGCACGACTATTTACAATGGTTGATCTATCCAAAAACCCAATTGGTATATACTTACGAGCACTTGTGGTCACGGCAGGAATAATGATTTGATTTTTCTTTGGTCTTTTTGTTGTTACAAATTTCCAAGGAACATTAGCAAAGGTTCGCTCAACACTATTTCCGTTAATTCTATGCCGTTTGACTTTTTCAATTCTATCCTTTAGTGCAGGTATATTTTGTGCTTCTTCCAAATCATTATCTTCAATCCAAATACACCACTTAGGAATTCTGTTCAAGAACTCAACAGAACCTGTCATTGGTAATATAAACTTTTCAACAGCAATGTCTTTTTTTATCAGTTCATTCTTCTCATTATTGCTCAACATTAAATAACCACCTTCACGCGGTTGACACCCACCAAGCATTTTGTGAAAACCATTTAATGGAGACTTAGCCTTTTCTACAATAATATTGTCACCATCAATCAGATATGGATTTATATTTTTCGCGGGAATTCGTAAAGAACCATCATAGATACACTTTTGAATGTTGTTTCTTATACTTGCAAGCGATATGACTACAACAAAAACACCAGCGACGTCCTTCGCACTATTTTTCCACTTAAATGGTCGAAATGCGTACTTTATTTCAACACTTTTACTAAATAACCTTGGCCATAATTGTTCAATTTGGACTCCTTGCGTTACCGAATTAGTTGAAACATATGCTAATCGCAACATTGTTCCAGAGATATATTCAGCACCTTTCATAAACCAGCAGCACACGTAGTCCATTTTTTTATATTTTCCAGACTTGTCATCACTAAATATGAATGTCAGGTCAGACTTGTGTTTATCTTCCTGGTTCCTCTGTCCAAGATAAGGAGGGTTGCTAATTACGTATATTTCATACTCGTTCCCAAGCTGATCCTTACGAGGACAAACCTCGTCCCAATCAACTCGCGTTGCGTTGGCGCACACGATCTTTCCGCTTTCCCGAAGAGGCAGTGTTGGTTTTAATTTCCCGAATTCCTCTTCAAACTTTTTGTTAGTCTGATGTTGAGCAAGATACAGGGACAGTCTCGCTATTTCATGTGCAAAGTCATCAATTTCTATGCCATAAAAATTGTTGAGCGTTATACCAGATAAAGTGCTATTCCAACCCTCAAGATGAGCAAAAGAACTCCCAAGGTTCATTTCCTTAATAATTAGGGATTCCAAGCTGCACAGTTCTTTATATGAAATAATAAGGAAGTTTCCTGATCCGCATGCTGGATCAAATATCTTGATCTTAGAAATTCGATCACGGAGTTTTGCGAGTCTCTTAAGATTATTCTTTGATTTTTCAAATTCCTGATAGAGATCATCCAAAAAGAGTGGTTTTATGACCTTCATTATGTTTGGAACCGAAGTGTAGTGCATTCCAAGATTCTCTCGCTGCCCAGGATGCACAACGGCTTGGATCATTGATCCAAAAATATCCGGATTTATTGAGCTCCAATCTAATTTCCCGCTCTCGATGATTAATTTTCGTGAGTTTGTAGTAAACGACGGCAACTTGATCTTCGTTTCAAAAAGACCGCCGTTTACATAAGGAAATTCCAAAAAATGTGCCGCGAACCCCGATCTTTTCTCATCCTTTGCATTCAACACATCAAAAAGTGTCGAGAAATAAGTATCCATCTCTTCACCGTTTTCATGAGTGTGAGAATTTACTGAGTTGGTAAACATTCCTACCTTAGGAAATATTCCCGTATCCTCGGCAAAGAAACAGAATAAAAGCCTCGACAGAAATATGTTTAAATAGTGACTGTTGTTTTTATAGTATTCAGGATCGTCATTGATAATTGCCTGATAGAGCTTATCCATCTTGTAGGCAGCGCGAATGTCGGCTGGATTTTCATTCGCGTACTGAGATTTTTCCATGCCACACCATGGCAAGAAAAATGCATAGTGTTTGCCGAGATCTCCAATTTGGATATCCAGGGTTTCTTTTGTCTTTGTATCTACTGCCAGGAATGTTACAAAATCTGTAACGATAATAAAACGAGGATTGAATTTATATGAGTTCTTGTCCTTTTGTAGACTATCAATCGCGACATGCTCATCCTCTTCAAGGGTCGTTATATGAAAAAGTAGTTTGTTCTTTAAAATGACCTGATTCCTTTTTCCGGATAATTTTGATGGATTTTTTGAGAGCAAAGAAATGGTGCTTTTAGGCAATTCGTATACGCCAAGCAAGTCGAAAATAAAACTTTCTCTTTTAAAAGCTTGGCTGAGATTCTCTAAATTCTCTTGTAGGGTTACTAAATTGATCATAGGAACTTATTTGAAAAGCTCGTCCACTGGAACATCGAGTGCTTTTGCTAGGCTAGTAAGAGTGGAAAGTGTCGGATTGTTTTTCCCGTTCTCGATATTGCTAACAAAAGACCTATCGACAGATAGTTTTCTAGCGATCTCAGTCTGAGTAACATCTTTCTTTGTCCTGATCCTCTTGAGATTTCTCCCAAGCTTTTTTGAGTAGTCTTCCATAAAGTTTCGGTCTATCACTCTTGTTGTATTTTACTACAACAAACCAGTTTCTTACAAATGTAGTCTGAGGCAAGAAGAGGCTATAAAAACCGAGTAGCTATTATGCAATAAACCATTAGTTTTGCATAGACTTAGCAAAAACAGCTATCTGCGTCATCAATAGGTACATGGAAACCTATACCACAGCCAGGATCGGCAATGAAATAGCCCGACCCATCCAAAAGGTTCGGTATGTCCTCTATGCTCGAAAATCAACCGAGTCAGAAGAACGGCAAGTGCTTTCGATTGATTCTCAAGTGAAGGAAATGCTCCAGCTGGCCGAGCGAGACAGTCTCGATATCGTTGAGATCAGACGAGAATCGCACAGCGCAAAGGAATCAGGGCAGCGGCCAGTATATCGAGAAATCTTGGAAGATATCCGAGGAGGGAGATTCAATGGCATCCTCACCTGGGCACCCGATCGCCTTTCCCGTAATGCCGGCGATCTAGGGAGTGTTGTCGATCTCATGGATCAGCAGCTCCTCATGGAAATCCGAACCTACGGACAAACCTTCAAAAACTCTCCCAATGAAAAGTTTTTGCTGATGATCCTCTGTAGTCAGGCAAAACTTGAGAACGACAACAAGAGCATTAATGTGAAACGAGGCCTGCGAACGAGAGTAGAAATGGGATTGTGGCCTGGACCTCCACCCACTGGGTACATGAAAGAAAAAAGAATGGATCGAAAATGCGAAACATTGATTGATCCAGAGCGAGCACCAGTCATCAAAAAAATATTCGAGAAAGTCGCCTATGAACACTGGAGCGGACGAAAGATATACAATTGGCTCAAATTCGACCTAAATTTCAGAAGTGCCTACGGAAAGAAACATCTAAGC
The DNA here is from genome assembly GCA_964604195.1 of uncultured Bdellovibrionales bacterium. Taxonomy (GTDB): domain Bacteria; phylum Patescibacteriota; class Minisyncoccia; order Moranbacterales; family UBA1568; genus SSEF01. Next base: position 48,027 of record CAZRXW010000005.1, read on the forward strand.
CTCGGTAATATTTACCGGCTCCTAGATAACACCTTCTATTACGGGGTGTTTGAATATCCCAGAAAATCAGGGAATTGGTACACGGGAAAGCATGAACCAATCATCACCAAAGAACTTTTTAATCTCGTTCAAGAACAAGTAAAAAGTCAGGTTCTCAGAGTCGAGGGTAAAGAGTTCGCTTTCACGAAAATGATGACTTGTAGATTATGCGGATCAGGGATATGCGCCGATGAGAAGTTCAAAAAGAAAAAAGGTGGCGGGGTTCATAGGTATGTGTACTATGGTTGCACCAAAGCCCGAGGAGCCGATTGTAAATGCGGCTACACCGAAGAGAAAGAAATCCTGAAGCAGTTTGAAGAATTGATAGACAAAATAAGCCTCAATGAGATCGAAGTAAAATCAAAGATCAAGACAGAGATTGAGCGGTTTTCCAAAATGCAAAAGTTCTTTCTCGGGACAAAAGAAAAGATTAGCGTCCCAAGCGTCGATATTCGAGGCTATGCAAAGTATGTCCTCAAAGAAGGCACAAACGAAGAGAAACGAGAAATACTGATTTGTTTGAAAAGCAGAATCTACCTTGCAGAGAAGAAGATAACCCTGGAGAAGTAACAAGCAATCGGAAAAGTAAAAAGCACGGAAAATCCGTGCTTTTTACTTTGTAACCGACCAATGTTGCAGGTAAGCATGTCGTGCTACCTGCTAATGGCGGAGAGGGAGGGATTCGAACCCTCGAGAGCGATTAAGCCCTGCCACGTTAGC
>CAZRXW010000006.1:0-47930 GCA_964604195.1 uncultured Bdellovibrionales bacterium
CCTTTCCTTGGGGTGATTTTCTTTGTTTCCGTGCTACGCGTCAAACGCACACACCAGCTAAAGCCGGTGGTTTTTAGTGGTAAGAAAAGGCCCCTTACGGGGCCTTTTCAATTCCTGCCTATCGGCAGGCAAATTCTATCGAAAGAATTACTTAAGGGTCACGGTTGCACCAGCTTCCTCAAGCTTCTTCTTGATAGTTTCGGCATCAGCCTTGGCTACCTTCTCCTTGACTACCTTTGGAGCGCCATCAACGAGATCCTTGGCTTCCTTGAGTCCGAGACCGGTTACCTCACGAACAGCCTTGATCACATTGATCTTCTGCTGACCGGCAGCGGTAAGCTCGACATCAAAGTCGGTTTTCTCCTCAGCGGCAGCAGCAGCACCGGCAGTGGCAACCGCTCCCATCATGACCGGAGCAGCAGCTGACACACCAAACTTATCTTCGAGCACCTTGACGAGCTCAGAAAGATCCAAGACGCTCATCTTCTCGATTTCAGCGACGAGCTTCTCAAACTTCTCTGGCACAACGACGTCCTTCTTCTCTTCTGACATACGTTTAACGTTAATGAGTTACTTAATTAGTGATGAGTATCATTGCTACATCGTCAAAGGGTTGAAATGATTCAGCCATTTAACCATGCAGCAATGCCCCCACCAAAACCTATCCCTGCTTACTATCACGCACCGCGCCCAACACTCGCACTAGGCCACTCAGATTGCCCGAGAGAGCTCGGACAAAACCAGTGATTGGAGCTTGGAGCGTTCCTACGAGCTTGGCCCGGAGTTCATCCTGTGAAGGAAGCTGAGCTAATGCTTTGATTGCCTTCACATCGAGTGCCTCATTCCCGAGAGAACCACCAACGATTTCGAGAGTGCTTTCTTTATTGGCTTTTTTGAAATCCACCAGCACCTTAGCAGCTGTTACTTCATCGCTTGAAAAGGCGACTCCCACCTGGCCATCAAGCTCACGGGCATTGACGCTCACCCCAGCATCTTTAAGGGCAATATTGAGGAGGGTCTTCTTCAAGACCTGCCATGATGAGCCACTCTTCAAAAGCTCTCGACGAATCTTGGTGATATCCTTTACTGATACCCCTTTAAAATTAGCAAACACCAGGGCCTTGGCTCCCTTCGCTTTTTCGGCTACAGATTTGACCTGCGCTTCTTTTTGGCTTCGGTTCTGCATAGTATTTGAGACGATCAACAAAAATTAGTAAGAAATAAACAAAAAATCCGCGTTCACCGCAGATTGAGGGAAAACCCAGATAAACTGAGCTTCATGTCCTCGCCGGGTCTTCTCTTACCACAAAATGAGTAAGGGCCACGGGTCTGCGGAGAAAAAATTGTGTAGTCACAGATTACCGGATCCATGAGAAACTGTCAATCCCGTACCATTTTCAACAACAATCAAAACCATTGATTCAGACCAACACAGAGCGTCGACTTCATCTCGATCTCTAGACAACAAAGTGTCCTTGCAAAAAATGGTACTGGGATCAACTAAGCCTTCACCTTTTCAGCAGGAGCAGCCGCTTCCGGAGCTGATTCTGGCTTCGTCTCAGCCTCTGCTGGCGCAGCTTCTACCACCTTAGGTTCTGGGCGCTTCATCTTCTTGGGGATAATCTTCCCTTCGATAACACCAGCCTTAACCAGCATGTTGTGCACTCGATCCGATGGCTCAGCACCCTGTCCGATCCAGTACAAAATCCGCTCCTTCTTGAGGAGAGTATTCTTAGAGTAAGGATCATGACTTCCCAAGACCTCCACGTGCCTATGTCCTGGAGCTTTGGATTTCTCCTGAAGGATTACCCGAAACTGGGCCTGATTGCGCTTACCATAACGGTTGAGACGGATGACGAGCATAGCTACGAAAAATCAAAAAATATGTATGCAAGAGCCATTCTAGCCTGAATAGAGAATAGAGTCAACCCCATAGCTCTCGACTACTCAAAACCCCTCCTATCTACTCGCCTTCTGTATAGCTATAGGAAAGTTTATGGTACTCAACTGTATCATATGCCGCCATTCCCGAAGCATGCCAGAGAACAAATTCAGCTAGTCCGACGTCGAGGGCAAGCTTGCTGCAAATGGTACAATAAGGCTTTCCTGAAAAAAGTACTTGATTGTCAGGACCAATACTGACAAAAAAGAGCATCGCTCCCTCTACTTTTTCTGGATGCCGTCGTAACGCCGAGAGAATAGCTCGCACCTCAGCATGCATACAACATGTCTTATCTGTCACCTTTGAATGATAGCGAGTTTTATCATACTGACACCGCTCACCTGGCGATTCTCCTCTAGCAGGACTATTGAAACCCGCACCAATAACTTTTCCTCTACTAATAATCACAGCGCCACATCTCCGACGCAAACAGGCTGCTTGTTGAGCGATGACGGCTGCCTCCTTCATAAACCCCTCGCCTCTTTTGGCTTCTTCGCCCTCCAAAATGCGCATACCTATCCTTTGGAATCAATTTTTTTACCAATCTCTCCAATTTGGTCAAACTTCAGTGAAAGAAGTTTGGAAACACCGTCATCACCCATGGTTACCCCGTAGAGAAGAGCAGCTTGTTCCATGGTGGCCCGATTGTGGGTAATAGCGACAAACTGGGTATGTTCCCCAAGCTCCGAGAGCATCCGACTAAAGCGCCTCGAGTTCGCTTCATCGAGTGCTGCCTCAACTTCATCGAGAACAGCAAACGGTGGGGGGTTGTGAGCAATAATGGCAAAAAGAAGCGCCAGAGAAGTTAGTGAGCGTTCACCTCCCGAAAGCATAGAGAGATTATGAATGCGTTTCCCAGGAGGACAAGCCATGATATCGATACCTATCTCGTACTCTTCTTCCTTTTCAGTTGAATCATTGCCCTCTTCTTCACTTCCTCCCTCCTCAAGCTCATCGCGTTTCCTCATTGGAATTTTTACAAGCTTAAGTTCAGCTTTACCACCACCAAAAATAAGCTGGAAGTATTCTCGGAATTTTCTTTCAATCTCATGAAAAGCACTCTTAAATTCTTGGTCAATTTTTTGATCCATTTCTTTCACTACGGTCTTTAGTGATTCGATAGCAGATTTCAAATCCTCGGATTCTGAAGTAAGGAAAGTGTAGCGCTCCTCAGTCTCACGATATTCATCAACTACCAATGGATCGATAGTTCCAATATGTTCCACCTCTACTTTGAGCCGAGCAATCTCGCGTTCAAGCTTTTCTCGTTCAACGAGTGTACCGTCATACGTCAATGCTTCTGGTGAAAGAGAGAGTTCCTCTCTCACCAAGGCAGTAAGATCCTCTTCACGGACCTCTACTCGAGCCAATCTCACCTTGAGTTCATTGAGAGCGTCTTTTTTCCGTTGAAGGTCATATCCAAGATCTCGCATCTCTTTTTCACGAGCAAAAAACTGCTCCCGCTCCACTCGGCTTTTTTCTCGCATTTCCACTAGCTCGCGACCCTTCTCACCCACCAAACGCTCCCCTTCCTGGATAGTTACCTGAACAGCAGTAAGCGAGGCTTCTAGAGCCGCTAAACGGGCATCACTTTCTTGACGCTCTGCTTCTGGAAGCGCCGAAATTTTTTTCATTTTTACACTCCCTTCATTGGCCTGAGTTCTAAGTTCAGCAATTCGCTGACGAATAACGATGGCAAATTCTTTGATATCCTGAACATCTTCTATCTTTTCAATATGAGCTAACTTATCGATGAGCTGTACCTGCAGTTCGCTCACCTCATCCAGTCGTGCCTCAACAAAATGCAAGTCGACCGGAATAATCTCGATTGATTCACGCTCACGTCGCTTCTCCAGCTCTCCTTCCTTGCGCCCCTCCAAGAGACTACGCTCCCGCACTGCATCATTGAGCTTTGTGCGGAGTTCAGTCAGGACCCGCTCGAGATCATCTTCTTTGGCATTGGTATCAAAAGCTTGTGCCGCATCCTTAGTCAGAGCCTCGAGCAAAGCCTGTTTGGACTCGAGCGTCGCAATAGCAGATTCGAGTGTTTGCCGCTCTCCAAAGAGTGACCCCCGTTCGGTTACAAATGTATGCCACAGATACCCATACAAGAGCTCCTGTTTCGAACGGAGACGAGCAGTAATATCTTTTCCCTGAGCTGCCTTCTCTGCCTGTCGTCTCAAATTTTTGAGATGAGGTTCAATCTCGATAACCAAACTATCTACCCGTGCCAAGTTATCTTTGGTACTCTCAATTTTTCGCAAGGCTCTCTCTTTTTCTATCTGATACTGCTTCACACCTGCTGCATCTTCAAAAGTAGTCCGACGCTCAATGGGCGAAGACAAGAGAACTGCATCACTCATCCCTTGTGTAATGACACAATAACTGTCTTTGCCGACTCCAGCCTTGGCCAAAAGATCAACAATATCCATGAGACGAACTCGAGAACCATTAACGAGATACTCGCTTTCACCACTCCGATAAACTTTGCGGGTAATAGCTACTTCGGTAAACTCAATCGGGATCCGCTTATCAGTATTATCAAAATAGAGCGTCACCGAAGCGGTCCCAAGACGTGTTTTTTTGTCTGTCCCAGCAAAAATAACATCTTCTGATTTTTTCCCACGAAGATTTTTGGATGACTGTTCCCCGATAGCCCAACGGATAGCATCGGCCACGTTGGATTTCCCGCTTCCATTCGGGCCCACAATAGCTGTAATGCCACATCGGCCACCACTCTCGAGATCACATTCGGGAAGAAAATCTAATACCGTTTTATTGGCAAAAGATTTAAAACCATTAATTTCGAGTTTTTTGAGATACATCTGCGTACGTCTTCACAGAATTACCAGCCTTTTTTCAGAAGTGCCTGCTTGGCAGCCTCACGCTGAGCCTCTTGTTTAGAGAGTCCCTCACCCTCAGCTACTAACTCGTCACCAAGAAAAACTCCCGCTACAAATCGTCTGTCATGGTCCGGGCCCCATTCTTTCATCACTTGATACGAAGGAGTGACACTAAACTTTTCCTGAGAGAGCTCTTGAAAGCGACTTTTTGGATCAGAGTAGAGTTTCCCTTCGAGCACATCATGAAGACGGATGAGTACCCGTGACTCGATGAAGGCCTTGGCGGCAGCATATCCCTGATCGAGATAGAGTGCGCCAATAATAGCCTCTACCGCATTGGCAATGAGATAAGTACGAGCTCTCCCCTTATCCTTAGCCTCACCACGACTCATCAAGAGATACGTCTCTATACCAAGATCGCCACCAATAGAAGAAAGCATGTCACTATTCACCAAAGCTGCCCGCAGAGCAGTAAGATCTCCTTCTGGTTTATCAGGAAAGACTGCGTATAGATGTTCTGTCACCACGAGTTCAAGTACGGCGTCACCCAAGAATTCCAGTCTTTCATTATGGGGATACGGATACCGCTTGTGCTCATTGAGATAAGAACGATGGGTGACTGCTTCCTGGAAAAGCTCTGGCTGCTTTACCGTGATACCGAGTGATTCTGCTAAAGCAGCTGCATCAAAAACTGATTGATTAGTCATACAGAAAATACGTGGTTACTTCTCCTTGGATGAACTTTTTTTCTTGTGTTCTTTTTTTATTGGAGAAACCTCTTTTTCTTTTGTTTCTTTTTCTTCAGGTTTCTTGTGATTGTCACTCGTATCATCCTTCATCGGCTCTCCCATTTCACGATAAATCGTTCCCAGAACTCCATTCACAAACCGTGGGGTTGAATCCGAACCAAAACTTTTTCCGAGTTCAATTGCCTCATTGATAGCCACTTTGGGAGGGACTTCGTCATAGTTTCCAAACATCAGCTCGCCGATACCGAGGCGCAAAATATTGCGGTCTACCACGGTCACCTGCTCAAGTGGCCACTCTGGAGCACATTTCTCAATGAGTTCATCAATCGTTTTTCGATGTTCCAGCACTCGTTCCAAAAGAGTACGCGAAAAGTCCGTATCCTCAAGACCGGGAGCAAACTCCTCAAGATTTTTGCGCAAGATAGCGAGCGCATTTTCGTCGTGCCTTCCCTGAAAATCCCATTCAAAAAGAGATTGCATGACGACCGAACGCTGCAGATGCCGATTGGCCATAAACGTAAAGAACTTTGATTGATTTTTTATAGGACTATTATAGCACAAAGACCGCCTAAGCGGTCTTTTCAGCTTTCATCTTGGGAGCAACCGAGAGAACGGCTTTGCCACGGTATTCGCCACACACAGAGCAGGCTCTATGTGGAGTTACTGGAGAGCTACACTTGGGGCAAGTCACGGTCTCAATCGGCTTGAGTGCATGAAACTTGCGAGCTCGATCGCGACGATGACGGGTATGCCGTTGTTTGGGGAGGGCCATAGGAAAACCTTGGTCAATTGGGGTTAGAGAAAAGGCTCTAGAGAGCCTCTATCAAGATGGGGATAGTTTAGCAGAATACTCCAGGTTTGGCAAGTCACTACCTCTTCTTTGGCCTCAGAACACCTGCGAAACGCTTATTAACGTTTTCTGGAATAGCCAGCTGGACTGGGCGGAAGCTCATGCGATGGATAGACGAGGGGCCCAGCTTCCTGAGGGCTGCCATATGGACCGCTGTACCATACCCTTTGTGTTGAGCAAAACCATACCCTGGATACAAAGAATCCGCTTCAACGATCAGTCTATCCCGAGTTACTTTGGCAATAATCGAGGCAGCTGCAATCGAACGCACTAGACTATCACCACTCACTATCGGTTCCTGCTGAAGCGATAGATTGGGGATAGACTGATTGCCATCAATCAGAACCATCAACTTCTTTTTCTCTTCCGCTGACAATTGTTTTTCGAAATCCGAGAGAGCCGCTTTCATAGCGAGAAAGGTCGCCTGCAAGATATTCACCCGATCAATTGTCTCCGGTCCGATGATTCCAATGCCGACATGAAACTGCTCTTGGACAAAGTTAAAAGCCTCTTCACGTTGCTTGGGTGACAACTTCTTCGAATCCCGCACCAATTTCCACCGTTTGTCTTCTTCAGTATTCGTTTGGAATTTGATATTTGGCATTTGGAAATTCCGGTACAGCGTCGCACAAGCGACAACTGGACCAGCTAACGGCCCCCTCCCCGCTTCATCAACCCCTACAGGGAGAAAGCCTTGGCTGACCAGAAATTGTTCTCGTTCAAAAGTTGGAATTTTCATGCAGTAATTATATACTACGAACACTAACTTCTCTGCAAAGTCCGAGGCGCAAGCCGGATAATGAGGGAAACAAACCTATGACCTCAACTACCATATATTCATTGCCACGCCCTTCAGATTGATTGGTGTTTTTTGTTTGGTAAGTATCCCGTATCGAGTATTAGGTATCAAGCAATTGAAAAGAGTCATACATAATACAATATACACTTCCTATGTTTACTCATCTCCACGTCCACTCGCACTACTCGCTCCTGACCGCGCTCGTCACTCCTGAGGCACTGGCCCAACGCGCCAAAGAACTTGGAATGACGAGTCTCGCTATCACCGATACCTCCGCTCTCTACGGTGCGATTGAGTTTTATCTCGCTGCTGAAAAAGCTGGCATCAAACCAATCATCGGTGCTGAAGTATGGGTAGCCAAAAACCTCCGGAGCAAAAATAATACCGCTGAAGACAGACGTCGTCATCAACTCGTTCTGCTGGCTCAAAATGAGATCGGTTATAAAAATCTGCTCAAAATTATTTCTATCGCCCAACTGGAGGGTTTTTACTACAAAGCCAGAACTGACAAAACCCTCCTCAAAGAATACGGGGGGGGAATTATTGCTTTGTCCGGATCCCTCCAAGGCGAGGTCCCTTCAGAAATTCTCTACGGCAACTATGAGCGAGCCAAACAAGTCGCTCTCGAATATCAAGCCATCTTTGGCAAAGACAATTTCTACCTCGAAATACAGCCCCATCTCGACTACGAAAACCAGCTCATGGCGAATCAAGGACTCATCCAGCTCTCGCGAGAAACCGGTATTCCCCTCGTAGCTACCAATGACGTCCACTACCTCCACACAGAAGATGCTGCCACTCAGGATGTTCTCCTTGCTATTCGTGACAATAAAAAAGTAACTGATACGGAACGCTTCTCCATGAAGCAATTTGATCTCTCTTTTCGAAGTGAAGCAGAAATGCGCGAGCTCTTCAAGGATATCCCTGAAGCTATCGATCATACCGAAAAAATCGCCAGTGCCTGCGATGTCCATATTGAAATGGGAGAAAATCATCTACCATCTTTCCCTCTCCCTGAAGGACAGAGCGCTGATGAATACCTCCGGGAACTCTGCCTCGTTGGCTATGAGAAACGCTATCCCGAAGAAACGATTACCCCCGAACGTAAAGAGCGCATGGATTATGAGCTCTCTATTATCAAAAAAACTGGGTTCGCTTCTTACTTCCTCATTGTGCAAGACTTCGTCAACTGGGCCAAAGGTCATGGAGTGGTGGTGGGGCCTGGCCGTGGGAGCGCTGCTGGCTCATTTGTCGCTTATCTCACCGGCATCACCAACCTCGACCCCATCAAATACGACCTTCTCTTTGAGCGATTTCTCAATCCCGAACGTATATCAATGCCCGACGTTGATATGGACTTTGCCGATATTCGTCGTGAAGACGTACTTGGTTATGTACGACAAAAATATGGTAGCGATCACGTTGCCCAGATTATCACCTTTGGTACCATGGCTGCCCGTGGATCGATCCGTGATGTTGGTCGCGCCCTCGGTATCCCTCTCGAGCTCTGTGACAAAACGGCCAAAATGATCCCTATGTTTACCTCTATTGAAGAGGCTATCGAGGGGGTGCCGGAATTTCAAGCTCACTACAACAGCTCAGCCGAAGTAAAACGGTTGGTTGATGCCGCCAAAAAAATTGAGGGGCTCGCGCGCCATGCCTCAATGCATGCGTGCGGGGTCGTGATCACCAAAGATCCGGTAACTGAATACACCCCCCTCCAGCGCGTTGCCGGGGGAGAATATGCTGTGGTTACTCAGTATGCTGCCAGTACCAAAGCCAATGCCGTAGAAAAAATTGGTCTACTCAAGATGGACTTCCTTGGCCTCCGGAACCTCACGGTAATTGAAAATGCTCTCAATATTGCCCGAAAGCTTGGAAAGACTGTCCCCGATATCGAGAAACTCTCTCTGGATGATGAGGCTACCTACAAAGTACTCCAGGAAGCCCATACAACAGGCGTATTCCAGCTCGAGTCCACTGGGATGAAACGCTATCTCAAACAGCTGAAGCCGAGCGTTTTCGAAGACATCATCGCTATGGTGGCCCTGTACCGACCGGGACCAATGGAATATATCCCCGACTTTATCGCTGGTAAGCATGGCGAAAAGAAAGTAGAGTATCTTCACCCAAAACTCGAACCAATTCTCAAAAATACCTATGGAGTAGCAGTCTATCAGGAACAACTCATGCAGATCGCCCGTGACCTCGCTGGATTCACTCTTGGTGAAGCCGATGTTCTCCGTAAGGCGGTTGGAAAAAAAATTAAAGAACTTGTTGCTGAGCAGCGAGAGAAATTCATCGAGGGCTGCGTCAAAACTGGGGTAGGAAAAAGTGTCGGTGAAAAAGTATTCGCTTTCATTGAACCATTTGCTGGATATGGGTTTAACCGTTCCCACGCTGCTTGTTATGCCCTCATTGGGTATCAGACCGCCTACCTCAAAGCTCACTACCCAGCCGAATTTATGGCTGCCCTCCTCACGGGTGATCAAGCCGACATCGATCGCGTCGCTATCGAGGTGCGGGAAGCTCGTGAGATTGGCCTCGAAGTTCTTCCTCCAGATGTAAATGAAAGCTTTCAGGATTTTGCTGTCATTGTTGGTGACGATGGCAAAGAGCGCATCCGCTTTGGACTCTCCGCTATCAAAAATGTTGGTGATGTGGCTGCCGAAGAAATCGTCGCCGAGCGGAAACGCAATGGAAAATACACTTCGCTCGAAAACTTTATGGAGCGCGTTCAAACTAAAGATCTCAATAAGCGAACCATGGAAGCCTTGGCAAAAGTGGGCGCTCTCTCAAGATTTGGTGAGACAAAAGCCATTCTTGAAAGTCTCGATACCATTCTTCATTACGGTAAAGATTCACGAGTCCTCAAGGAATCACATGGTGATAGCCTCTTTGGAACACTGCCTCTACCAGAAACAAAAATTAAACTTACATCCGCATCTCCCGCCACTGAACGAGAAAGACTTTCTTGGGAAAAGGAGCTTCTCGGACTCTATGTCTCCGGTCATCCAGTAAAAGAATACAACGTGTATTTCCGTCAGATCGCTACACCCATCCATGAGCTCGAAAAAGAACCGGACGGCAAAGTGGTAACGATCGGCGGCATCATCACCAGCGTCAGAAAATCGCTCTCCAAAACCGGTCAAACACTCTACTTTGTTGGTATCGAGGACACCTCTGGTCGAGTAGAGCTCTTGGTATTTGGTAAAACAGCCGAACGAGTATCCGGACTCCTCCTTGAGGATGAAATCGTTGAGGTAGATCTCAAGATTAATCACAAGGACGGTGCTCTCCGCATCTCTGCTGACGATGTCCGCCGCGTCAAAGAACATACCGTAACACAGCATGAACGCATTACCATCACTCGAGCAAAATATACCTCGTCACCAACAAACCTCGTTGCCACCAAAAAAGCCCTCATCAGTTTTGCGACTGGGACAGACCCGAGCGCTGTAAGCGAACTCTCCAAAGTATTACGCGTCCTTCCTCCTGGTGACACCCAGATAAGCGTAAGAATCCTTGGCTCCACTATCCGTACCTCATTCATTATTATGCTTGATGAGGGTGTTAAGGCACGATTACAATCCGTCCCCAATGTAGAAAATATTATCGTCAAGAGCATCGAATAAACTCTCGTCTTCTCTCCGCCCTCTAATCAATACCTTGGAAACGTTTTAGTTGAACCTCCCTGGGCTTACGCCCAGGGATTCCTCTTAGTCAAACAGCGTCGCTGTTTGTCCCGCATCCTGGCGTCCTTGATGCTCGATGTAACGTTCGATGATAGTATTGGAGATTCCCGTGGTAGAGACAAAGTAACCATCTGACCAAATACCGTCGGTGCCCCAGTAGACTTGTTTGAGGAACGGAAACTGCTCTTTGATCTTGCGTGAGGTGTTGGTCTTGATGAGACGGACGACGCTCCCAACGCTTATGGTTGGAGGAATGGACACGAGCAGGTGGACATGGTCTCTATCGTGGTTCCTTGTCTTGAAGAAGATTTGTGGATAGTGCTCAGGGATTTCGAGCAGTTTCCGCTTAAGGTACTTCCAGAGGCTAGCATTAATGACTTCTCGACGGTATTTGGTCGTGATGATGAGATGGTAGTCGCACTGGTAAAGCGCGTGGCTGATGCGATGATAGTCAGACATATGCCTCCAGTGTAGTACGGACGCTGCGGAGGCGGGAAGCGCGTTCATCCCTGGGCTGACGCCCAGGGGGTTAGAGACGCGCTAAACACTCCTCTCGCAAGGTACGATTAAATCTCTCTACATACGAATTGTCATTGGGTTTTCGTACCCGTGAGTGTCGATGGAGGATCTTGATCCGTTCGGTAAAGTGAGTGGAGAACTCGGGACCATGATCTGACTGGATACAACGAAACACAAACGAAGCCTCATCCTGTGCCCGTTTCAAAAACTCAATACTCTTCCTGGTGCTAATCCGATCCGCTGCCCAGGCATAGGTCCACCTTGAGTAAACATCGATTAGGGTGTAGACGTAGATTCTCTTTGTTTTACTCACCATGAGGTGAATAGTATCTACCATCACTAAATCCTCAGGAAAAGCCACGGAAGGACGCTCTACAGACAGATGAAGCCTCTTCCAGGGACTTCTCTTCTTGGTGAGACCAGCTCTATCAAGCGTGCGTTTAACGCTACTCAGACTCACCTCCACACCATCTTGTTTGAGATAGGCATGTGTGACTTCGCTACAACGGTTGTACTGTTGCTTACATGCGATGATGGTATTAATCACTTCGTCAGAGAGTTCCTTAGGATGGTGTTTTGGACGAGAGGAACGTGTAGGAATATCCCAAGCCCCAGAGGCGGGATACCTCTGGCACCACTTTGAGATGGTTCCCTTGGAGTATCCGAAGTATCTTGTGACTTCGGATACTGTTTTCCCCTGTCTGACCATCTCGCAGGCTCTGGCTCGAAGCCTGGGGAGGTGAGGGTTTGTGGTATATGCCATAGCTGGAAATGCCTCATTAAAAAAGCTAACGGATTAGTGTAGCAGGTGTTTCCAAGGTATTGAACCATAACGTCTCTCTTGACCATATATACATCTTGTGGTATTTTTATATTCTGTGATTTTTTGACTTTACTATGTTTCCTCATCAATCCATTATCGTTATCGTTGGACCTACTGCGGCAGGAAAATCAGACCTCGCTGTCGCTCTTGCTGAACGCCTCAATGGTGAGATTATTTCTGTCGACAGTCGCCAAGTCTATCGTGGCATGGATATTGGCACCGGGAAAATTACTCGCGAAGAAATGCGAGGGATTCGCCATCACCTTATTGATATTGCCAATCCAAAAATCGAATACAATGTTTCTCACTTCCTCCGAGACGTCACTGCAGCTATCCAAGATATTCAATCTCGTGGTACACAAGTCATCATTTGTGGTGGGAGTACTTTTTGGATAGAAACACTCCTTTTTGGCATCAATCTTCCTAAGGTTGCGCCAGACAAGGCCTTCCGTGAAAAATGGGGTCTGAAGAGCAAAAGCGAACTCATGGGCTACCTCAAAAGACTCGACCCAGAGCGAGCTAAAACCGTCGACAACAATAATCGTCTGAGAATTCTTCGGGCTATCGAAATTGCCAAAGCGCTCGGTAAAGTTCCAGAGCTCCCTCAGGCAACCTTTGATATACATCGTTTCACTATCATCGGACTCAATCCCCCAGTCGAAGAACTCAACCAAAAGATCCGAACCCGCCTCAAGGCTCGAATGAAGGCCGGGATGCTTGAAGAAGTTATTAGGCTCAATCGAAGTGGAGTAAGTTTTGAACGTCTAGAAAGTTTTGGACTCGAATACCGCGCTCTTACCAAACATCTCCAAGGAAAACTCACTCTCGACGAGGTGAATGAGACGCTTCCTTACGACATTATTCACTATGCTAAACGCCAACGATCCTCTCTGCGCCGTCTTGAAAAACGTGGTGCCATCATTCATTGGGTTCAAAATGCCGAAGCAGCACACGCGCTGCTCAAGCAATAACTAGGTCTCAATCACGACTCAAGGAGTCATCAAATTTTGACCATTAGAAAAAGAGGAAGGACATGATATATCCTATAAAGAAGAGTCCTGCAAAAAGACTTATCCAGAACACTGTCTTATTCATAGTTGAATAGACAACACTTCGTTTCACTACATTAAAATCTTCCTGGCTACTATATTCTGGTTGAGAAGAAATAAATACTCCTTTTTCTGGATGTCGCTCCTTGATAAAATGAACTACCGATACAATGCCGCCTCGCATCGTCAATACCTCCAGTACATACTCCTCACGAACATCATCTTGACCATGGGTCATGGTAACTGCTTGATATACTTTGCTGTCAAAAATGAGTTTCTTTGCAAAGAGTTCTTTACTCAGCGCTATAGCCAAATCTCGAGTTGGACAGTTACACGCCAAACGAAAAAGATGGTAGTGCATCATACTATATCAACTTTTGTTTCAGGATTTCTGAGACCATCTGAGGATTGGCCTTCCCCTTTGTTTCCTTCATCACCTGACCGATAAGATACTGGAAAGCATTTTGTTTACCAGCTTTAAAGTCAGCAACAGACTGCGCGTTACTCCCGAGAATAGTATCAACGATGGTTTCGAGCTCGCCCGCATCACTCATCTGTGCCAAGTTCAGTCGGTCAATAATATGCGATGGATCACTATCGCCATCTGCTCCCTTGAGCATTTCTTTAAGAACAGTCTGGGCGGCGCTGGAATTGATCTTACCATCAGCTACGGTGGCAATAAACTCGGCATAATTTTCTGGAGCAATAGAAAGGGTCTGTATCCCTCGTTCTTCACCAAGATATTTTCGCACTTCGGTAATAAAGTAATTGGCAGCAAGCTTCACCATACGACCAAGCTCTGCATGACTTTCCCCGCCATCTATCTTGGCTCCGAGCTCGCTCACGACTGCCTCAAAATAAGCTGCCATCTCTTTATCATCAATCAAAATAATAGCATCAGCTTCAGGCAGTCCATACTCTGTCATAAATCGATGGAGCTTGGCATCGGGAAGCTCAGGGAGATCAGCCTTGAGCCTTTCTACATCCGCTTGAGTAAAGAGAAAAGCAGGAATATCAGGCTCGGGGAAATAGCGGTAGTCATGAGCCGATTCTTTCTTGCGCTGTGAAACAGTGATTCCTCGCCCCTCATCCCAGCCTCTCGTTTCTTGAATAATTTTTTCACCATTCTCGAGCGCCTCAATTTGTCGTTTGATCTCATATTCAATCGATCGTTCTACTGAACGGAAAGAATTGAGATTTTTAACTTCTACTTTGGTCCCCGACAAACGATCTTCTCCCACTTTATGAAGTGAAATATTTACTTCACAACGCATTTGCCCCTTCTCCATATCAGCATCAGATACTTCGAGATAGCGAAGGATCTGACGGAGCTTTTGACAAAAAACCCGAGCATCTTTTGCTGTGGAAAAATCTGGCTCGGTGACCAGTTCCATAAGAGGCACTCCCGCACGATTATAGTCAACCAGGGTATAATCAGCCGCTTCTGGATGGGTAAGCTTCCCCGTGTCCTCTTCGAGGTGAATGCGGGTGATACGAAAAGGCTTGCCGTCGATTTCCATAACTCCCCACTCACAGAATGGCTCATCATACTGTGAAATCTGATACCCTTTGGGAAGGTCGGGATAAAAATAATTTTTCCGATCAAATTTGGATCTCAGCCTAAGGGCGCAATTAAGTGCCAGTCCCACTTTTTGTACCGCCTCAATCGCTTTAGCATTAGGGACTGGAAGCGCTCCTGGTTGCGCCGTGCAGACCTGGCAAATATTCACATTGGGAGTTGTCTCTAGTCCAAGGCCATTTTTGCAGGAGCAAAACATCTTGGAAGCCGTCTTAAGCTCCGCATGCACTTCCATCCCTATTGTTGCTTCGTAGTTTGTCATAATTGCCTAGTGTACACCGGTACTACCAAAACGTCCATCCCCTCGGCTGGTCTCATCGAGCTCAGCAACTTCCTCTACTTCCGGGTGCTCGACTTTTTGGATAAGCAGCTGAGCAATTTTCTGTCCTACCTTGATTTCAAAACTTTCTTGACCCAAATTCACAAGTCCTACCAAATACTCCCCTCGATAACCGCTGTCAATTACCCCACCAAGTACTTTGACTCCAAATTTATGTGATACACCGCTCTTATCCCACACCAGAGCTACGTAACCTTCAGGAAGAGCCATAGCAATCCCTGTCGGTACTGAGACTCGTTCTCCTGGTTTGAGGGTAAGTTCAGCGACTGAATAAAGATCCATCCCGGCGTCCCCTGGATGAGCAAAATTTGGAAGCTTAGCCTCCGGATAAAGTTTTTTGGCAAAAATTTTCATAATATTTCATGTATAGTATTCCATATTTTTTCAGCAATCACTTCCCGCGAAAGTAATTCACCTTTTTTCGTACATTCAATCTTGGTCCAACTATTGAGTTTCTTAACCAATTTGAGAGCATTAGCGCGACTTTCGGCTAGATGTTTAATGTTTGTTTCAGCGAGATCTTTTTGTCTTTTCTTAAGATATACCTTTGATCGTTGTTTCGTCTCTCCCTGCAAGAGTTTTTGAGCTATATCAATCGGAACATCAAGGTATACGATAAGGTCCGGTCTCGGGATACCAAACACATGATGTTCAAGTTGATCAAGCCATTCAAGAAACAACTTCTGTTTCTTTGGATCAGTTATTTTTCCTCCTTGATGGATTTGATTGGCACTTGCATACCGATCAAGCACTACCACATACCCCTTCTTGAGCCAGTTTTCAATTTTTTGCTTCGATTCAAACCGATCAGCAGCATACAAAACCGACGCGATATAAGGATCAATCCCAATAAAATCACCACACTCTCCCGCCAAACACCTCCCAATAAGAGCACCAAAAAAATTATTCTCGTACTGTGGAAAATCGAGAATTGCTACTCTATAACCCTCCTCTTTCAGTCGGGCAATGAGAAGTCGCGTCTGGGTCGCCTTGCCCGATCCATCGCTTCCATCCAGTACAATTAACTTTCCTTTTTTCATACCCCACTTTCCTTTTGAACTTTGGCTACTATTTCATCCAATTGCTGCTGGAGCTCCTCGAGAGTGCCATCATTATTCACCACAAAATCAGCTCGGACCTTGAGATCTAGGATCTGTCTTTCTGTCTCGAGCTGAGCATCTTTCTCAAACTGTACCGGTGTTTTCGTAGCATCATCAATATTTTGCCTTCGCTTCGTAAGTCGATCGTAACGTGTCTCACTACTCGCCTCTACGTACACAAAGTAAAAATGCTCCTCACTTTCAAGATGAAGAATATCAGAGAGACGACGTACACCATCGACTACTACCAAATTTTCAGTTCCCTTATTAGCCTCAGCCATAATCACTTTGGAAAAAATATCTTCGCCAAATGCCTGCCGGAGATGCAGCGAGAGCTTGGCCATATGTTCCCGATCCTGAGGAAGGTTCATCCGATCCAGAATATCTCGAAGAGGTTGGGAAAAACGAAGCGAGAGTGCCTGATAACGCTCAGCTAAATATTTTCCGGCTGTGTCTTTTCCCGAAGCTATCTCTCCCGCAATACCAATGATAATTTTTGCCATATAGTTATTTTTCTTTTAGTTAGCCTTTCCTCTTTCTAGTACCAAAAACGAAAACTGGTATTCGCCGTTATCGCATTGTTCCTCACTTATCACTTGAATAAAATCTGAGTAATCAGGAAAAAAGGTATCGGCCTCGTGCTTGCCCTTTACTAGCGTCAGATAGAGTCGCTCTACCATTGGAAGCATCTGCCGATAAATACTCGCACCACCCATTACAAAAATCTCTTCTCGCTCATGTTCCCGAGCAACAGATAGCGCCTCATCAAGCGAATGAACCACCAAGCAGCCCGGGAGCGCCAATGTCTGATCGAGTGTTACTACAATATTGGTTCGATTGGGGAGCGGCCGACCAATCGAATGATATGTATTCTCTCCCATGATTACCGCGTGGCCCGAGGTGAGCTCCTTGAAGCGTTTGAGATCCTCGGGAATATGCCACAGAAGTCGATTATCCTTCCCGATGGCTCGGGTCTCATCGACAGCAACAATCATAGAGAGACGAGATGAAGACATGATGGAGAGATATTAGACGGCTATAGGTGCTTTGATGGCTGGATGAGGATCGTATCCCTCGAGAGTAAAGTCATCCATCGTAAAGGCAAATAAATCTTTCACCTCAGGATTGAGACGAAGTATCGGAAGTGCCTTTGGTTCACGTGAAAGCTGCTCCCTCACCTGATCAAAGTGATTGCTGTAGAGATGGACATCTCCTCCAGTCCACACAAATTCACCTGGTGTAAGACCAGTAACCTGAGCGATCATTATAGTCAAAAGAGAATAGGAAGCGATATTAAAGGGAACACCAAGAAAGGTATCACAACTCCTCTGGTAGAGCTGACATGAAAGTTTCCCATTGGCCACATAAAACTGGAAGAGACAGTGACACGGAGGAAGTCCAGCCTTGGCCATTGCCTCAATATCAGCGGGATTCCAGGCAGAGACAATAAGACGACGCGAGTTTGGATTCTTTTTAATCTGCTCTACCACATCCCGGAGCTGATCTATTTCTTTTCCACCCGCTGTCGGCCCGCCTGCAACATCATTTGTAGCATTTCGGGCAGGCCAGTGGCGCCATTGGTAGCCATAGACCGGCCCAAGGTCACCGTACTCTTCTGCAAAAGCATCATCATTTTTTATCCGCTCCACAAATTCTTTGATGCCCGTATTCCATTCATTTGATCCCGTAGCTGGGACATCCATCCCCTGACGCAGTAGGTACGCCTTGTACGGCCACTCATCCCAGATATGGACATCCTTCTGAGCGAGCGTCTGGAGCTGTGTATCGCCAGCCACAAACCAGAGAAGCTCTTCAGCAATAAGCCTGAAGGGCACTTTTTTGGTGGTAAGCAAAGGAAATCCTTTGGCAAGGTCAAAACGCATCTGGTACCCAAACACACTCCGTGTTCCCACTCCGGTTCGGTCGCTCTTGTCTACTCCCGTCTCCATAATGTGCCGCAAAAGATCCTGATATTGGCGCATAGTTTTTCGTTAACCAATAGCTAATTGTACCGGAAAAAATACGCTCCCACAAACCACCAAAAACCTCCCTAACGGGAGGTTTTTTTCTTGGGAGCTGATTTGGTTGATGACGTAAAGTTGAGGTGCATCTTGGAGGCGACTGGCTGACTATCTCCTTTGTACTTACTATTGAGACCCTTGGAGCCATACGGGCGCTCACAAGGACTGGAGAGGTACTCAAAGGCCATCTGGCCAATTGGCATACTATAGTAGAGCTTGATCGGGATCTTGCCAGCATTGTAGAGTTCGAGGGTCATTTTGAGCGAATTACCCGGATCAAGAAAACCAGCAGTCGTATGAATAATAAGACCGAGGCGTCCCAGTGATGATTTTCCTTCCAGACGACCAACGAGCTTATCCGAAACTCCAGTCTCTTCAAGTAGCACTCCGAGCGCAAACTCTCCCGGGTGAAGGATAAACGGCTCATCTTTTTTGATCTCCACTTTCTTCATGAGATCAGTCGAAATATTTTTGGGATCAATAACAAAGTTTTGATTGATATTGAACACCAGAAAAAACCGGTCGAGATGCACATCATACGAAGCCGGCTGTACACACTCTTCTCGATATGGCTTAATCACAATTTCACCCGCTTTACGCTCTTTTTTGATATCACGATCAGAGAGAATCATAGACGCAGAAGACAGTTAGTCAGTAAATGGGATCAAAAAAATCCCTTCCAGAAAAGTATACAGAAAAGCCCCGCTTTTAGCGAGGCCTCTCAAAACCAGCAGGATTACTTCTCAATAGGAAGTCCTGGGCCCATGGTTGAAGTAAGAGTCAGGGAGGCGATAAACTTCCCTTTGATACCTTCTGGCTTTCCCTTAATAACAGCATCAAGGAAAGTAGTAATATTCTCCTCTAAAGCCTTGGCGTCAAAAGAAAGTTTTCCCACTACCTGATGAAGATTACCAGTATCATCATTCTTGTAGCTAGCCTTCTTCCCTTTCTGAAGCATTTCGACAGCTTCGCCAATCTTCTGGGTTACCGTCTCATTCTTGGGACTTGGCATCATCCCTTTAGGACCAAGGATTTTGGCTACCTGAGCCAATTTTGGCATCATTTCTGGAGTAGCGAGAACAAGCTGGAAATCAGATCCAGCATTAATCTTGCCCGCTTTCATATCAGCAATGAGCTCCTCACCACCGACATAGGCAGCACCAGCCTTCTTGGCTTCATCCTCTTTGGTCGAAGTAACTACTGCTACCTTCTGCGTACGACCAGTACCATGTGGGAGCACCACTGTCCCGCGAACATTCTCTTCGGACTTCTTGGTATTGATACCAAGATGAGCGTGCACCTCAACTGACTCATCAAATTTGGCTGTCTTATTAGCCTGGAGAAAAGCTACCGCTTCAGCGATAGAATACACCTTGTCTGCTTCTACTTTCTCTACAGCACTCTGATATTTCTTCCCGTGTGTCATACATGTTTCGTGGTAGTAACGCTCTTATAAAGCTCCCACAAATTAAGAATAAATTACCCCTCTACCTTGATCCCCATCGAACGAGCTGTGCCCTTGATAATATTCATTGCTGCTTCTACATCGTTGGCATTGAGATCAGGAAGTTTCTTTTCAGCGATTTCACGAATCTGGGCCTCGGTTACCTTGCCTGCCTTATCCTTGAGCGGGTTGGCCGCAGCCTTCTCAATACCGGCAGCTTTCTTGAGGAGCGCTGGAGCCGGAGGAGTCTTCATAACGAAAGTGAAGCTCCGATCTTCGTAAATAGTGATCTCGACGGGAATAATGTCACCCATCATCGGCCTGGTGGCCTCATTATATTTGGTGCAAAAATCCTGAATATTGAGCCCATGTGGCCCAAGAGCGGTACCTACTGGAGGAGCTGGAGTTGCTTTCCCAGCTGGGATTTGGAGTTTTACTACTGCTTTAATTGCCTTTGCCATAAAAATCTTCTTAAAAATCATGTCATGACTCTTGCCCACACCGAGAGAAGCGCTCGGTAAGGACAGAGAATCTATCCTTTCTTGATCTGAAGAAAGTCGAGCTCTACTGGGGTCTCGCGACCAAAGATAGAGACGAGAACCTTCACCTTCCCCTTTTCGTCATCTACTTCCTGAATCTTCCCTTCAAAATTCTTGAATGGGCCATCCACTACCTGGACACTATCACCCACCCGAACATCAATTTTGTATTTTGGCTCAGCGACACCCATACGCTTCTTGAGCATATCAATTTCAGCTGGATCAATCGGGGTAGGAGTTGTCCCCAGTCCGATAAAGCCAGTTACATTTGGTGTATTTCTGACGACGTACCACGAAGCGTCCGTCACCACCATATCAACAAGAACATAGCCAGGATAGATGCGTTCTTCGATCACCACGCGCTTACCTCCCTTAATCTTGATCTTCTTTTCCTTGGGAACGAGGACGTCAAAAATAAGGTCCTGCATATCCATAGAATCGATACGCTGACGAAGGTTTCGAGCAACATTGTCCTCATAGCCAGAATAAGTATGGAGGACATACCAGGAACGACCGTGATGTTGTGACTGCTTGGCCATATGCTTGTAAGAGTTAAGCTTTTATCAAAAAATTCTCAACAAGGTAACTAAAGAGCACATCGAGCAGACCAAGGAATACTGCTACCACAAGACTAATCGCTACCACGAGCACGGTGTAACGAACGAGTTCCTGACGGTTCGGCCAGTTCACCTTGGTGAGCTCTCCTTTGGCTTCGAGAAAAAACTGAGCTATCTTTTTCATAATTTGACCTATTTATGGCTTATATAAGCCTTTTTATTGGTCTAAAAAACAGCCCCCACGGGCAGTTCTGTATCTACTATAGGACATTCCCCTCTAGGTGTCAACCAGACGGAGTAGAGTGTTTATAAAAGCTATCTTCCTAACTGTTTTAGAATTTCCTTGCGCAACCATAATCGACTCGCGATACCAAAATCACCATCGAATTTTACCCCTAACCGTTGCGAAAATAAATCTTTTACCGTCTGATTTCTTGAATAAAACCTACTCTTTCCCTCGGAAAGACTCAGTACGTTCATGATACTCTGTTCGCAACGAAATGCATCAAGAGCAAGCGAAATATCGTTTTGATAAGTTTCAATAAATTTTTTTCCATTCCAAATTTCTGACTGCCCCACCACTACAGGTGATTCCAGCTGAGAAAAAGTCAGGATTTTTGTGTCGCTAGTAATAGCATTAACAGGGTTCCTTATCACTTCCCGTTCTTGTTCAAGAAAGTATTTTTCAATCCAATCATCAACCATTTTTATCTTTTGTGAGAGTTCAGTATAAGATCTACGATCTCGTTCGTGAGTGATCACTGCACCAAAATTAAGAGTATTGGATACAATAGCTGTCATCAGAAGGTGACTGCTTTTTTCGGATATAAAACTACCCTTCCCTCGTTTTTTAAATTCCTCCCAAATAAGAGTAGCACAGGCACCAATTGATTCTATATGAGCGTTCTTCCCAATTTTTTCAGCCCAGTACGACTCAAATCCTGGATGGTGATCATACACTTCAACGACATCATCTAATGCAACAAACTGAGCAAAAAACTCTGGCTCTGAGACATCCACAACCACATACTTTGATTGGGATTGACTTGGTCGAGTCAAATATGGCAATCCTAGTGATACAAGAGAAGGGGTAATACTTGCATTAAGCGTTCCAGGAAAAACAACCTCTGCTTTTTTATCTTCCAACTGAAGAAGCTCTGCATAAGCG
The DNA here is from genome assembly GCA_964604195.1 of uncultured Bdellovibrionales bacterium. Lineage (GTDB taxonomy): Bacteria > Patescibacteriota > Minisyncoccia > Moranbacterales > UBA1568 > SSEF01. The sequence continues at coordinate 22,018 of CAZRXW010000006.1, forward strand.
ATAGCACACGCAACAGCATCGACATCAACAAATGCCTCTCCTGAAGTGACAACAAGGTTTTGATTCATGAGAAAAATTCAAACAACCAAAAAAGTTTACCCTAGCAATTCCAACTCCACAAACAGTTTTTTGTATTTATCCAAAAGAACTTGGGCTTCATCCCGGGTCACCACAAAATTGGGCTCATTGACGATCCGGTTTCTGATTTCATGAGCACTCTTGAGATCCTCATACGATACGAGCTGTCCTGACTTGATCCCCGAGAGTCGCTCTCCCATATTGGATCCATCATAGCCACTTTCCTTGAGCATGCTATCGGCAAATTGATCGGCTTCGAGCACAGCCACTTTGTACTGTGAAGGATTGTCACTCCGGAGCCGATCAATAATTCCCTGCCAGCGTTCAGTCGCCTTGTTCTTGGAGAGGATGGGACGAGCAGTGCCATACAGCTGAACCTTGAGATTTTCGGTCACCCCGCGCATAAGGAGCAAAATAACTACATCTACCAAGAGAACCAGGGTATAGATAATAAGAAACCATTTGACCACCGCAAAAATCCAGGAGTCCTGGATTACTTCCCACACTACCGGCAAAAATCCGAGTAGATTCAAAACATCGAAGTCAGTCGACATATATTCTTATTGTACCAGAATGAGAAGAAGCAGCTACCCCGCCTGAGCATTAGTTTTCAAGCGCATGAGCGAGATTGAGGATTGTTCCTTCATCAAACCACTTCCCCATAAGTTGCCCACCAATCGGAAGCTCTTTTCCTTCCTCGGATACAGTTCCCATCGGAAAAGAAAGTGCTGGAACACCTACCAGGTTAGCCGTCACCGTGTAGATATCTTCGAGATACATCTGAAGTGGGTCATCAGTTTTGGTACCAAGCTTGAAGGCTGGCCCAGGAGTGGTAGGAGAAAAAAGAGCGTCTACCTTGACAAAAGCCTCACGAAAATCTCGCCTGAGGAGTTCACGCACTGCAAAAGCCTTCTTATAATAGGCATCATAGTATCCTGCTGAGAGCGTGTAGGTCCCGACCATGATACGTCGTTTGGCTTCTGGTCCGAGACCAATACGACGACTGTCGAGATAGGTTTCAAGCAATGTCCCAGGGTTTCCCAGAGAATTTTCTCCGTCATTTACTGAAAGACCATACCGAATGCCATCAAAACGAGCCAAATTAGAAGACAACTCGGACGGCTGAATAATATAGTATACCGGGAGAGCAAAACGACTATTGGGGAGCTCAAGCTCAACAATTTCTGCTCCAAGTGATTTGAACTTTTCAATAATAGCTTCTCCTCGCTCACGCACCCGACTGTCGAGAGCGGCTGAAAAATATTCCTTAGGCAAACCAATTTTCTTGCCCCGGATATCTTTGGTAAGTTCATCCTCATACCGTGGAACGGGCTTATTTTCGGTAGTAGCATCAAGTGCATCCGGACCAGCAATGCGCGAAAGGACAATAGCAACATCTTCGATACTCGTCGCCAGAGGACCAATCTGATCAAGACTCGACGCAGCGGCAATCAGTCCAGAGCGAGAAACTCGACCATAGGTCGGTTTGAGTCCATAGATACCGGTAAACGAGGCCGGCTGACGGATAGATCCACCTGTATCAGAGCCAAGGGCCCATGAAACCATCGATCCAGCAACGCTAGCTGCCGATCCACCCGAGGTACCCCCAGGCACTCTCGTTTCATCCACTGGATTCTTGGTAGGACCATAGGCTGACTGCTCCGTAGATGAACCAAGAGCAAACTCATCCAGATTGGTTTTACCAACTACCACTGCTCCGACTGATTTCAACTTTTTGACAGTACCGGCATCGTAAGGTGCAATGTAATTGTCCAGGATTTTTGACCCAGCCGTCGTCCGCTCATGAGCCAGTGTAATATTGTCTTTGAGCGCTCCAGGAATACCCGCCAAAAGATCTATTTTCTCTCCTCGCTTTACCTGATCATCAACAGCAACAGCCTCTTTCAAGGCAGCTTCTCCTCGTAAGGCAAGAAAAGCATGGACGGTTTCATCACGCTTCTTTATGATTTCAAAAGTCTCCTGAACCAAGTCGACTGCTTTCTTTTCACCATTTTGAATTTTTTCATGAAGTGATCGAATCATAGAAGAAAGCTAAAATACTGCCCTTACTTTATTGAAACCATCTTTGCTCGTCGGAAATCCTTTGGTAATATCATCCTGCATTTCCGCAAGAAGAGACTCATCATTTCGAGTCCGATTGGTCTCACGAGTAGCAAGATCAACTTCCATCCCTTCCCCTCTGGCCTCTTTCAGCTCTTCGATAAGACCAAAGACTCCAGCAAGATCCTTCTGGAAACGACTCTCCTCTGCCGGAGTCAGTCCGACGCGAGCAAGCCGAGCAATGTGTTGTACTTCTTCTCGAGAAAGTGACATAGAGTTTTTGATTATGTAAGCTTAGCCCGGAAAGCAGTCTCGTTAAGCACAGGTATGCCTAGCTCTCTGGCTCTATCATATTTACTGCCTGGATCAGCCCCTACCACCACAAAATTGGTCTGGCGACTCACTGACGAGGCAACACTGCCGCCCAATTCCTTTATCCTACGCTTGGCCTCATCACGTGTAAAGTCAGTGAGTTCACCCGTAAGTACAAAAGTGAGTCCAGCAAATTTTCCTGGTGCCTGACTCATAGTAGGGAGCTCGATACGCAATCCGACTTCATCAAGCCGTTCAAATAATTTCTGTGTTGCAGGTTCCTGTGACCAGCCCATGAGACTTTCGGCAGACTTCTCGCCAATTCCCTTCACTACTTGCCATGCTTCGTGAGTATAACTCATGAGCAAGTGCAAGAGAGTAGTCGGGTGGATCATTTTTTCTTTTTTCTGCACTGCTATTTCACGAGCAATAAGCTCGGCAGTCTCCTCCCCTACATGACGAATACCGAGAGCGAAGAGAAAGTGATCGAGAGATATTTTTTTGCGGGCCTGAATGGCTTGAACCAATTTCTCAGCAGACTTTTCAGCAAAACGCTCTAGAGGCTCTAGATCACCCACTGTCAGTTCATAGATATCAGCAAGATCCGAGACAAGCCCCTCATCCATCAGCTGTTCGACAATTTTTTCTCCCAAACCAACCATATCGAGTCCTTTCCTTGATACAGCATGGATAAGTGCTTCTCGTTCTTTACCGAAACATTTCTGGTTGGGGCAGTAGAAAGCAGCCGAGTATGTCGCTACTCCCTGCTTCTTACTCAACACCTCCCGCTGTACTTTTGTTCCACACTTGGGACAATGCGTTGGTAGGACAAAAGCTACCTCTTTACCACTACGGAGACTGGAGAGCACCGACACTACCTCAGGAATAATATCACCAGCCTTGCGCACAATTACCGTATCGCCCATTCGCACATCAAGTCGCTCTATTTCATCCATATTATGAAGCGTCGCTCGTGAAACGACTGTCCCAGCGAGAATCACTGGCGTCAGGTGAGCTACTGGTGTCAGCACTCCTGTCCGTCCTATTTGAATACTAATCATCTCTATTTGACTCGTCCCTTCTTCAGCAGGAAATTTGTAAGCCACTCCAAAACGGGGCGACTTGCCAGTATACCCTAAAAGCGAATGTAAAGAAACATCATTGACCTTGATAACAATACCATCGAGAGCGTACGGGAGACTTTCTCGTTTTGCATTCCACTCTTCATAATATGTTTGGAGAGCTTCAATAGTGGAGCAGACACGTGCATGTGGATTCACAAGAAATCCAATCTCTTTGAGGAGTTTGAGCTCCTCAAATTGAGTTATCGGTACTTCCTCTCCCTCTATCCGATCGAGATCATAAATAAACGCACTCAGTTTCCGCTCTGCTGTAATCCGCGAGTCAAGCTGACGAATAGAACCAGCCGCTGCATTACGCGGATTGGCGAAAAGTGGTTCGTTAGACTTTTTTCGCTCTGCATTGATGCGAACTAACTCGTCCTTGGAAAGCCAGGCCTCACCAATAGCCGTGAGTGAAAGTGGGCGAGTAAGTTCCAATGGAATAGCCTCAATAGTGCGCAAATTTTCCGTTACCGCCTCGCCTATCTCGCCATTCCCTCGGGTTGCCCCCTGAACCAATACCCCTCGATCATAGGTCAGCACTACTTTAAGACCATCTATCTTCAGCTCTGCAACGTATTCAAGAGACGGAAACTTTCTCCCGGTTTCCTTTTCCAAAAGTCGCCGTAATCGTTCGTCCCATGCTCTCAGTTCAGCAAAATCAAACACATCATCAAACGACCACTGTCTAGTGAGATGCCGTACCTTACGAAAAGATTTCCGCGGTTCATCACCAATACGGAGAGTTGGACTCGTCGGGAGCTTGTAACCTGGATACTCTTGCTCGAGTACCTCGAGCTCACGAAAAAGAGAATCATAAACCTCATCAGATATCTCTGGGGCATCATGAACATGGTATAGACGACGATGATAGTTGATTTCTTGGGTGAGCTGTTCGATGCGTTTCTTGGCATCAGCTCGGTCAGGCTTCATAAATATAGTCCGTCAAACTCTATCAAGAGGAGATACTAGCATTTTTTGAGCAGGAAGAAAAGACTAGAGACCAGTATAATTATAATCGCGGAAAGAGATACTCGTCTGAAGAGTACTCGCATTTGAACCAGTTCCCACCGTCAAAGCCATCGTAATCTTTCCTACTGATGGATCAGGACTCGCCGCTACCGATGGAGTAATATTTACCGACTGGTCGAGTAGCCCCGAAAAGACCACCTGAGCTGCTCCAGCAAAAGCGTAGGTAGCACAATCCGATCGATTTTGATTAGGATCGGTAGAAGCAATACTGGTTGCTCGTCGAGTAATCTGCCCAGTACTCTCATCAAGTACGTATTCGATACAACGACTCTGCGAATAATCATAGAACGTGATGGTTGAAGAGGTGTCCGTAACAGAACTCCCTACAACACTTGAGGTGCGAAGCTCTTTGGCAATAAGTCCCAGAGCAAATTGAGCCGTCTCAAGATTCACCTGCGTCCGCTTTGTTTCCTTATAAGAAAGCATCCCCTGTCCAAGTGTCTGACTCATAGTTAGCATAATCACCGTGAACACAGCCAAAGCAGTTACAATCTCGACTAGGGTATACCCAGATACTCTTTTTGACATACGATATCTCATCATTGCCACTGTGTTAACAAAATCTCACTGTACACACATTTATTATCGAGAGTACACCAGACTTTGGCTCCGCCACCATTGAGATTAGCTCCCGGATCTTGCCAAGCTACAAAACTCGTAACTACTGCTTCATCACTTCCTGCTGTATGGTTAATCTTGATCAATCGATAAAAGAGCCCAGAACCTGTCCCATGCCGATAAAACCCTCCAGAAAATCCGAGTTGTGGACTAGCTAGCACTGGACAGTCTAGAGTGCTCATCGTGTAGTCAATCGTACAGTTGCGATTAGCGCCATTGGGAAAGTTGGTAAATACATCTGCAGGACTATCAAGTGCCACCTTATCCACCAAGGCGTTATCACGAATATTTCTTGTGAGCTCTATACCTTCCTGAGCCAATTCTGAAGCAAGAATAAGCCGTTCTGTCTCCACCGTAGTCCGAAATGATGCAGCAATGAGACTAATAACTGCCGTCAATCCAAAAGCGAGAACAAAACTTGAAAGCACTACCTCTCCAATGGTAAACCCTTGTTGTTTTTTTTGAAGTATGGACAAAAAATTCATATTTTCCTAAGGACAGGTATTGAGAGTTCCTCGTTGTTCTACCCTCCCAGTAGGATAGAAACACACATATGATGTCTGACCAGACTTGGTAAAACCAAAAAGCTGACTCGTTTCAAGTGATGCCAAAGCACCCACTGTACCGGTGTACACCTCAGCTCTCGGGAGAGAAAAGGCAAATACGGTTGGATAGGTAGCAACGCCAGAAAACTGCACCCCTGCTGGAAGCGTATAGGTAGATACGGTATTAAAATTGGAACAACTACCACTTGATCGATAGTAATTTACGAGACTGTAGCCAGTAGCACTCGTAATTCGAATACCAAAAAAACAATTTTCCTGCGTGATAGCATCAGTCCTGCCAGCAAGAGCATAGTTCTGAGCTTCACGAAGAGCTGAGCCAAAAATGTGACTTGACCTGTCTGTCTCGCGGAGCGAGCGATACGACGATAGCGAAGTAGTAACAATGGCTGAGATAATGCCAATAATCGCCATGACCACCATCATCTCAATAAGCGTGAAAGCAAGCAACTTTTTAGAATACATAACTACATAAAGAATCTCTTCTTATTGTACCACCTTCATTACAAAGTGAAGAATGAAATCGGTGGCAAGAGAAAATATTCAAGCCACGCCGGGTAAAGCCATTGAATTTGCCAGACAAGAAAAATAGCTATCACCAAAAATGGAGCAAAAGGAATCTGACTTTTGAGTCCCTTTTTCTCGAGGCCTAGTAAGGTAAGACCAACTAAGGCTCCCAAAAGAAAACTCAGCGTCAGAGCAAATAAGAGAAGATTAGCCCCAACAGTGAGACCAAGAACACCTGCTATCCAAACATCTCCCATACCCATCCACGTTTCGTGAGAAAAAAATACCAGGGCAAAGAAAAGGATACCGGCAATCCCCCCGCCCCAAAGCATACTCTGCCATGAAGGAAGAATTTCTATTGTATTCGGAGCGAAAAAACGAGCGAGCACTATCCCAAAGGCAAGTGCTATAGCCAGAAATAGCCATAAGAGAGGGATGGTCATGGTGCGGATATCAGAGACTATTATTGCTATCAGAACGGATGCTAGGATAAGAAAAAGCCCCAGTATAAATACGGGGTAGGTTAGTCCTACTGTTTCAGAAAAAATAATATCAGGCAGTGTATATAGTCCCAGAGATCCAAAAAATGACCGCCCGAGTAAAGCAAAGACACTTCCGGTACAAAACTCTACCAATGGATACTGCCAAGAAATTGTTTGCTGACAATGGCGACATCTCCCTCGTAAAAAAAGAAAGGAGAGGAACGGGATATTATCATACCAACTAATTGTAGTTTTACATTGGGGACAATGCGATCGGCCCTCCAAGCTTTCCCCTACTTCTCCCCGCAACACAACAACATTGAGAAAGCTTCCGATGATAAGTCCGAAGATAAATAAAAAGAAAATAAGCATATAGTACTAGAATAGTACACCCTTGGAAAAAAAGAAAAGAGATTGAAACATCTTCAACCCCTTTTAGACAATCAATTGATGCCACATTAACAACCCGTGTAAGCCGTCACTCCTGTTTCTTCCAGTGTTGCTGTACAAGGAGTGGTAAGGAAAGCTGATAGTACATCTACAGTAAAAGTCTTTTCATCGGTAGCACAGTTATCGACCGCAATATTAATACTAGCTGCATCAATTGAATCTGGAATATCACCCCAAGAACCAGTCACGTCATCCGGAACAAGAGCTCCATCCTCACAGGCACTAATAGCTTGTGTTTGCATAGAATGAGCCACGGCCTTAAACTCAGCAACCTTTGCCCTTTCACGAGCGCTCGCGAGTGACACGAGTACAATCGAGGCGAGAATACCGATGATCGCGATCACGATGAGGAGCTCGATAAGAGTAAAGCCATGTCTACTCTTCTTTGGCAAAAAAGTCCAAAATGATCTCCTTTGAAAAAAATCCATACTCTGTTTTTATTTTCCTAACTGAGAGAGTTCATCAAGTTTAAACTTAATGAACCACTCAACCAAGAAGGTTAGCAACCTGCCAAGAAAGTAACTCCTGTTTCTCGAAGAGTAGTGCTACTTGCTGTTTCACAGAAACCTGCTGCAGCTGAGTTCCCAACATCAACAGACTCGGTGGTGACAGTAAAAGTACCGGCGCCATTAACACCACAACTTGAAGCTATATCCGCAGCGACTACAACATTCATCTTCGGAGAAGCTGGATACAGGGCATTAATCTCAGCAGCGCTCAATGAGCCATCAGAATCAGAATCACAAGTAAGAATCAGGGCTGCTTGGAGTGAGTGAACCTGAGCCTTATAGGAAGCAATCTGAGCCTTGTCACGAGCACTCGTCAAAGAGACGAGCACAATCGAGGCGAGAATACCGATGATCGCGATCACGATGAGGAGTTCGATAAGGGTAAACCCTTTATATGTTTTATTCATATTCTCACCTCCTTTCTGTTTGAGTTTTTATTTTTTCTGTACGATTTCAATATACACCAACATTCTGTAAAAGAATAGATCTTGTCAAGGGTAAAATACTAGAGTTGTCCTGCAACATTATAGATAGGCAACAATACCCCTATCGTCAAAATGCCCACCCCTAATCCAAGGAGGGAAATAAGAATTGGTTCAATCAACACTGAGAGATTGCGAGTCATCACCTCCACTTCCTGATCATAAAACTTTGCTACCCCAGCCATTACCTCAGCGGTCGTACCAGTATCCTCCCCAATCTTCACCATCTGACTCACAATGGTCGGAATATCTTGGGGATACCGAAAAAAAACCGAGCTAATACTCCCGCCTGTTTTTACCTCTTCAGCTGCTTTGAGAATGATAGTCGTATAAACATTATTCCCAACAATATCACCCGTAATTATCAGTGCTCGCACCACTGGAATTCCACCATCAATCAACGATCCAAAGTTACTCGCAAACCGTGCTACACACACATTCTTGATAAGTCGCTTAAAAATTGGCATTTTTAGTACCAATCTGTCCCATTCCTTCTTTCCATTCTGAGAATGAAAATAGGAAATACTACTCCAAACAATCCCTCCAAAAGCTAACACTACTACCCACCAGTAAGCATTCATAAAAGCTCCTATATTCATGAGAAGTGTCGTATACCAAGGAACATCCACTTCTAAATCCTGGATCAAAGCTGAAATTTTTGGGAGCATAAAGGTCATCACCAGGAAAGCAACAATTCCAGCTACACCAAAGACAAGGGCGGGATAAATAAGCGCCCCACGCACCTTGGAAGTAAGCTGATAGTTCTTTTCGGTGTTGTCTGCAACGAATTCTATTGATCGCTGCAGTGTCCCGGAAACCTCCCCCGCTCTCACCACACTTACCACCATAAAATCAAATACCTGCGGATGCTGTTCCAGAGCTTCGGAAAGTGACATACCATCTTCGATATTCTCCTTAATTTCCATAAGCACCAGTCGAAAGTATTTGTTTTCTACCTGCATAGCTACCGTCTCAAGCGAAGTCACCACCGAAACTCTTGCCTGAATCAAGGTAGCTAATTGCCTAAAAGTAAGCATGATTTCTTTAGGCGACACTTTTCCCTCCCAAAGTCTTTTGAAGCTTTTTACAATTGAGAGCATACCGCCACCCTCCTCTTTGACATCAAGAGGAATCAGCCCATTACGCTGAAGAATTTCAATAGCAAGCTCTCGAGAAACGGCATCTACGAGCCCCTCTTTTATTTCACCAGCTTCATTTTTTGCTCGGAAAGCAAACTTCATACTCTCTACAAGAAACCATCTGAAGGTTATTACTGAACTTCTACCCGACCAACCAGCATCTTGAAGTAATCACGATTTTTGGCATAAGTCATCGCATCTTGAGGACTGACCACTCCCCGTCGAACCAGATCAGCCAGTGATCGATCCAGTGAGATCATTCCCTCCTTGAGACTAGTTTCAATCACCGAGTCGATCTGATGAGTCTTGTTTTCTCGAATCAAATTCTCTACTGCATGATTCATAAACATAATCTCAAGTGCTGGCACTCGACCGCCAGAAAGCTGCGGCAAGAGACGCTGAGAAACAACACCTAAGAGCACATTGGCCAGCTGCAATCGAATCTGATTCTGTTGATGAGCAGGGAAAACATCAATAATACGATCAATTGTCTGGGGAGCATCATTGGTGTGTAGAGTTGCAAAGATAAGATGACCTGTCTCGGCTGCCGTCATGGCCGTAGCAATAGTATCCAAATCTCGAAGCTCTCCAAGAAGCACTACATTCACATCTTCACGAAGCACCGCCCGAAGTGCTGAAGAAAAAGTCTTGGCATCTCTCCCCACCTCACGCTGATTAATGATACAACGATCCTGGACATACACAAACTCAATCGGGTCCTCGATAGTAACAATGTGCTTTTCTTGCGTTCGATTAATATAATCAACCATGGCAGCCAATGTTGTTGATTTTCCATGACCCACTGGTCCAGTCATAAGAAAGAGTCCCTGCGAGGCCTGAGTAAAACTGTATAGTGAATTAGGAAGTCCAAGTTCTTCGAGAGTATGAATTTTACTAGAGACAAAACGCATGGCAATAGAAACGGCCCCCTTCTGAAAAAAGATATTCACACGAAACCGTGATTTATCATCAGGACTATAAGAAAGATCTGTTTGGCCATCAGCCATAAGCTCTTCTCTCTTGTCATCAGTCAGAAGCACGTTACTCATTGCTTTCGTATCATGAGCAGTCAAAATACCCTCTTTCGTGAGCGGGATAAGCTTGCCATTTACGCGTAGTGTCGGATATCGGCCAAGTACGAGATGCAAATCAGAAGCACCTTGCTGACCAACAAAATTCAAAAGGTCTTTAAGCTTTTTCTCAGCTTCGAGTTTCTCCATAAAATGTTTATTTGTATTTTCTCTCTACCTCACTGTACCATTAATTTCTATTTCATTCACTACTCTTCATCTACGAGTGTACCCTCGGTAACCCGCTCAACCTCAGCAATAGTGGTAATGCCTTTAAGTACCTTAAGAAAACCATCCTGTTTCATAGAAAGCATACTCTGTCTTTGAGCTTCTTTTTTGAGCTCGTTTTCATTACCAGCCTTATCTGTTACCACCACCTTAGCTTCATCCGTAATCTCAAATACCTCATAGATAGCGATACGCCCTTTGTATCCAGAGTGCCCGCACTGTTTGCAGCCCTTACCCTGATACGCAATAATCGGATCATTTTGAGTAAGCTCATAAGCTGCTAGTTCTGCTGGATCAATAGCGAGACGAATACTCTCAAGTTGCTTCACCATTCCTGGTGTAAGCTTGATCAGCTCTTTACATTCAGCGCAGATTCTTCGAACCAATCGCTGAGCTGCCAAAGCTTGTATCGATGCTGCCAGCAAAAAAGGTTCTGCTCCCATATCCAAAAGTCTCGGTAGAGCCTTAATAGCATCATTGGTATGGAGTGTAGAAAGGACCAGGTGTCCAGTGAGCGCTGCGTGAATGGCAAGTTCACCAGTTTCTTCATCACGAATTTCACCTACCATAATAACATTGGGGTCTTGACGTAAAATTGATCGCAACCCTGAAGCAAATGAGTAGCCAATTTCTGGACGAATCTGACTCTGATTAACTCCATCCATAAAATATTCAACTGGATCTTCTAGCGTGATAATATTCCTTTCCTCTTTATTAAGAATAGAAAGAAAAGCGTAGAGTGTAGTGGATTTCCCCGATCCAGTTGGTCCAGTAATAAGGATAATACCGTATGGCTCACGAATTTTTCTCGTTAGCACCTCTCGGTTTCTCCCCCAAAGGCCAAGCATATCAAGATCGGCCATATTGTTTGATTTGTCGAGAATACGCATTACCACTTTCTCTCCTTCAATGACCGGCAGCGTCGAAACACGAAGATCAATTGCCTTATTCTCCAAAACAACTCGAAAACGACCATCTTGAGGCTTACGTTTCTCATCAATTTTTAGGTTGGCAAGTATCTTAATACGCGAAAGTGCTGCTCGACCAACATCCGTGGGAAATATCAGTGTCGACCGGAGAATGCCATCAATACGAAATCGGACTCGATAACTCCCGTCAACTGGTTCAATATGAATATCACTCGCCCGTCCATCAATAGCATGTTTTACAATAACGTCAACCAATTTAGCAATAGGTGCATCTTGGAAAAGCTCATTCGCAACTTTTACCGGAGCTGATTCGTTGACAGCAAGCACCTGCTCTTTTTTCAAAGAAAGAATAGCTTCTTCCAGAGCCTTGTCCACTCCAGAATACTGCTTGAGCATCTGGAGAAATATTTCCTCTGAAAACAGAGAGACCTCTATTCCTAAACGTTCTTTTTCAGCAATAAAACGCAAAACATTGAGTGCCTCAAAATCCTGAGGATTCACCATGGCCACCAATAAAACATTGTCTTTTTTCTCATAGGCAACCATACGATACTTGATGGCCGTTTCCTCCGGAATGAGAGCAAGAACCGTTTTATCAACCACCTGAGGCATCTCTGCCAAAAAAGAAACCCCTATATCTTGAGCCGCTTTAGAAAGCTCCCGAAGGCTTTGCCCGAATGGAAGAACGGGGGAATGAACAGATCCAGACTGCAACTGCACTGCTGACGAAGCGCTACGCTCCTCAGGACCTGTTTGAGTAGAAGAAGATGAGGCATCCATGTTCAACAACCGAAATGGTAAATTACGGCATTTTTTCAAATGGATTAGAACGTCCCGTAGTAGGGACCGTTAAATCACTCACTGGACTATTAATAAAGTCAGCAAGTTGGTTAGCAGTCGAATAATCAAGCGATTCCGACTGAAAGAGCGGGTGATGGAGCACATTGCCAGCCCGCTTTTGGGCCACATAACGAAAATCAAACGATATAGATCCTTCAAGGAAATTATCAGGTATAGACTCTCCTTCTTTTTCTGTTTTCAGCGAAATTTCCTGGATAGAGAAAAAATTCATCACTCTCAGACGATCAGTCCGATACAGTCGTTCAAAAAAACCTCGAATACCATCATAAGTACCCATAACGATCACGTCTACCTTGTAGCTCTTCGGCGGCTCGACCGCTGGTTCGGTAGTACTAAGGATATCAATCTCCTCACTCCCTGACGTTCCCTCTCCATGAGATTGCGAAGGAGCTTTCTTTTTATTTTCCTGTTCAACTAAAGAAATTTTCGTAACTATCACTCCTGACTGTTGAGCAAGAAAATTAACCATATCCACTGCTCGTTCTTGATCCACTCTCTCTGGGTAATACCTCTTTATAAGCAGTTCTGCTTCCTTCTTTGAATCAAGCGATGAAGACATGCTCTGGATATTCTTTGCTACCATCTCTATTTTTGAAAGAGCGTCCTGCTTCGTTGATTCAATTTCTCGTTGTTCCAAAATACTCATAACATCCGGCTGAATAAACATCACCGCTAGGATAAGAGAAAGACTAATGATGGCAGGAAAAACGAGTAACTTAAGACCCATAGAATCATGAGTAATTATGGATTGGTAGAATTTACTGTTTTCTCTTGAACCACAAGCGAAAACTTAATAGTGCCAGACTCATCATACACAATGCTCTCTACGCGAACACTTTCTATTACATCAACACGTTTGAAAACAAGCATCTGTTGAGCAATTTCTTTTAGAGACCGCGCTACGCCTTCAACTAAAACTTGATGATTAGTTCGGTTATACCGAAAGTTTGTTAATCGAACAGAAGCCAAGGTATTTTCTTCGATCAATCCAAGAATATCCGCCGGGTTGGGTTCTGATTGTATATGATCACCTATGGTCGACATCCGATCAGAAAAGTCAACCAGTCGATCTATTGATTGCCCCTTAAGAGCAGTTTTCTTTTGAGTAATGAGCGTATCAAGCTCTATCATTTTTTTCTCTAGGGCGCCAACATACCAACGACTTGCTACTGTGATAATGACAAGCAGTACTAAAATAACAACACCAATAATAAGACCCCTATCAAAAAACTTGACTTGGGCTTGAGCCTGTTTCCCCTGTATTGATTGAGAAAGATTTATGCCTGACACACTTTTTATTTTTACGGATATTTTATCCTCCAATTTTCATATTCATTTTTTCCCTCATCCATTTGAACCAATACCGTATTGATTCTTTAGACGTTGGTATTTGAATTCGGCGCTCCACACCCCTTAGGGCGAGACCAAGAGCTACAGAGTAGGAAGTGCCCATTCGATGAATAGCAGACTGCAATTTCTGATCATGCCGTATACCACTCCATGGATTAGCTACCGCTGCTGGTATCCCTAAGACACTTTCAAAATATTGCGACAACCCAACCATACCAGCTGTACCACCAGAAAGAATTATACCACGAATTTTTTTTGCTTGTGGATTTTTTACTTCTCGTGACTGAAGCATTCTCCTTGCCTCACTCACAATCATCTCAAGTGGCAAAAAAGTTATCCTAGACTCAGCCTGTGTAAGAAAATCCTTAGAACTTTTCTTAAGGGACTCTGCTCGATCAAAACTTATATTTAAACTGTCCATAAGAGTACGAGTAATATCACGCCCTCCAACATCCAAATTACGGTTCATCTTTACCAGTTTACTCTCCACCAAAACAAAGTTCGTAGCCTGTGAACCGATGTCAATAACCAGATAAGCTCCTTCTGGATCATGGACCGTCGAACGAACCATAGAGAAAGTTTCTAGCTCCAGCAGCTGCATATCATACCCTACTGAACGAATATAACTCTCGTAACGTTCAACTTCTTTATTCAGCGCTGCCACCAAAAGCACTTCCAATTTCTTAACCTGATTACCAGTTTCTTCAGAAAGCACCATCCGTTCACCTACCACTTCCCAAGAAAGAGCCACTTCATGGGGAGAGGAAGGAATATACTTATGCGACTCAAACTGGATAGCACTTTCTAGTTCTTTCTCACTCATCTGAGGAAAGTCAACCAAAGAGACCAACCCAATAAAAGCAGGCATGGCCACATACACCTCTTTCGTCTTTGGACTAACCTTTTCTAAAAGAGCCCGAAGAAAAATCGTTATTTGAGCATCGTAGTCGCCTTGATCATTACCTCGTAACGCCTCAAGAACAGACAAATTTATTTCCCCATAGTTGAGGAGTACTGGCTCTCTTTTTTCTACAACAAGCTCAACCACTTTGATAGAGGAGGTACCAAAATCAACACCAAGATAGGTTTTGTTTGAAAAACTGAACATACAAACAATTTTCTCTTCCATTTTATCATAGACTCCTAAAAAATGCCCGCAAAGACTACCTCCTTCCTGTTATACTATTGCTACAATAACGGTGATCACTGATCTTACTTGACGTACCTACCTAAACCACGTACCATAAAATGTCTATGATTTTTTCCTCCCCCATTAGTCGCTATCTTTCCCTCCATGCTCGCCATACGCTCAAGGAGGCTCGGGATATCGCTCTCTATACAAAAAGTAGCAGTATTGAATCTCGCCATTTGCTTCTTGCTATTGCTCTTGAAAACGGTAGCCTTGGTAGCATCCTCCTGGAAAATGTTGGCCTAAAAAAGGATACCCTTGGTAAAAGCTGCCTAAAGAAGGATGCCCGATCGCTTCAAAAGAAAAAAAATGGATTATCACTTCCTCTCTCCTCTGAAATCCAAGAAGTTATCAAGCGTGCCTTTTTCATTGCTAGTGAAAACGACTACCCCTACGTAGGTACCGAACATCTCATGGGTGCTCTCCTTCTTTCTGAAGATGCATTTGTCCAAAATCTCCTCCAAGAATTTGAAATCGACCAAGAGAAAATACATACCCTTATAGAGTCTCATCTCCACTTTGAGCAATTTCCTCAAATAGCACGAATGTTTGAAATGTCGGACACTTCTGCTACGGAAAATCAAGATGGAAGCACCACCCCCCTCTTGGATCAGTACACCGTCGATCTCGAAAGAGAGGCTGAGAAAAGCCCCGCTCCTATTATTGGTCGGGAGCGAGAATTGGAACGGCTTATGCAGATTCTCGGACGTAAAGAAAAACGAAATGCTCTCCTCATCGGTGAACCAGGTGTAGGAAAAACAGCTCTCGTCACAGCGCTTGCTACTCGCATCCAATCAGGGAAAGTAGGCTCACTTCTCCATGGAAAATCTATCCGCAGCCTTGACCTCGCTCTTTTAGTTGCAGGCACCAGCTTTCGTGGCGAATTTGAAAACAGGCTCAAAGAACTTCTCAAAGAGGTCAAAAATCATGGTAAGGTTGTCCTCTTTATTGATGAAATACATACTCTAGTTGGAACTGGAAATACTCAAGGGGGACTTGACGCTGCCAACATCATCAAGCCCGCTCTCGCCCGAGGAGAATTTCAATGCATCGGAGCTACTACCCTAAGTGAATACAAGAAGCATCTCGAAAAAGATGCCGCACTTGATCGACGATTCCAAACCATCCTTATCAAAGAGCCTACCCTTAGTGAAGCCCAAGCTATCGTTTCAGCTGCTGCACCCTACTACACGGCCTATCATCGTGTTGTTTTTCCCCAACCTATCCTTGAAGAAACTGTCACTCTTTCAGAGAGGTTTATCCCCGAGCGTTTTCTTCCCGACAAGGCTCTTGATCTCATAGATGAGGCTGGGGCACTAGTCCGTAGTCGCCACGAATATCGAAAGACTCCTTCACCCCTTCACTCACTCGAACAAAAGGTATCTTCACTTGAAAGACGAAAGATTGATCTGATTGAAGAAGGATCCTATGATCAAGCACTGGCTCTCGAGAAAAAACTCCAAATGCTGCAACGCACAACCGTAAAAACGCTCGAGAAAACCCTTGAAAACAACACCAATGAATCCAATCTTCCAGAAGTTACTCATGATGACCTCATCACTGTACTAGCTAATATAACTCGCATCCCCAAAGAGCAGCTAGGTCACGAAGTCCCTGCGACCAAAGTAAAACGTCTTGAAAAAACCCTTCAGCAGCTTTTCATTGGCCAAAGCGAGGTGCAAACAACTGTGCTTCGTGTCATCACCAGATCACTTTCTTCTATTCGAGACCCAAGAAAACCACTTGGATCATTTTTTCTCATGGGTCCAACTGGGGTAGGAAAAACCTATCTTGCTCAGGTGCTTGCTCGAGAATTTTTTGGTGACGAACAATCCCTCATTCGCCTTGATATGAGCGAATTCATGGAACGTCATTCCACCGCCCAACTCCTCGGTGCCCCTGCAGGTTACATTGGCTATGGTGATGGCGGAAAACTCACTGAAGCTGTCAGACGCAGACCCTATTCCATCATCCTTTTTGATGAAATTGAGAAAGCACACCCCGATGTTGCCAATCTTCTCCTTCAAATTCTTGATGAAGGCGTACTGACCGATGCCGAAGGAAGGCAGGTCTCCTTCCGTAATACCTTTATCTTCATTACTTCAAATATCGGCACCGAAAGCTTTAATCAGGCAGCAAAAATAGGCTTTGCATCAGCTTCTCATCAAGCAAGAGACCTAGCCTTTGAAGCTATTCGAAATAACGTCCTTAAAGAACTCAAAGAAGTAATACGTCCAGAACTCATTGCGAGGCTAGATGAAATACTCGTATTTGAACCTCTCAGTGGATCGTCTCTGAAGAAAATTGCTCGCCAAGAGCTTTTCTCTCTCCAAAAGCGTCTCCTTACCCAAGGTATTCACCTTACTATAAGACCAATCGTTCTTGACCATCTCGTCAAAATAGCTCTCGAGCGAAAACAAGGGGCTCGCTCTATCAAAAAAATTATCCGCGACACTATTGAATTCATCATAGCTCAGATGCTGATGAAGTCTCCGATATCCAAAAAAATTACTCTCACTCTGCAGCATGGGACCATCAGCATTGAAAAGTAAATGGGTCTATTTCTGGTCACACATCTTTGATTTAGTTTTCCCACTGACCTGTTTTGGCTGTGGCCAGGAAGGGGTGCTGGCTTGCAAAAATTGTCTCTCACAAGTGCCAGAGCCAGATTACCAAGTTTGCCCTATTTGCAAAGCACCCTTTAGTCCGAATGGGGCCACGTGTAAAAAATGTTCCTCCCACACTGCCCTCGATGGCCTTTTTGTGGCTAGGATATATCATTTTCGACTTGTATCTGCCCTCATCCACGCTCTCAAATATCGTTTTCTTCAAAAAGCAGCTCAGCCACTCGTTCTCCTTCTCGAAGAAAGTCTCCATCACCATTCCCTCCCCCTCCCAGATCTCATCATCCCCGTACCACTGCACCCGAGACGGCTTCGCTATCGTGGTTTTAATCAGTCCTGCCTGCTTGCTGAAATACTCCAAGAAAGACTCACTCCTGGGGGCATACACATCCCTATCGATACCGAAAGACTCAAACGAATACGACTCACCAAACCTCAAATGAAAACTGACACCAAGGAGGAGCGGATTAGAAATTTAAAAGATGCCTTTCTGGTTGATCTTGAGGTAGCGGGACCACTCCTCGGGAAATATATCTGGCTCATAGACGATGTCGCCACTACCGGTACCACTCTCGATGAGTGTGCTCGAGCCCTAAAACAGGCTGGAGTGAACAAAGTTTGGGGAGTAGTAATCGCCCGCTAGACATTCTTGATAATGCCCCTCACTCATGCTAAGGTAAGGAGCGTAGTAAATGGAAAGGTGGCCGAGCTGGTTGAAGGCACCACACTGCTAACGTGGCAGGGCTTAATCGCTCTCGCGGGTTCGAATCCCGCCCTTTCCGCCCTCTTTCTCTCTCAGATAAAGCCCTCTTGCGCTTTTTTGAGAGTCGTGTACCCTAGAGGAGTAGTTAATTAGGTAATGATGAAACTTATGACCAATGCGGCATTTATGAAGCCGATGAAGCTGAGCGCTGAGCTCGCAGCAGTCGTGGGAGAAGGTCCGATGCCTCGATCGGAAGTAACCAAAAAAATCTGGGCTTACATCAAGGAACACGGTCTCCAGGATAGTCAGAATAAGCGTAACATCAACGCTGATGAAAAGCTCAAGATTGTTTTCGGAGGAAAGTCTCAGGTTTCAATGTTTGAGATGACCAAGCTTGTTAGCCAACACCTCTCATAAACTTTTCTGATCTCAATACAAAATGTGGTACCCTATAGGGACCACATTTTGTTTTATTCCACAATATTGCCAAAGGATGTTATCGGGAACTTTTGTGCGACCGCGAAGCTATCTTGCTTCAGGGAGAAAAAAGTTCCTGTGACGACCTAAAAATAAAGCATGCTATGCCTTACCAACTTTTCCCCGCTGCCGAGCGAGGTCACATTACCTGGGACTGGCTCGATACCTATCACAGCTTCAGTTTTGGTTATTTCTACCGCCCTGATCTGATAGGTTTTGGCACGCTCCGAATAATCAACGATAATACTATCACTCCCGGGGAAGTGGTTTCGACACCCATAGCCATAGCAATATGGAAATCATCATTATCCCTCTCTCTGGTGCCGTGGAGCATCAGGATAATACTGGGGTTCATAGCATAACACTGGTAAGATCAGCACAGTTGATGTCAGCCAGATCTTATGTGGCCCACTTGGAATTCAATGCCTCAAAAACCGAAGCACTCACTCTCTTCCAAATTTGGATCGAAACCCGAGATATCGGTATCCTACTCATTACGATAAAAAGTCTTTTGATCAGGTTCAAGAAAAGAAAGACTGGCAACTCATTGTTTCGCACGATGGACACAACGACTCGCTTATAATTCATCAGGATGCTTTTCTCTCTCTTCGTAGTCTCGATGCAGAGCAAGATACTACCTACACCTTCTCCAACCAAAAAAATGGCCCGTATCTCATGGTTATTGAGGGTACTATCAACATAAGCGATCAAACTCTCGGAAGGCGTGATGCCATCGGTATTACCGAAACAGAAAAAATAGTCTTCACTGCCAAAACTAAAAGTCGCATCCTCCTCATCGAGGTGCCAATGGCAACGACAGCGGTATAAAAACAAAAAGGTGAAGCGATACACGGATCGCTCCACCCTCTTTTCAGGCTCCTTCGATCAAGACTTGAGCCGAGACCGAGCTAGTCGCCACGCAAACTGACGAAGTCTTGGGATACGCTCGGCGTCACGGCACCATTCCCGAAAAAGCTCCAAGAGTCTCTCTTTCCCTTCGGGAGATCGCCACAGGGCAGTCAGACGGAAACGCAGCCCTTCTACGCCCTCTGGGAGACCTTTCCGCCGCTTCAGCAATTGACTAAACTTTGCCATCACGTGCGGATTGGCTCGTTGAATCGCTAGAAGAGCATCAAGCGTACAGGGAGTGGCTTGAGCATCCACCCACAGCCTTGGAATTTCATGCTTCACCCTCGCCAACCCCACTGTCTCTAGTAGCCTAATGTAGAGCCACCCGATATCAAACTCGTACGAATGGGCGGAGAGCCGAGCTGACGTTGGATAGGCATGGTGATTATTGTGAAGCTCTTCTCCGCCAATGATTACTCCCCACGGAAAGATATTGGTGGAAGCATCCGGCTTTCTGGTCTCGAAGTTGCGATAACCCCAGTAATGACCAAGGCCATTAATGATGCCGGCTGCCGTCACTGGAATCCACAGCATCTGCACTGCCCAGACCGTGGCCCCAATGGCTCCAAAGAGGAGGAGATCCACCATGAGCATTAGCCCAACCCCCTGCCAGATAAAGCGGCTGTAGAGATTGTGCTCGATCCAGTCGTCCGGCGTGTTGTGGCCATACCTCCCGATTGTGTCCTGATTCTTTGCCTCCTTTCGATAGAACTCACTCCCCTGCAGGAGCACCGTTCTGATGCCACGCGTCTGCGGACTGTGCGGATCATCAATAGTTTCGCATTTGGCATGGTGCTTGCGATGAATAGCAACCCATTCCTTGGTCACCATTCCTGTCGTAAGCCAGAGCCAGAAGCGGAAGAAATGCGACGGTACCGGCCCCAGCTCAAGTGCGCGGTGCGCCTGTGAGCGGTGCAGGAAGATGGTCACCGCCGCAATGGTGATGTGAGTCATCACCAGAGTGAAGATGATGATTTGCCACCACGCTGCCCCCGAAAGGCCAGTTATGAGCCAGTCAACAAACCAGCCAGAAACAGTCACAGTCTCCATTTCGGACTCCCGGAAAAGGTTGGAAGATTTCAGTCAGTTGTTAAACTAACTTGTCTCCCATTGTACATTTTTTTGTATAAAAGAGAATAACGCCCACTGAGAGGGTCATCCCTTCTTCAATCTTTCCTCAGGAGGCAACCTGACGTATTTCGCTTTTTTTATCCAGCTAAGCTAGCGGGTCGGTTTCAGCTTCCTTTTGAACAAAACCGAAATACAGCAATAGAGCAGCCAAAGCTACATGGAGAAGATCGTCGGCCAAATTGGCCTCAAAAAATCCCAGCACCATATCGCCCGGCATAACAAATCCTATAACCCCCACTAATCCATAGACGAGTCCAAAAATTCGAGCATAAAGTCTCATCATATCCTTTCCGGCTCCGACCGCAGCGAGAGCCATCACTCCAGAAAAAATATGCACCACATTATGCATGGTATCTACTGCAAAAATTCCAAGCACAGGGTCGCTGATAAATCCAAGTAACCCGAGAGCAACGAACACTATTCCTAAGAGAGTAAGAAATGTTTTCATAAAATATTTTTAAATTAGAGAACAAAAAAAGCAGCTATCGACCGCGAGCCGCTCTATCAAAGAACCATCAATTTTACGTCTTCATTATAAAGTTTTTTCTTGCAAAAAACAGTTTTTTGTCAAGAAGGTAGCCTCCCGAACAAAAGAGGAGCTAACATACATTAGCTCCTCTTTTTACGTAAATCAGCCTTACCGCTTCACTTCGTACGTAAGAGTTACCATAACCTTGGTCGGTTGGGTACCAGGCTGGATACTCGGAGCTGCCTTGGCAGAAAGCTCCATGGCGGCCCCACCACCCATAGCATCATAGTAAGGCATTGGGGCAATATCAGACGACTCATAAAGAGTAATAAGCTCACCGAGACGAAACCCAGCAGCTTTAGCAATAGCCTTAGCCTTATCCTTGGCTTTGGCAATAGCTTCTTCACGAGCCTCATTCTTAGCCTCAGTGTCATCATCAAGGACGAAACGTACATCGGAGACGGTATTAGCCCCCTTTTCAACTACCCCAGAAAAGAGATTACTCAACATCTCTGTATCTCGCACCTTTATCTCAAGTGATTGGGTGAGTGTGTATCCCTCAATAGTCGCTGGTGGACAATATCCGGCTGGAGTACAAATCGTACTCCCATAGCGGGGGTTGAGGTTATATTGGAGAGTCTTGAGATCTCTCTCCTTTATGCCTTGCTCCTTCGCAAACTCCGTAATGGCGTTCATCTTTTCGCTATTTGTCTTCTGAATAGCAGCAATATTCTTATCGCCTTCACTCAAAACAGTCACTGAGAAGACGGCCACATCAGGCACTACATCAATCTCTGCTGATCCATCCACAGAAAAAGTCCGAGCTGGATACTGTCGATTAATCTCGCGCGAGTAGGTATACGCATACCCCACCGCTGCCAAGGCAATGGCTACAAGAGCCAAAGACTTGAGCATCTTTGCTTGAAGCTCATTCATAAAAAAGATTAAAGATTTTACTCATCTAGTATACACCACTCCTAAAAACACCCGCTCCCCAGCTATTTTCATCAATCAATACCTATCCCCTCGGCATTTTGAGAACATCAACCACTTTGCCATTGATAACGAAATTATCCTCCGCAGTAAGAAAGATGGGCTGGTGACGTCTATCATCTGATTCTGGAAGAAGGGCAATAGTTTTCCCATCAAATGAGCGATACGTTTTGACGGTAGCGAGCCCATCGATAGCCACCAGCACTCGATCACCATTTTTGTATTCCTTCACATCAGCATCAACCAAAACAAAATCTCCATTTTGGATAGTCTTGCCGTTTACTTTGGCACGATTCATTGAAGTACCAGAAACCTGCACAGCAAAGACGTTCTTGTCTTTCACGAGTCGTTTGGATACACGCAGATATCCCTCTATGTACTGGTCCGCAAACATTACAGCCGCCCCAGCACTCGCCGCCCCAAAGACAGGCACCTGAATAAAATTATCTTGACTTACCCCTTTGAGGAGTATCCCCCGATCCTCACTCGTCCGCTCGATATAGCCTTTCTCCTCAAGAGCATTGAGATAGAGAAAGAAACTCCGCAAACTCTTGAGCTTGAGTCCAAGTTTCCCACTCTCTTCTTTGATTTCACGTACCGTGGGCATCTCGCCATGCTCCGTAAAAAATTGCTTGATAGCCTGAAGCACAATCTTCTGTTTTTGAGTGAGCAGTTCCATAATTTTATTGTTTACTGATATTTCATAATGAATTATACTTTCATATAAAATTATCTGTCAAATGGTCACATAAAAACACGCTCGAAAACATGTACTTTCCCCAAAGATCTTCTCAAGCCTCCACGAAGAGAGTCCCTGGCCAATGAAGGCTCCGTTCTAAATATCCCCCAGGAAGAGTAACGAGATATTCCCCCGTAAAGGCCTGGGCCAAACCTGGATAAGTATCTCTCTTGCCAAGAAAAATACCTGCCGTTAATGAATCAGCATCCCAGGCTGAAGGAGCCAAGGCTGCACAACCATCAATGAGATCAACTGCTTGTTTGGTCAAAGGATCAACTACATGATGCCAGCGACCAAAACGCCGCCGAAAACGATCTGATACCGCTAGCCCACTGTGATCAAGATCTACACTCCCGAGAGCTGTATCAGGCTGCCCAGGATACTCTATAGCTACCTGCCAAGGTTTGCCATCACGTTTGGTGGTACCGTACATGTCTCCTCCGCCTTCCACGAGAAAATAACAATACCCTTTCTCTCTCAAAATCCTGGCTACCGCATCAATAGCGTATCCCTTACCCATCCCACCCAAATCAAAAACGAGTGGCCCATCAATGACAATTGACTCCCCTTCAAGCCGCCACTTTGGCAAGATAAACTGCTCTGGGACCTCAGAAGAATTATTGGAAAGTTTTACTCCATAGCCAGCCCTTTCAAGAAGTCCAGCTACTGCCGGATCGTACCTCCCCTCCGTCAGCTCTCTTAATTTTTCAGCTCGTGCCAAGAGTATCCTGAGATCAGGAGAGATGGTGTATTTCCCAGCTGTGGCTTGTCGCCAAGCATTTACTTCGGATTCCAGACGAAAACGAGAAAAACGCCTTTCAAAATCTTGAAGAAAGGATAACACCTCCGCACGAGTACCGTCACGGAGCGTTGCTTCGTCAATATCAATAGACCAGTGAGTTCCTAGACTCTCAAAAGAAAAAGATTGCATGCATCGCTATCGTCCAGCTTTGAGTTCATCAATAACACTGTTGAAAGCATCCGTTGTAAGGGTTGATTTTCCAACCTTATCAACTTGATGTAACTCAGCCAGTTTTTTACCTTTAATCATCACGGTCAGATTATTTGCAAACTCTGTTTGTTTTTCTGATGATTCCTCCTTAGGCAGCTCTACCATCTTTACGCCTGTAATGGCTTCATCCGCATCAAGAAGAAGCGTAAACCGCACATGGTGTTCGACACTTGCCTCGGGAACATCATACGTTACTTCGGCGTTTACTTCATGAGGCTGCCTCGCTGGAGCTATAGGAGCAAGCGGTAGCGCGGGTGCCTCAGCCACTGGAAAGAAACCATGCCAGAGCCGCTCAGCGTAAAAGTAAAACACCGCTCCAGTCAAAACAATGATCGTCGCGATAGCGACAATAGCTCGAGGGATACCACGCATAGTATTTTTGTGTTTATTCTCTTTTTAGTATACCCCCGACACCAGCAATCAGCCAAACAAAAAGAGTTGACCAAGAGCCAACTCCTTTCGTTATCTCAAACACGCTTCTTTCTTAGAGCTGTGCCTTAAGTTCATCCAAAGAATCATTGAACGCTTTGGTGGTAAGCGAAGATCCTCCAACCTTATCGATCGAGGAAAGTTCAGAAAGTTTCTTCCCTTTTACCACTGGAAGCAGTCCATCAGCGAAAGCTTCTTGTCGCTTTTTGGAAATAGGATGAGCTGTCAAAACATCCGTCTTCGCCCCGATAATTGTTCCCATGGCATCCACCGAGAGCGTAAAGCCAACTTCATCTGTCCCTGCTGGACTAGCATAGGAAGTCTTGATCGCTACGTCCTTAGCTGCTGGTACCACTGGTGCTGCAGTCGTTTTTTCTGTCATTGGTTTTGGTTCAGGATTTTTGCCTGTATCAGTTGGCGCCATATCCTTCTCCTTTTCCATTGGTAAAACAAATTTGACCACAGCAACCAACGCTGCTATTCCTAGCACTCCCAGTACGAGCGCCTTCTTCGGTAATTGTGACATAAGAAAAATTGAGATAAATTACTTTACTATTTTGCTCTATTTTTTATAGTAAAGCAAACTCAGATAATTCTTCTAAAAGAAAGCGCCTCCAGATCCCTTCCGGATCCAGAGGCTTCAAACATCCGTTACCAACCACATCAGTGTTTCCCCAAGACGAGCCAGTTGGGCTGGGAAAAGCGCAAGTCGTAGGAACCATATACAGAGATGCCGGGGTAATGAGGGTTCTCAGCAACCACTCGCCCCAAGAACATGCGCATGGGAGCCTCATCAGGAGGAGTAGTTGACTCGACATTCACCCGTAGCACAAGCCGCTCGTCACCGATCTGAATTACGAAGGCCATTTCTGACATCCACTGAGACGATCCGCGGATAATGGTGTACCGCACCCTTGGCGTCCATTGATGAGAACTCATGAGTTACCTCCACATAGGCTAGTCAGAAACCGCAAAAGAACTTCGTGGTAGTCTAGCCCGATAAAAGGAAAAAATCAAACTAAGAACACTCCAGAATCCTTGCCAGCTATCCCTACCTATGGTATACCACTGTATTGTTCTTTCTTGAAAAACCCATAAGGAGACTGTGTCATGAGCATGCTGATCTTGCGCCTTCTCTACTACCTCACTGGTTTCCTCCTTATCATAGTCACCGTACTAGTGGTGGGATTCAATCTTCTACGAGAATCGAGAGAAAGCAGTCCCAGTAGGAAAACGCTGTAGCCGCTACTACCTCATCAAGTCAGGCTTGTGAAACATCACGAGAACTTCCACCCCCCCCAAGTAAAGCTGACCTTCTTCAATTATAGGCGTAGTGATTTTTTGATAGAGCGATCACAGCAAGAGATGACTCTCTTGCTGTGTACCTAAGCAGTAACCAACCACCAGACTGAGGTCTGGTGGCTTTCTTTTTGCCGGCCATGCCGG